>DASSRW010000087.1:0-18440 GCA_035701545.1 Pseudolabrys sp.
CGCGGGCCGCATGCCCGGCCACATGAACGTGCTGCTCGCCGAAGCCAACGTGCCCTATGACGAGGTGTTCGAGCTCGAGGACATCAATTCCGAATTCGCCCAGGCCGACGTCGCTTTCGTGATCGGCGCGAACGACGTCACCAATCCGGCGGCGGAAGAGGACAAGAACTCGCCGATCTACGGCATGCCGGTGCTGCAGGTGTGGAAGGCGGGCACCGTGATGTTCATCAAGCGCTCGCTCGCGTCGGGCTATGCCGGCATCGACAACCCGCTGTTCTACCGCGACAACACCATGATGCTGCTCGGCGACGCCAAGAAGATGACGGAATCGATCGTCAAGGCGATGTAGCCAATCCGTCATCGCCCGCCAAAGCGGGCGATCCGGTAAGCGCCGGCGCGGGAGATTTCTTTCACGAGTTGCGATTACTGGATGCGCCGCTTTCGCGGGCATGACATCATAGCTTCCTGAACATCACATACGCATCCACAAACCCGCGCTTGGGATGTGCGAAGGCGCCGGGCAGGGTGCCGACGATCGCAAAGCCGCACGACTGCCACAGCTTCACCGCGCGCTCGTTCGATGCGATGACGAAATTGAATTGCATGGCGCGGAAGCCGCGCTCGCGCGCCACGCCAAGCGAATGCCCGCACATCGCGCGCGCAAGGCCGCGGCCATAGGCCTGCGGCGCGACCATGTAGCCGCAGTTTGCGACGTGCGCCCCGCCGCCGCGCGCGTTGGCGCGCAGATAGTAGGTCCCGAGAATCGCTCCATTGTCCTCCGCGACAAAGACCTCGTGCCCTGGCGATCGCCAATAGGCCAGCGCCTCCGCCCGGCTCACGTCGCGCGGGATCGGATAGGTCTCGCCGGCGCGAAACGTCGGCTCGAGAATGCGCCAGATGGCGTCATCGTCGGCGGCGGAGGCAGAACGGATGATCGGCGGCCGGCCCATGTCCGCTGTGCTATCATTTTTCGATGCCGGGTCTGAAGCGCTTGATCCCCATTTTCCTCGTCTTGCAGGCGTCTCTGGCGATGGCGCAGGAGCCGGCCTGCCGCACGCCGCTCAAGCCGATGCTGCGCGTGGAGCTGTTCTTCGGCCGCGAGAGCGGCGGGAGACTGTCCGTCAGCGAAACGAAATGGGCGCGCTTCGTCAGGCGTGAACTGGCGCCGCGGTTTCCCGGCATGACAGTTCTCGATGGCCGCGGCTGGTGGCGCGACCCGAACGGCAGGGCGGTCGACAACGAGCCGAGCAAGGTCGTTGTCATCGTGACGCCGGACAGCGAAGGTCTGCACGAACGCATCGAGGCCGTCGCCGCTGCTTACAAGGCGCGGTTCAGACAGCAGTCCGTCGGGATCGCCACGCAGCCGGTCTGCGCGGCGTTCTAGAGCGGCATGTTTCGACAGCGGTGCAGTCTCGCGTTGGCCTTCCGATCGAATTTCTCATGAACGTCAATCGTGCAACCAAGATCATGCCGGCGCGTTCTCCCGTTCGCGGGGCCATTTGATTTTGCATCATTGGGAGCACTCATATGCCGAATAACATTGGACGCCGTACATGGGCCATTGCCGAGGGCTACATTCCGCCCGACTCGCCGACCAAAAGCCGCGAGATGCTGAGCCACGAGACCGTGTGCATCCTCAACGCCGGCGATGCCGATGCGCGTGTGGAGATCACCGTCTACTTTGCCGACCGCGAGCCTGTCGGCCCCTATGTGTTCAACGTCGGCGCGCGGCGCACGCGCCATCTGCGCTTCAACGAGTTCAAGGACCCCGCGCCGATTCCCACTAACACGGATTTCTCCAGCGTGATCGCCTCGAACGTGCCGATCGTCGTGCAGCACACGCGTCTCGACAGCCGCCAGGCGGAGCTTGCGCTGCTCTCGACCATGGCGTTTCCGCTGGATTGAGCGGGCTGTTGGAAGACCGTTTTACGTCATTCCGGGCGCGCCCAACGGGTCCGGCCCGCTTGGGCCGGCCCGATGGCAAGCTCCGGCGCGAACCCGGAATCCAGCGGTCGTTCGCCGTGTTTCTGGATTCCGGATCGCCGCGGAGCCTGTCATCGGGCCGCGCTTCGCGCGGACCCGTTGGCGGCGTCCGGAATGACCTCGGAAGATTTTCAAAGCCTGCTGGGGCGGAGCGATCTCAATCTTCATGCTATGACGGCGCATGAATTTTCTGGAATATCTGCTGATCGCGCTCGCCGTTCTCTACTGCGGCATGCTCGCGCTGATGTTCGCGTTCCAGCGCAGGCTGATGTATTTCCCCGGCCCGCGTTGCGCGCCGCCCGAGGCTTCCGGCCTGCTGGAAGCGCACGAGGTCGAGCTCGCGAGCGCTGACGGCGAGCGGCTTGTTGCCTGGTATGTCGCCGCGCGCGGCGAAAAACCGATCGTCATCTACTTCCAGGGCAATGCCGGCGGGCTCGATCTGCGGGCCGAGCGTTTCCGCAAGCTGATCAGCGGCGGCAACGGGCTGCTCGCCCTGTGCTACCGCGGCTATGGCGGCTCGAGCGGGTATCCAAGCGAAAAAGGTCTGCTGCTCGATGCGCGTGCGGCCTACGATTTTGCCGCCGCGCGCGCCGCGCCGAAGCGCATCGTGCTGTTCGGTGAATCGCTCGGCACCGGCGTCGCGGTGGCGCTTGCCGCAGAGCGAACGGTCGGCGCGCTCATTCTCGACGCGCCATTCACGTCGGCGGCGGGCATCGGCGCGAGCGCGTACCCTTACGTGCCGGTCCGCTGGCTGATCCGGGATGCTTTCCGCTCGGACGAGCGCATCGCAAAGGTTAATGCGCCGCTGCTCGTTTTGCATGGCGAGCAGGACCGCATCGTGCCGATCCGTTTCGGCGAAAAGCTGCTTGCGCTCGCGCGCGAGCCCAAACGCATGGTGCGCTTTCCTGACGGCGGCCACGTCGATCTCGATCAGTACGGAGCCATGGACGAGGTCGGGAAATTTCTCGCGGAACATTGCCGGCCCGATTCGCCCCGTTAACCGGACGTTGCGGCTTTTTGGCAGTCCGCGTCTCCGTTGCAACCGGGGCGGGGCAAGCGTTATGCTTTAATGGTCCGGCCAGTCGGGACCAACCCGGCGGCGACGGGACTTCCAAGGGAGGATAAACATGCTCTACCGGGCAGGATTAGTCTCGGCGGCGGCAGCGGCGGCGCTCGCTTGCGTCCCGATATCCGCGAAAGCAGAGACTTGCGGCACAATACAACTCGGCGCCGCGCTTTCGGCGACCGGCATCTATGCCGCCAACGGCAACAATACGAAGAACGGCTACGAATTTGCCATCAAGAAGATCAACGACGCCGGCGGCGTGAAGATCGGCGGCAAATGCTACCACTTCGCAATCAAGTACTACGACGATGAATCGACGCCCGCGCGCGCCGCGCAACTGGTCGAGCGCCTGATCGATCAGGACAAGATCAAATACGTGCTCGGGCCCTATGGCTCGCCGCTGACCAAGGCGATCCTGCCGGTGATCGAGAAGTACAAGACGCCGCTGGTGCAGGGCGAGGCGGCGTCGCGCTCGCTGTTCACGCAAGGCTACAAGTATCAGTTCGGCATCGTCGCGACGTCGGAGAAATATCTGACCCCGGTCGTCGACATGGCGGCCCATCTCGCCAAGAAGGCGGGCAAGGACCCATCCACGGTCAAGATCGCGATGATCTACCAGGACGATGCGTTCTCGCTCGACGTGCGCCAGGGCGTTGTCGACGAGATGAAGAAATACAAGATGACGGCGGCGATCGACGACCGTATGCCGAAGGACCTCAACGACATCACCAGCTTCTTGACCAAGGTGAAGGCGCTCAAGCCCGACGTGCTGATCGTGTCCGGCCACGAAAAGGGCGCCGTTACCGCCGCCCGCCAGATGAGCCAGCTGGAAATCCAGGTGCCGCTCGTCGGCATCACCCACTGCGAATCCGGCAAGGTGACGCAGGACTTTCCCAAGGCGTCCGCCGGCTTCGTCTGCCCGACGCAATGGGATGAGACGATGAAGGCGAGCGATCCGATGTTCGGCACGGCGGCCAATTACAACAAGGAGATCAAGGCCGCCTATCCGCAGTACAAGGTCGTGCCGTACCAGACGGCACAGGCCTCGGCGGCGGTTTACGTGTGGAAGGATGCGTTCGCGCGCGCCAACTCGCTCGACAAGGAAAAACTCCGCACGGCGCTGCAAAAGACCGATCTGGAGACGTTCTACGGTCACATCAAGTTTGCGCCGGACGGAAGCGACCCCGGCAAGGAAATCATCCTGCGGCAGATTCAGAACGGAAAGTACAAGGTCGTCTGGCCGCCCAACGTCGCCGTGGCGACGCTGAATTATCCGCGCGAAGCTCAGTATTGAGTGAAAGTGGGAGCGGGTTCATCGCCCGCTTCCACCTTTTGTCCGGATCTTGTCCCCGCAATCGGCGGGTCGCCGTCAGGCTATTCGCCGCGCCAGCTTTGGGCAGGCACGATGCAACATATTTTCGGGAATATTTCGATTCTCACCGCGGCGCCGGTGCTCAATCTGGGCTTGCTGATCGACGGGCTGTTTATCGGCTCGATCTTCGCGCTCGCGGCTTACGGCCTCGCGCTGGTGTGGGGCGTGATGAACGTCAAGAACCTCGCGCAGGGCGACTTCATCATGCTCGGCGGCTACATCACCTGGAATCTCGGCCGCCACGGCATCAATCCGCTGCTCGGGGTGCCTTGCGCCGTCGTTTTCCTGTGGTGCTTCGGCTGGGTGATCTACCGCCTCGTGGTCAGCAAGGTGATCACGCGCGACCTGTTCACCTCGCTGCTCGCGACGTTTGGCGTCGCCATCATGATCCAGCAGAGCCTTAACCTGGCCTTCGGCCCCGACACGCAATCGGCGCATGCGCATCTGCCGATCTGGCAGTTCGCCGGCGGCCTCATTTCCGTGCCGGCCGCGCGGCTGCTCGGCTTCGGCCTTGCGATCGCGCTGGCGCTTGCGGTCATTGTCTTCATGAAGAACAGCCGCATGGGGCAGGCGATCCGCGCCACCGCGCAGGACGCGCGCGCGGCGCGCGTGCTCGGTATCGATACGGAAAAAGTCTATGCCTTCACCTTCTGCCTGAATGCGGCGATCTGCGGGGCGGCGGGCGCGCTCGTTGCGCTGGTCTGGAACGTGCAGCCGTTCATGGGCACGACCTATTCGATCCGCCTGTTCGTGATCGTGACCGCTGCCGGCTTCGGCAACCTGCCGGGCGTGATCGCCGCCGGCTTCGGCATGGGCGTGTTCGAGCAGTTCGGCGGCTTCCTGCTCGGCGCCGAGTTCCAGCAGGCGCTGATTGTGCTGCTGCTGCTGGGTGTTCTGTCGTACCGGCAATTGCAATATCTGCGCGTGCGCCAGGCCGTGCAATGACCGTACTCTCCCGAGACACGATTCCGTTCGCATTTCTTCTCGTGGCGGGTGCCGTCGCGCCGTTTCTGTTTCCCGATTACAGCAACGAGATCGCGGTTCTCTGGCTGATGATCCTGTTCGCCTCGACCTGGGACATCCTCGGCGGGCAGATGGGCTACAACTCGCTCGGCAACATTTTCTTCTTCGGCGCGGGCATGTACATCTGCGCCGTCGTGCAGATCGGCCTCTATTACGACGTGGGCATGTACACGTCGGGGGCGCGCACCACGCACATCGTTTTCACGAACGCGCAGTATTTCACCGGCTTTGCGGTCGGCACGGTCGTGGCCGGCATCGGCTGCGCGATCCTCGCCATCGCCGCCGGCTGGATTGTGTTCGGGCTGCGCGGGCCCTATTTCGCGATCGGCACGCTCGGCCTCGCCATTGCCGCCGCCGAGCTGATTTCGTCGTGGGAATGGGTCGGCGCTGCCGCCGGCATCTCCATGCCGGTCTTTCCGGGCGACCCGCATACGCAAAAGCTCTTTTTCTATTTTCTCTTGTTCGCGCTGACCTTTGTCCTCCTGCTCTTTCTTAAATGGCTCTATTCCACCAATTTCGGCCTCGCCCTCAATGCCATCCGCGACGACGAGGAAAAGGCCGAGGCCATGGGCCTGCACACGCGCCGTTACAAGCGCGCCGCCTGGGCGGTTTCGGCGGTGTTCCTCGGCATCTCCGGCGCGATCTTCGCCAACATGACCGGCTTCATCGAGCCGCGCGACATTGCCTTCCCCACCACGACCTTCAACATCTTCATGGTCATCATGGTGCTGCTCGGCGGCAAGGGGACGTTCTGGGGCCCGGTGATCGGCGCGGTGGTCTTTCACACCATCAAGGAAGTGACCTGGACCTACTTCCTCGGCTGGCAGTTCGTCACGCTCGGGCTGCTCATCGTTATCACCATCGTTTACTTCCAGCAGGGCATCGCCGGCTGGGCGCTCGAGCGATTTCCAGGCTGGTTCGGCGTCCGCCGCGAGCCGAAGGCCGGGCAGGAGGCTTCGCGCGACATTCCGCTCGGACTTGCGCCGCACGTCGAGGGCGCCGAATGACCGACGCCATCATCGAGCTCAAGGACGTGACCAAATCCTACGGCGGCGTCGTCGCCAACCGCGGCGTGTCGCTCACGGTGCCGCGCGGCGGCATTACCGGACTGATCGGCCCGAACGGCTCGGGCAAGACGACGCTGTTCAACTCAATCGTCGGCTATCACCCGATCGACTCCGGCTCGATCGCGTTCGAGGGGAGGGAGATTTCGCGGCTGCGCGTGCAGGAAATCGCGCGGCTCGGTCTGCTGCGCACGTTCCAGACGACGCGCATCTACGGCAAGATGAACTGCATGCAGAATATGCTGATCTCGATCCCGCACCGCAAGTCGGGCATCCTCGACATGTTTGCGCGCGAAAACCGCGGAACCGCCGACCGCGCCGCGCGCCTGCTCGCCTTCGTCGGGCTCTACGAAAAGCGCTTCTTGCGCGCGGGCAGCCTCTCGTTCGGGCAGCAGAAGCTGCTCGAATTCGCGATGGCGATGATGAACGAGCCGACCGTGCTTTTGCTCGACGAGCCGACCGCCGGCATCAACCCGACGCTGATCAATGGGCTGCTCGACCGGCTTAAGCGCGCCAACACCGAGTTCGGCATCACGCTGTTCATCATCGAACACAACATGCGCGTGATCATGAACATGGCCAGCAAGATTTACTGCCTCGCGCATGGCGAGATGCTGGCGGCGGGCGAGCCCGGCGAAATCCAGCGCGACCAGCGCGTGATCGACGCCTACCTGGGTGCGACCTGATGACCGCGCTCGAACAGGCTGCGCCGGGCGGCTATCACGGCGGCGTCGCGCCCGCCATCTCGGTCGAAGAGGTGGCGCGCCAGGCGCAGGCGCTGGCGCGCGAGGTCGGCATCGACGAGCTCGACGCGCTCGCCGGCCATGAGCCGCATCTGCGCATCGACAACCTGCACGCGGGCTATGGGCAGATGGAAATCCTGCACGGGCTGAACCTGCGGGTCGGCCGGCAGCAATCGCTCTGCCTCATCGGACCGAACGGCGCCGGCAAGTCGACGGTGCTGCATTCGATCTTCGGGTTCACCGACATCTATTCAGGCAGCATCTGCACCGAACGCGGCGGCAAGCCGATGGACGTGACGCGCACGTCGTCGAACGAAAAGCTGCGCTCGAGCGGCATCGCCTACATTTTGCAGGACAAGTCGGTGTTTCCGGGCATGACGGTGGAGGAGAACCTCTGGATGGGCGGCTACCTGATGCCGCACACGATGGAGGCGAAGCTCGCCGCGGAAAAGGTCTTCGACCGCTACCCGCGGCTCGCCGCGCGGCGCAAGCATCCGGCCAAGGTGCTGTCCGGCGGCGAGCGGCGGCTGCTCGAGATCAGCCGCGCGCTGGTCATGGATCCGCAAATCCTGCTCGTCGACGAGCCCTCGATCGGGCTTGAGCCGCGCTTCATCGATGCGGTGTTCGAGATTCTTGCCGACCTTCAGCACAAGGAAGGCAAGACCATCGTCATCGTCGAGCAGAACGCCAAGAAAGGGCTGGAGTTTGCCGACATCGGCTACGTGCTGGTTTCCGGCAAGCTTGCGCTTGCCGGCCGCGCCGACGATCTGCTCGCCAACGCCGACGTGAGCCGGCTGTTCCTCGGCGGGTAGAGTTCGCCAGTTTTAAGCCGAGGTATCGGCCACGGTGATAGCGTGCTCCCTCCCCTTGAAAAGGGGAGGGTCGGGGAGGGGATCAGGGGATGCGATTGATCCCCACCCGGCTCGCGTTCGCTCGCCGACCTCCCCTTTTCAAGGGGAGGTGCAATCTCTCGGTCTGACTCAACGCGGATTATTGCGCTCGTACTTCGAGCCTAGAACGTCTGGTACGCCTCGCCGAACTTGCCGCCGACGCGCTGAAAGCTGGCGCGGGCGACCGCGTTGTTCTGGTCGATATTCATCGCACGTGCGTAGGAACCCGCCGCCTTCTGCTTGTCGCCCAGCCGCTCGTAGGCGAGCCCGCGGCTGATCCAGGCTTGCACGCTTTGCGGCTCGATGCTCACCGCCTGATCGAGGTCGCTCGCCGCGTCCTTGTTGTTGTTGATCGCCATGTAGCTCAGGCCGCGCGCGATGTAGGGCGCGGCCTGCTGCTGCGTGAGCCCGATGGCGGTCGTGAAGTCGTCGATGGCGAAGCTGTGCTGGTGCTGGCTTTGGTAGAGCATGCCGCGGTTGTAGTAGGCTTCGGCATTGTCGGGACGCAGCGCGATCGCCTTGTTGAAATCCTGGAGAGCGGGCAGCAGCTTCTTCTGCTGGCGATACACCATGCCGCGGCCGAGATAGGCCGGCGCATAGTTCGGATCGATCGACAGCGCCTTGTTGTAGTCGGCAAGCGCAAGATCGATTTTCCCGGTCTGCCGGTAGACGAGCCCGCGGTTCGAATAGGCCTGCGCGTAGTTCGGATCGAGCGTGATCGCCTTGTTGAAATCGGCAAGCGCTTCGGGATAGCGGCCGGATTCGCCGAGCACCGAGCCGCGCATATTGTAGGCCTGCGGGTCGTTCGGATTGCGCCGCACGACGTCGGTAAGCGACTCGATATTGGCCGGCGAGCCGACGTAGGCCGCATCTTCGCTTTCCGGTGCGCCGGCGCTGAGCGCACCGTTGACGGTCGAGCAGCCGCCGAGCGCCGCGGCGAGCAGCGCGCCGCAGGCCGAAAGCCGCAGTATCCGGCGGAGCGCCGCGGAGCGGGGCTGGGCTGTCACGCTGTTTCGCATCGGATGATCCGAACCCAACGATCCTCGCCGGCGAATGCGGCGCGGTTTCGACGACAATGCCGGCGCCGCAAAAAAACATAGCGCGGGCACCGCATGAGCCCGCGCCAACGATCAATCGATTGCTGCGGCTTGCGCCGCGAACTCAGCCGAAACGGCGGGGCGCGCCACTGCGGCCGCCCGTGCCGCCCGTGCCGGGCGCGGGCTTCGCCTTGACCGGCAGCAAACCTTCGCGCTGCATCTTCTTGCGCGCGAGCTTGCGGGCCCGGCGGATCGCTTCCGCCTTTTCGCGAGCCTTCTTTTCGGATGGTTTTTCGTAATGGCCGCGAAGCTTCATCTCGCGGAAGATGCCCTCGCGCTGCATCTTTTTCTTGAGCGCCTTGAGGGCCTGATCGACATTGTTGTCGCGAACGAGAACTTGCACGCTTGCTCCTCTGTTGTTGCTCGGCCGGGCTAAAGGGTCGAAAAGCCTGCGAAAACAGGCTTCCGAGTCGCGCGGCTCTAGCAGATAACGCGTTAAGAGTCCACCATTGGCGGCTTTTCGGGGCCCATGCCGAGGGCTGTGAGGGCTAACGCCCGGAGAAATCGATGGTTGCGGTTGGTAGCCGATTGAGCCCTGGCATGGAGCGGCGGAATGTTCTGCGCATGGCCGGGGGATTGGCCGCGGCCCTGGCCGCGCCCCGTTTGGCGTGGGCGCAAACCTACACCGCAACTTCCATCAGCAAGGCCGCCCAGGATGCGCGCCGTGATGTCGGCCGGCTCGGCCGCAGGGCCGACGATCTGTTGCGCCGCACCGTCGCCGCCGGATTCCAGCCGGGCAGTGCCGCGGTGCGGCGCTTCCGCGCCGAGCAGGTTTCGCTCGCCCGCGAGCTGGCGGCGGTTTTCAACGGCCGCGTTGCGGAAGACGACTGGCTGCTGATCGTTCCGACGCCGGAGCTTGACCTCGTGCTGCAAATGCGGCCGCTCGTCCTTCGCATCGCGCCCACGCCGAAGGAAGTCGAGGCCGCGCTCGATGAGCCGCTCGCGCAGGTCGAGCCGCTCGCAGGCGATACCGCCGAGGACATGTTGCACACGATCGTGCTGGAAACGCTCGGCCTCGAACGCCGGGTGGCCTTGTTCGAGGTGATGCGCAACGATTTTGCGGTGCAGGCCGCGCTCAAGGACAGCGCCGCCGCCGTGCGGACGCGCCGTTACGGGCTCGCCGCTTTCGAGCTCCAGCGCCTGATGCGGGCCATGGTGCGACCGTCCAGCGTGGCGGCGATTGCCGAGAACCTCGGCGATGGTGCGGAGCGCAAGCTTTACAAGGCGCTGATCGTCCGTTTCGTGCCGTTCGTCGGCTGGAACTATTTCGCGGCGCTGCTGCTGGCGACGATCTACCAGAACCGCGACACCAATGCCGCACTGCTGCGGTAATGCCGCGTATGTCGAGACGGAAGGGGATCGTCACCTCCCCTTGAAAAGGGGAGGTCGGCGAGCGTTAGCGAGCCGGGAGGGGATCATTGCGCCTTCGTCTGATCCCCACCCCGCCCCTCCCCTTTTCAAGGGGAGGGAGCACGCCGTCGTTAGGACAGCGGCTTTGCCTTAACAATCGCTGCGTCAGCGCGGGACATATTGGAAATACGGCTCCGCGTCCTTCAGCGCCCGCGCGTAGGACGGCCGCTTCATCAGCCGTTCGAGATAAGTAGCGAGATTGCCGAAGCGGCCGGCGAGCGGCGCGACCGCCATGTTGATGTAGAACAGGGGCGGTGCGGCCGCACAGTCGGCCATGCTGAACGCCTCGCCCGCCGCCCAGGTTTTCCTGGCCATGTCCTTCTCCACAATAGAAAGGGCGGCATTGAGCGTCTCGCGCGCCTGCTCGACGCCGAGCTTGTCCCCCCGACTCTCAGGTCGCAGGCGGTCGACGATGATCTTCTGCATCGGCTCGTGAACGTGGAGGTCGTAGAAGCGGTCGAGCGCGCGCGTCTCGAACGCGGCCTCCGCGTTCTCCGGAATGAGCTTTGAAGGCCCCGGATAGTGCCGTGCCAGATATTCGATGATGGTCGTCGATTCCGGAATCGTGCGGTTGCGCGTGTCGTCGCGCAATACAGGAAATTTTCCAACCGGCCACAGCTTCTTGAAGGCGGCGTTCTGCGCTTCATCCATCAGATCGACAAAATGCGGGGTGAACGGCGTGTCGTTCTCATAGAGAGCGACCAGCACCTTGTGACAGAACGACGCGAGCGGGTGGAAGTAGAGCGTAAGCGACATGCGCACTCCCGTGTTGTTGCCGCAGCCGATGACGTGAGCGGCGATGCTGCATCAGTCCGGCCACACGCGCGTGACATGCGCCATCTTCCGGCCGCGGCGTGCTTCCTTCTTGCCGTAAAGATGCACCGAGGCGCCGGGCACTGTCAGCCAGCGCTCGTAGTCGTTGACCTCGTCTCCGATCAGGTTGGTCATCTCGGAACGGCCAAGCGTCAGCGGCTTGGCCAGCGGCAGGCCCGCGACCGCGCGAATGTGCTGCTCGAATTGCGACACGGTCGCGCCGTCGATCGTCCAGTGCCCGGAATTGTGCACGCGCGGCGCGATTTCGTTGACGAGCAGCTTGCGCTGCTTGCCGTTGCGCACCACGAACATCTCCACCGCCAGCACGCCCACATAGTCGAACGCCCTGGCGATGCGCTGCGCGATGCTGCGCGCCTCGGCCGCGAGCGCGGGCGGAATCCGCGCCGGCGCGCGCGAAATGTGCAGGATGTGGTCGCGGTGCTCGTTTTCGGTCACCTCGAAGCATTCGACCTTGCCCTCGCGCGAGCGCGCGGCGACGACCGACACTTCGCATTCGAAATCGACGAAGCCTTCCAGGATCGACGGCGCGTTCTTCAGGTTGCGCCAGGCCGCGGCGGCCTCGTCATTTTTGCCGATTTTTGCCTGGCCCTTGCCGTCGTAGCCGAGCCGCCGCGTCTTCAGCACCGCCGGCAATCCGACCGCCGCGATGCCGTCGGCGAGCTGCATGGCGCTGTGCACGGGCGCGTACGGTGCGGTCGCGATGCGCAAGTCCCTGACGAAATCCTTTTCGATGAGCCGATCCTGCGTCGTCTCCAGCACCTTCGGGTCGGGCAATACCTCTCTGCGCGCCGCGAGATAGGCCGCGGTTTTCGCCGGCACATTCTCGAACTCGTAGGTGACGACATCGACCGAGCGCGCGAAGCGATTGAGCGCCATCTCGTTGTCATAGTCCGCGCACGTGCTTTGCCGTGCGACCTCGAAGGCGCAGGAGTCGCGCTCGGGCGCATAGACGTGGCACCTGAATCCGAGCGGGACGGCGGCCAGCGCGAGCATGCGGCCGAGTTGCCCGCCGCCGAGGATGCCGATGGTGGCGCCGGGCTTCAGCACGTGAATTGATCTTGTTTGCGGGACACCATTGTCTTTCCCGCTCGTCCCCGCGCAAGCGGGGACCCAGCGCTTCTCAATTTGCGAATGGGGCTGTGGATTCCCGCTTGCGCGGGAACGAGCGGAGGTCGGATCGACGCCATGCTCTAGTCCTTCGGCCGCCTGGCGACAGCCCTGGTCTGCCGCGCGCGCCAGGCGTCGAGCCGCTTCGCGATCCTCTCGTCGGAGAGCGCGAGCACGGCGGCGGCAAGCAGCGCCGCGTTGATCGCCCCCGGCTTGCCGATCGCCAGCGTGCCGACCGGCACGCCGCCCGGCATCTGCATGATCGACAGCAGCGAATCCTTGCCCTCGAGGGCGTGCGTGTTCATCGGCACGCCGAACACCGGCAGCGGCGTCATCGAGGCGGTCATGCCGGGAAGGTGCGCGGCGCCGCCGGCGCCGGCGATCACCACCTTGAAGCCTTTCTCACGGGCCGAACGCGCGAAGCCGTAAAGCCGTTCCGGCGTGCGATGTGCGGAGACGATCAGCGCCTCGTGACCGATCCCGAGCGCGTCGAGCGTATCGGCCGCGTGCTTCATGGTCTGCCAGTCGGACTGGCTGCCCATGATGATCGCGACCGGTTTTGCCGAAGCCATGCGTGCCCCGATTCGGGCCCCACCCGAAAGGAAGCGGCGCATTATAGGTTTCGAAGCCCCCGTGGCAAGGTGAGACGGGGCCTATATGCTGCCGCGTCGACCGAGTGATTCCACGAGGGCTGAGGGTGGCGAAAGCAAAGCGGCGCGCGCAAAAGACGCGCAAGGGAAAGCGCGCGGACGCTACGGCGCGGCTGCGCGCCGAGATCAGGCGGCTGAAGGCAGAGCTCGCCGCTGCGCGCAAGCGCATCGCCGGGCTCAAGGCGCGCGAGGACATCGATCCCTTGCTCGGCATTCTCAACCGCCGCGGCTTCGCGCGCGTGCTGGCGCGCGCCATCGCCTACATCAAGCGCTACGGCACCGGCGCCGCGCTCATCTATATCGACCTCGACGGCTTCAAGGCGGTCAACGACCGGCACGGCCATGCCGCCGGCGACGCGCTGCTCAAGGCGGCGGCCACGGCGCTCACGCGCCACGTGCGCGCCTCCGACGTGGTGGCGCGGCTCGGCGGCGACGAGTTCGCCGTGCTGCTGTGGAACGTGAGCGCCCCGCACGCGGAGGCCAAGGCGCGCAATCTCGAGATCATCGTCGCGCAGGCAAGCGTTGCCCGCGGCAAGGCGCGGCTGTCGGTCGGCGCCAGCGCGGGCTGTGCGCCGCTCCAGCCCGACGGCTCGACCGCAACGATGATCGCGGCCGCCGACAAGGCGATGTACGCGCGCAAGAAGGAGAGGCGGCTATCGCCGTCATCCTGAGGCGTGAGCGAAGCGAGCCTCGAAGGATGACGGGGAACGAGTGCCCGGAACCCGTCACACTTCGAGGGCCGGCTGCGCCGGCCACCTCAGGGTGACGGATTTGCGCCTTAGGCAATAATATCGGGCGTAAGCTGATCCTCGATCTGCCGGATCTTGTCGCGCAGCACGAGCTTGCGCTTCTTCAGCCGCTGCACCTGGATCAGGTCGGAGCCGGGCGATTCAGCCAGCGCGTCGATCGCGGCGTCGAGGTCGCGGTGCTCCTGCAGCAGGCGGGCCAACTGCTCCCGCAGCTCGTGCTCTTCCTCTTTGGTCATTGGCACCGAAGGTTCCGGCGCCCCCGCCCGAATGGCGGCAGGGGAACCGCAAAGAGTCGCCGGCCAATTATCGCCAAAAATCCTCCCATTTTCCACAACCCCGTTCCGCTGTGCGGCAAGCCTCTGTGCGGCCACGCTTATTGCCGGATCCTTCCGGATTGTGCCGCGCGCGCTTACGACGCAGGTCGCTCTTGCCGCGACTCTGGTGTAAACTTATGTGCGTCAGAGCCACGGATTGAGGAGACATCCTACATGTCGATGCAATCGCATCTTGCGGAGCTCGAAAAGCGACATCAGGCACTGGAAGAAGAGATCAACGAATGCCTCACCCACCCGGCGGTGGATGATCTGAAAGTAAGAGAACTCAAGCGTCGCAAGTTGCAGGTGAAAGACGAAATAACACGTTTGCGGCAGACAGCCGTAAGCATCCACTAGATCGCCGGATCATCCGGACAGGTCTGTTCCGAACGGATGGCGCCTCGTGCGCGAAAGCGCTCCAGGCGGCACGGGTCAAATTATAGCTTGTTGGCGGTGTCAACCGCCGGCTTTCGGGCCGGCGGTTTTGCTTTATGCTCCAGCCTGGGGAAGCAGCCATGCGCCATGCCCAGGCATCGATCTCCAATCGGTGGACGATCCTGCTTGTGCTTTTCATCGCGCGCACGATGGTGGCGGTCCAATTCCAGACCGTTGGATCGGCCGCGCCATTTCTGATGAAGGCGTTCGGAATCGATTTTGCCGGCCTCGGCACCCTTATCGGACTTTTCATGCTGCCGGGCATTTTCCTTGCCTTGCCGGGCGGCATGCTCGGTCAGCGCTTTGGCGCCGAACGGATGACGCTCGTCGGGCTCGCCTTGATGGTTGCCGGCGGCGTGCTGACTGCGTTGAGCGCATCGGTTGCATGGTTCGCCATGGGGCGGCTGATCAGCGGCGCCGGCGCCGCATTGTTGAATGTGCTGCTGACAAAAATGGTGGCCGACTGGTTTGCCGGCCGTGAAATCGTCACGGCGATGGCGGTGCTGGTCGCAAGCTGGCCGCTCGGCCTTGCTCTCGGGTTGCTCCTGTTCACGCCGCTGGCGGCCGCGCAATCGTGGCACGCGGTAATGTTCGCGGCTGCGTTGATGGCGGCGGCGAGTCTGGCTCTCATCGCGGCGCTTTATCGAGAGCCCGCCGGGCTGGCCGCCGGAAAAAGACGCGCATCGCTGCGGCCTGGCTTCGATCGGCGCGAGTGGCTTGCGGTTTCGCTCGCCGGCGTCGTGTGGGCCGCCTACAATGTCGGGCTCATTGTGCTCATCAGCTTTGTGCCCGCGCTTTTGACGGCGCGCGGCTACTCGCTGGTGCAGGCCGGCTTGATTGCGAGCGTGCTCGGCTGGACGCTGATCCCATGCGCGCCACTCGCCGGCTATCTGGCGCAGCGTTTGCGGAAACCCGATTGGTTCATGATCGGCGGCTTCGCGATTGCAGGAACTGCGGCGGCGGCGATGCCGTTTGCCGGCGCGCCGCTCGTTCCGTTCGCCGTTCTCGCGCTGGCGATCGGCGCGCCCGCCGGCGCCATCATGGCGCTGCCGGCGGCGGCGCTGCGGGCTGAGAACTGGGCCAGCGGCTTGGGGATTTATTTCACCTGGTACTACCTCGGAATGGCGGTGTTGCCCGGAGCGGCCGGCATGGCGCGGGACATCACGATGAGTGTGGCCGCGCCGGCGCTGTTTGCGGCGGCCATGATGGCGGTCGCGCTCGGCGGTTTGCTTGGATTTCGTGTGGTTTGTCGCCATTGAGAGGGAACCGTGTGGTGTTTCGGCGTATCGGTTCGCAAAACTCCGCCGTGACCTGGCGCGTTTTAACTTGCAAATCGGCCCAAATCGCCCGACTCTGCACCGTGCTGCGGCCACAATGCGTTCGCAACGTCGCCGCGCGCCAACGCCCGAGGACGCCATGAAACTGCTGCCGCGATTCTGCCTTGCCGTCTCCGCCGCTGCGCTGATGGGTCTGGCGCTGCCGCTTCCGGCCGCGCACGCCTTCACGTTCGAGGGCGCGAACACGGTGACGCAAGACGGCTCCTCCAATCTCGATCTGACGAGCCCGACGTCCCGGCTCCAGACCGGCAACGACGGCAAGGTTCAGATCGGCGGCGGCACGCTGGAATTCCACGGCCGCCAGCAATCGCCGGGCGCGAGCTTTTACGAAGACGCCAACCGGCTGTTCAATCCGCTCGGCGGCCCTGGCACCACGGGACGTTACCGGTAGACATCGCGAGTCATTCCGGGGTGCACGAAGCGCGTTTACGCGCGTCTGCGACGCGCTGTGGGCGCGAACCCGGAAATCCATATGCCGCAGCGCCGGGGTTATGGATTCCGGGCTCGCGGCCGGAGCCTGCCATCGGGCCGGCCTTCGGCCGGACCCGTTGGGCCGCGCCCCGGAATGACAAGGGAGGGCCGGGCAGCGGTAGGCAGCTCCCGCTTAGTCGTCCGACTTCACGCTCCCGCAGTTGGCGCCGAGCCACCGTCCATGCATGGCGAATTTCATCGTCATGGTGTTCGGTCCTTCGCTCATCGCCATGTTGAAATTGCCGACGACGGTCTCGGGATTGGGCGCCTCGATGCGGATCGTTCCGTTAGCTTTATGGCGGCCGCTGCACGTCTGGCGCATTTCCATGACGCGCGGCGAGTTTGAGGTGATGGCGGTCTTGCAGCCCGCCGTTTGCGAGTCTTTCAAGTCGAGGCCGCGTTCGAGATCCTTTTGCGTCACGCAATACTGGCGCACTTTCGGCTTGTTTTGCTGGGCCATGCCCGCGGTCATCGCCGCCTGCATGCGCGCACGCTGCTCGGGAGTCATTCGCGCAAGGGTCTCCGGCGGAATCGGCGGCACGCCGGATACCTGGCCCATGGTCGTCATTTCCCAAAGGCCGAGTTTGACGTTGAGCGTCGAGCCCGCCTGGGCGGAAGCCACGCCGAGAATGCCGGCGCACGCGCCGGCGAGCAGAACGGATGAAATTTTCATTGAGCGACCCCCATCGCTTGATCCCGTGTGGCTACGCTGGGCCTGCACGGAAACCCATCACGGCTTGGAATTATAGGCGCGGCGGGGAAGGGCGGTCTACCGGGTTACCTCCGCGGGTGTGGCTTTCTCCGTTGCGTAGCTCGCCGGACGCAACCGCATTGTGACACAAGATACGTCGAATATCGCGCTTCGCGGAGGGTGCTGTTCGGATTTCGCGAAGGCGGGCTCATCGCCTTACATGGCTTCATCAAGAAGAGCCGGAAGACGCCGGCGGATGATTTGGCTTTGGCAAGGCAGCGATTGAAGGAGCTGAGAACATGGCAAGGAAAAACCCGCACATAGGGTCAAGCTTCGAGAGCTGGCTTGACAAGGAAGGGCTGCGCAAAGAGGTAACGGCGGCAGCAGCCAAAGCGGTGATCGCCCTCCAGCTTGCCTGGGAAATGAAGAAAAAGAAGATCACCAAACAGCGCATGGCCGCGCTCATGAAGACGAGCCGTGCGCAGGTGGACCGTCTGCTCGATCGAAAGAACGGAAGCGCGACGATCGAGACTCTGCAACGGGCGGCACACATCGTCGGGCGTGAGCTGAGGATGCAGCTTGTGTAGTGACTGCGCGTTCAGACGCGCTGCGTGCTAAAGCGTACGAAGGGATTCCGATGCATTTCAAGCGCAAGCGCCCCAAAAATTATCGCGCCGGCTGCCTTATGTGTAAGCGACACAAAGCCAACGGCTTCTGCCCGCGTCACAAGAACATGCGGATCGGAAATCGGCGGCGTTATCTCGCGGCTGAATACGACTTGCGTTGCGAGAGCCTCAAGTAAGCACACTCTGGTCCGCATGGAGCGTAGCGGAATGCGGATGCGCTCACTATCATGCTGCGCGCCGGGTCTCGCTCAATGCTGAGCGCCGGATTTCGTTACCGCCCCACCGGGCTACTTGCTGAGAGACTCGCGCAAATTAATCCGGCATCATAGTGAGGAGCGCGAAGCGCGTCTCGAATCATGGGCCGCCCTATCCTTCGAGACGCCTCGCTACGCTCGGCTCCTCCGGATGAGGGCGGGAACGGATGATCTCATTCCTGAGCGCGAATTTGTTGCTGTTTTGCGCTTCGATATGAATTTGCGAAGGTCAAAAAATATTTGCTGCAGCTATCTTCTAAGAGGTCGCTGTTTCGACTGAGGAAGCTGGCCATATCGCTTATCCAAATTGTCCAGCATTTTTCG
>DASSRW010000088.1:0-24061 GCA_035701545.1 Pseudolabrys sp.
GTCATGTGATCGAGCAGGCGGAAATCCTGGAAAACGATGCCGATCCGCCGCCGCAGCGTGGCGAGAGCGTCGCGCGAGAGTGTCGACACGTCGTGGCCGAACTGGGTGATCAGCCCCCGCGTCGGCCGCAGCGAGAGAAACATCAACCTGAGCAGCGAGGTCTTGCCGGCACCCGACGGGCCGGTCAGGAACTGAAACGAATGCGGCTCGATCCGGAACGAGAGGTCGCGCAGAACCTCCGGGCCCAAGCCGTAACGCAATCCGACGTTCTCGAATCGGACCAACCCTGTCTCCGTTCCCCGTGACGGCCTCAAAGCGATCGCCTGCCTGCTTTTGCCCCCGCAAGAATCGCGTCTTTACAGCAATATCACGACCTCGCCAGCGCCGCCGCTCCACAGGCCGCCTGCCCGGCGCTCCGGGACCCTACGCGTCAGGGAAAGGTTTCATGGTTTCCGATCCGTTAACGGACGGCTGGTACCTTTCGCGCGCCTAACATCGCCGACTTCCGATGCTGATCGTCTGCCCAAGCTGCTCAACCTCCTACACGGTCGAACAGGGCTCGCTCGGTCCCGCCGGCCGGACCGTTCGTTGCGCGCGCTGCAAGTCGACATGGTTCGCCGGCGGAGCAAATGCGGCGGAGCCGGACCTCGACGCCTTCGTCGACCGCGCCATCGCGGAAGCCCAGGTGCAGCCGGAGCAATCGCTTGAATCTCCGCCCCTCGTCCAGAGCGACGAGCCGGCATCGGCCGCGCCCGAGGGCGCGCCGGCCGGCGATGCGCGTGATGCTCCGCCCGCCTCCCCGGCGGAGCCGCAACAAGCCGGCGGCATGGCGGACCAGGCCGGCGATAATGCCGGCATTCCGTCCGACATTTCACCCATGCCGATCGCCGACGCGCCGTCGCTCGTGCCGCCGAACGAGCCCGAGCCGTTGCATGATCCGGCGCCGGCCGACACAAGCGTGGCCGAGCAAGAGGACATCGAAAGCTTTGCGGCGAGGCGCGAGCGCCTTCAGGCCAAACGCAAACAGTCGCAAAGCCGCTCACGCTGGAGCGCGCTCATTCTGGTTCTGCTTGCCTTCAACGTCGCGCTTGTGTTCGCGCGTGACGACGTGGTGCGTTACCTGCCGCAAACGGCGTCGTTTTTTGCGATGATCGGCCTGCCCGTCAACTTGCGCCACCTGGCGTTCGAGGATGTGAAGGTGTCGCGCGAGGCCGCCGATGGAACGCCCGTCCTGGTCATTGATGGCAGGATCGTCAGTCGATCGCAACGGTCGATTGCCGTGCCGCGCCTGCGCTTCGCCGCGCGCAGCGCGAAAGGGCAGGAACTCTACACGTGGACGGCGTTGCCGGGGCGCAGCCTTCTGCCTCCCGGCGCAAGCCTGCCGTTCCAGAGCCGATTGGCTTCGCCGCCGAAGGAGGCCGCCGACATCATGGTGCGCTTCTTCAACAGCCGCGATGAAATGGCCGCGGCAAAGTAACCGCGCGCACGACCGCGCTCGCGCCCGGCGCGCGATCAGAAGCCTTGCAGAAGACGCTCGATGTAATCGAGCTCGATTTGCGGCCGGGAGGGGTCGGCCAGGCGCTTGCGCAATTCCTCGAGGATGCGGCGCGCGCGCTGGGCGTCGATCTCTCCGGGTACTTTCACGGTGACATCGTCGCCGTACTGGCGGCCGCGCATCGGCCGGCCGAGCGGGTCGGTATCCTGTTGCGCACGCGCACGTCCGTTGCGGCCGGGCTGGCCCGGACCGGGTCCCATGCCGCTCTGCTGCATCTGCTGGGCGAGGCCCTGCGCGCCCTTGCGCATCGCCTCGAGGGCGCGGCCCTGGCTGTCGACGGCGCTGTCGGCGTCGCCCTGTCCGAGCTGGCCCTCCGCCTGGCCCATGGCATCGCCGGCATCGCCGAGCTGGCCCATCTCGTTCTGCCCCTGACCCTTCTGGCCCTGGCCCTTCTGCCCGGGCATCTGCTGGCCCAGACCATTCTTGCGGAGTTGCTCAAGCAGCTGCTGCAGCCGCTGATGCAGCTGCTGCTGATCCTGCCGCAGATCGCCGAACTGCCGCCGCTGCCCCGGCTGCTGATTTCGCCGCGAATCCTGCCCCTGCTTGAACGTTCGATCGCGCAGTTGCTGCTGCTTGCGTATCATGTCCCCGAGTTCATCAAGCGCCGACATCATGTCGTCGTCGCCGGTATCCCCCGGCTGCGCCATTTGCAGATTTTCCAGCATCGATTGCAGCTGTTCGAGCAGCCGGCGCGCCGCGTCCTTGTTGCCGGAGCGCGCCAGATTTTCGAGCCGATCGATGAGATTCTTGAGATCCTGCTGGCTCAGCACGCGCGTATTGCGGTCGAGCGGACGGGCAAGCTGCTGCGGATTGCGCTTCATCTGCTCCGCCAGCGCTTGCAGGAACTTGTCGAGCGCGGCGCGAAGCTGGTCCGTGAGCCGCTTGATTTCGTCATCCGGCGCGTTGCGCTCGAGCGCCTGCCGCAGCGCTTCCTGCGCCTGCCGCAACGCCTGCTCGGCCTGCGACATGTTGCCGTCCTCGATCTGCACGGCCATGTCCCACATCCGCGCGACAACTTCGCGCAGCGCATCATCGCTCCTGGCGTGCAGAAGATCGAAATAGATCGAGCGCAAGCCGAGATAGACGCTGGCATTGGGCGTGAATTTTTCAGGTGCCAGCGTCAGAGCGTCGAGCGCCGTCAGCACGATCGGCTTGGTATTCGCATCGAGCGCGAGATTGCGGCGCTGCTCGATCAAGGCGCGCGCGACCGGCTTGGTGAAAATGCGCTCCGGCAGGGTCAGCTCATGGGCCTCGCTGCGGCCTTCGTTGCCGGCCTCGTCGCGCGCGATCAGCGTCATCACGACATCGGCGCCGGCCCATGGGTGCTCGGTGAGATCGTGCGTGGTCTGCGCGGTGCCGGCGCGCGCGCGAGCCCGGCAGCGACAGGCCGAATTCAGGTGCCTTGAACAGCGGATGCGCCGGCTCGCTGCCCGCCGCCGGCGCATCTTTCAACGCGAACGTCGCCCGCGCCTGCGTGACGCCGTAGTCGTCGGTGACGCGATAATCGAGCCTGAGCGATCCCCGCGCCTGGCGCTCGGGATCGCGAATGAGATCGATGGTCGGCGGCTTGTCCGGAATAGCCGTGAAATTCCACACCACATTGGAGCCGGCCCCCTGCAGTACCGCGCTGCCATCCCCTTTGATGACGAGGCGGCGCTCGACCGCGCCTTTGGACGATGCCTCGTGCTTCTCCGGCTTTGCGTCCTCAAGACCTCCGCGCTTGATGACATCGAAACGCACCTCCCCGCTGCCGCGCACGACGAGTTGGCTGCCGGCAGGAACGGCGATCGCCTCTGCTTCCTTTTGCGGCGTCTCGCCGGAGCGCAAGCCGGAAAGCATGATCGGCGCACGGCCGGTATAAAGCGGCGGGTTCACCCAGGCATCGATGCGGAAATTCGCCGGCGCGACGACGCCGTGCCAGTCGAACGCGGCCGTGATGCGCTTGATGCGCTCGCCGCCCGCCGCAAAAAACGTCGCTACGACCAGAATGAGTACAAGCGCTCGCAAGGCGATCGGGTCCCGCGCCGACAGATGCGGCCGCGGCCAGCCGGCCTTCAGCTTGCGCGCGGAGAGCAATGCGCGCTCGACATGGGCGCGCCACAGCGCTTGCGTCACCGGGTCGCTCGAACTGCCGGCGATCTGGTCGGCAATCGCCGTCGCCGGGCGATGCCGCTCGCCGCTGCCGCGATCGAGCCGCCGCAGGCCGTCGACGACGGTCGGTATCCTGAGCAACGCGAGCGGAACGGCTGCCGCGAGCGTTACGATCAGGAACAGGAACAGGACGATAGCGCGGGCGAGCGGGGGCAAAACCAGCCACAACCCCGCCCAGGAAAACGCCAGGAAAAGGCCGGCCGCAACGGCGAGCGCGGCCAGCGCCGGCCACAGCCGCTCCCAGAGAATGCTCCCCCGCGCGCGTTGCAGGGCGCGTTCCAGCCGCCGCCGGATCGGCTGCTCGCCGGAAGATTGCTGCTGCTGATCCAAGGTATCCAAAAACCGCTCCGTCGCGTCCGCGGTCGAATCTACCCGTCAACACGCTAACACGCGGGCGGGTCCCAAACTATGCGCCCCGGAACCAGGGTGGCATGCGATCGAGCGCAATCAATTGGTCAACTTCAAGGCGGGGGCGGACCAGCGCCCATTCGGCGCCTTTGACAAGGACTTCGGGAACCAGAGGACGGGTGTTGTAGGTGCCCGCTTGCACGGCGCCGTACGCCCCGGCCGACATGATCGCGAGCAGCGAGCCGGGTTCCGGCCGGACGAGGTCGCGGTCGAGCGCCAGAAAATCGCCCGATTCACAGACCGGTCCAACCACATCGGCATGCAGGCGCGGAGCGCCGTTCCTCGGCTCGCGCACCGGCCAGATTTCGTGATGAGCATCGTAGAGCGTCGGCCGAACAAGGTCGTTCATGGCGGCGTCTACGACGATGAAAGTCTTGGCCTCACCGCGCTTCAGGAACAGCACGCGGGTCAGCAGGATTCCCGCATTGCCGACGATCAATCTGCCCGGCTCGAAGATCAAACGGCAGTCGAGATCGCGCGTGGCGCGCTTTACGACCTTTGCGTATTCGTCCGGATGCGGCGGCGGCTCGTTGTTGTCGTGGTACGGAATGCCAAGCCCGCCGCCGAGATCGATATGCCTTATCGTGTGGCCGTCCGCGCGCAGCGTGCGCACGAAGTCGGCCAGCAACTGAAAGGCATCGCCGAACGGGTCGAGTTCGGTGATCTGGCTGCCGATATGCATGTCGACGCCGGCCACCTTGAGGCCGGGCAGCTTGGCAGCGTGCGCGTAAACGGCGCGGGCGCGGCTGATCGGGATACCGAATTTGTTTTCCGCTTTTCCGGTCGCGATCTTGTGGTGCGTCCTCGGATCGATATCGGGATTGACACGTACGGAAATGCAGACGATGCGTCCTTTGGACGAGGCAATAGATGACAGCAATTCGAGCTCGGGCTCGGATTCGACATTGACGCACAAAATATTTTCGTCGACGGCGAGCGCGAGTTCGGCCGCCGTCTTGCCGATGCCGGAGAACATGATCTTGTCGGCCGGAATGCCGGCCAAGCGAGCCCGCCTGAGCTCTCCTCCCGAAACGACGTCGGCGCCTGCGCCGAGCTTCGCCAAAGTTTTGATGACGGCCTGATTGGAGTTCGCCTTCATCGCGTAACAGACGAGCGCGCGCACATCCGCGAAGGCGTCGGCGAACACCTTGTAGTGACGCTCCAACGTTGCCGTCGAATAGCAGTAGAAGGGCGTCCCGACCGCGTGCGCGAGCGTTTCGAGATTCACCGCCTCGGCGTGCAGGACGCCGTCACGATAATCGAAGTGATGCATCGCACGCTCAATCGAGCAGGACGTCGAGAGGGATACGTTTGTTCGGCCCCTTGGGAGCGACCGCCTGCCCGTTGCCCATGACGCCGGCGCTTCGGTCAGATGCCTGCCCGCCGTTCGTTCCGGTCCCGAACGGGGAAACTACCGCCGACGGCGTCGCCTGCGGCGGGGGAGCCGCGGCGCTGGGCGGAGGGTCGAGCGGCCCCTTGCGGCCGCAGCCGCTCAGCGCAACTGCCGCAGCAAACGCGCCGAGTGCGACCAGGACCGTGATGGGACTGCGGCGATTCATGAGCGTTCCGAGCATGGGCGGACCATAGCAAACCGAAGAAACAAGGCGAAGTCAGGATTTCTCTTTTTCGAGCTTTCTCAGCCATTTCTTCGCCTGGGCACGCACATTGCGCGGCGCCGTTCCACCATAGCTCACGCGGCTTTTCGCGGAACGATCGACCGAAAGCACCATGAAAACATCCTCGCCGATACGGGGCTCGACTTCGCGCATCGTCTGAAGTGCAAGCCGGTGCAGAGGCACGCCTTGCTCCGATGCTTTGGCCACGATCCGGCCGGTGACATGGTGCGCTTCGCGGAACGGCATCTTCAGCGCGCGCACCAGCCAATCGGCCAGGTCGGTCGCCGTCGCATAGCCTTCCCCCGCCGCTTTTTTCATGCGCGCGGCATCCGGCTCCATGTCGCGCACCATGCCCGTCATCGCCGCAATCGAGAGGCTCAAGGCGGAGAGCGCGTCCATGGCGCCTTCCTTGTCTTCCTGCATGTCTTTTGCGTAGGCGAGCGGCAGGCCCTTCATCACAACCAGCAATGCAACAAGCGCCCCGACGACGCGCCCGGTCTTCGCACGCACCAGTTCCGCGGCATCCGGGTTGCGCTTTTGTGGCATCATCGACGAACCGGTGGTGAACTTGTCCGACAGCTTGACCAATCCCGTGAGCGGGGACGCCCAGATCACGATTTCCTCGGCAAGCCGCGACAGGTGAACGGACGTGATCGATGCGGCGGCGAGCGTCTCCAGCACGAAGTCACGGTCGGACACCGCGTCGAGCGAATTGGCCGTCGGTCGGTCGAAGCCGAGCGCGCGCGCCGTCATGTCGCGGTCGAGATCGAACGAGGTGCCGGCGAGTGCGCCGGAGCCGAGCGGCGACTCATTCAGCCGCTTGCGCGCATCGGCAAAGCGGCCGCGGTCGCGCGCGGCCATTTCGACATAGGCCAGCAAGTGGTGGCCGAATGTGACCGGTTGCGCCGTCTGCAGGTGCGTGAAGCCCGGCATCACCGTTGCGGCGTGTTCCAATGCCTTCTCCGCCAGCGCGCGCTGATACGCCGCAAGCGCCTGATCGAGACTATCGATGCTGTCGCGCACCCACAGCCGGAAGTCGGTCGCGACCTGATCGTTGCGCGAGCGTGCGGTGTGCAGCCTGCCCGCCGGCGCGCCGATCAGCTCGGTGAGCCGGCTTTCGACATTCATGTGAATGTCCTCGAGCCCACGCTTGAAGTTGAATTTGCCGGATTCGATCTCTGACAGGATCGTGTCTAGACCGTGAGCAATCTTTTTCGCATCGTCGGCCGTAATGATGCCCTGCTTGGCAAGCATCGCCGCGTGGGCCTTGGACGCGGCGATGTCCTGGCGGTAAAGATGCCGGTCGAAATCAACGGAGGCGTTGATCTCCTCCATCATCGCGTCAGGACTGGACGTGAACCGTCCGCCCCACATCTTGTTGCTCATGACACATCCAGCGATATCCGACCGGCCATGAACGAGCGACCCGCGGAAACGACGAAACGCCCGTCACGCCGCCTTTTTGCGATGATCGCAGTGGCGGTTCTCGCAGGGGCCGGCGCCGGGTTCGCGGCGGTATACGGGATTGCCGGGTTCCAGCGCAATGCGGCTAACCAAGTCTGTGGCCCAGCGGTTAATCTTGCGCAAAAGGTCGCACCTCTGGCACGCGGCGAAGTGGCGGCCGTGAACCTCGATAAGTCGCCGCTGAAACTGCCGGATGTCACTTTCGAGGACGGGTCCGGCGCAAAGCATTCGCTCGACCAGTGGCACGGCCGCACCGTGCTGCTGAACCTGTGGGCCACCTGGTGCGTGCCCTGCCGCAAAGAGATGCCCGCCTTGGATGCCCTGGAGCAGCGCCTCGGCGGCCCGGACTTCCAGGTCGTCGCCGTCAATATCGACACGCGCAATCTCGACAAGCCGAAAGCATTCCTGAAGGAAGTCGGCGTGCACAACCTCGGCTACTATGCCGATCCGAACGCGACGATCTTCCAGGACCTCAAGGAGATCGGCCGGGCCTTCGGCATGCCGACGACCGTGCTGGTCGACCCGCTCGGGTGCGAAATCGGCAGCATCGCGGGGCCTGCCGAATGGGCGAGCGATGATGCCATCAAGCTGATCAAGGCGGTTCTCAAGAAATAGCGGCGCGAAACTCAGGTGGTGACGTCGACGTTCTGTCCGACGCCCGCGGCGACGTTGGCAAGGTTTGCGGCGTTTTGCTGCGCCGACTGAAGCAACTGCGCAACGGAATTCGCCTGGTCCGCGTTCATGCGGACCATTTTCGCAGCCACTGCCATTTGCATGCGGCTCATTTGCGCGGCGACGAAGGCTGCTGCGAGCGATGCGACGTCCATGGAGACGGTTTCTACCGGCGGGGCGTCAACGAAAGATGAACGGCAGTTCCTTCTTGACACGCTCGCTGGCGCGCCTATACTTAACCAAATGGTTTACTATTCCAACCGCCTCGACCGCACCTTTGCTGCCCTGTCGGATTCCACGCGCCGCGCGCTGCTCGCGCAATTGAGCGAAAAGGAAAATCTTTCGGTCAGCGATCTGGCGCGGCCTTTCGATATTTCGTTGCCGGCGGTGATGAAGCATCTCGATGTGCTGTCGGATGCCGGCCTCGTCAGCCGGACCAAGACCGGCCGAACGGTCACATGCCGGCTGCGTGCAGCGCCGATGAAAGAGGCGACCGAATGGCTCAATCGATACCAGCGGTTCTGGGCCGAGAAACTCGATCAACTCGCTGCGTTTTTGGAGGAAGACTCATGGTCACCACCGCAACCAAGCCAAGCCTCACCATCAAGCGCCGCTTCAACGCGCCGCCGGAAAAGGTCTTCAACGCATGGGCCGATCCGGAAAAGGTGAAACGCTGGATGGGTCCCCGCGACGTGAGAATGCTGCGTGCCGAAGGCGACGCGCGCGTCGGCGGCCGCTTCCGCTGGGTCATGCAAGCGCCCGACGGCGAAGAGCATGACGTCAGCGGCGTCTACCGCGAGGTGATCCCCAACGAGAAGTTGGCGTTCACCTGGGCGTGGAAAACGACCCCGGAGCGGGAGTCGCTGGTGACCCTCACCTTCAAGCGTGACGGGGACGGCACGCTGTTCACCCTCCATCACGAGCAATTCTTCGATGAGGATGCGCGCAACCGGCACGAACACGGCTGGACCGGCACGATGGAAAAACTCGAGCAGTTCGTTTCTGCGTAACGGGAGCAGGCCATGCCACATCCATGGACGCACGGACATTTCTACTGGAACGAGCGGATGACCCGCGACTTCGAGCGCGACAAGAAGTTTTACGCCGATACGCTCGGCTGGGCTTTTGAGGACATGGCCATGCCGGACGGAACGTATTGGGTCGCCAAAATTGGCGGTGAATATGTTGGCGGCCTTTTCCCGCTCACCGATCCGAAATTCGCAGGCGTACCGGAGGGCTGGATGTCCTATATCGCCGTCGACGACGTCGATGCCCGCGTGAGGAAAGCGCAGAGCGGCGGTGCGCAGCTGATGCGGCCGATTTTCGATGTGCCGAATGTCGGACGCATCGCAATTTTGCGCGAACCCGGCGGCGCCGGCATCGGCTGGATGACGCCGTCGAAAGCTTGAAACCTGTTCGGGAGTCCTGTCATGCAGCATGCAGTCGTTTCACAAGAGAAATGGATCGCCGCCCGCAAAGCGCTGCTTGCGAAAGAAAAGGAATTCACGCGCGCACGCGACGAATTGAGCCGGCAGCGGCGCGAGCTGCCGTGGGTGAGAATCGACAAGAGCTACGTGTTCGATACGCCGGAAGGCCGCAAGACCTTGGCCGACCTGTTCGAAGGCCGGAGCCAGCTCATCGTCTATCACTTCATGCTCGGCCCCGGCTGGATACAGGGCTGCCCGAGCTGCTCGTACCTTGCGGACCATTTCGACGGCGCGGCGATGCACCTGGCGCAACGCGATGTCATGCTGAGCGTCGTATCGCGCGCGCCGCTCGCCGAGATCGAGGCCTACAAGAAGCGGATGGGCTGGCGCTTTCCATGGTCCTCTTCGTTCGGCAACGATTTCAATTACGACTTCCACGTGTCGTTCACGAAAGAGGAAATGGCGAGCAAGAAGGCCTATTACAATTATGCCATCGGCGAGTTTCCGAGCGAGGAAGCGCCCGGCATGAGCGTGTTCTACAAGAACGATGCCGGCGAGATTTTCCACACCTACTCAGCCTATGCGCGCGGCCTCGACATCCTGGTCGGCACCTACAACTTCCTCGATCACGCCCCGATGGGCCGCGACGAAGACGCCCTTCCGTGGAGCATGGCCTGGGTCAAGCGGCACGACGAATACGAGGGAGCGGCCGCGATACAGCCGGCATCGTGCTGCGGGTGAGAGGCCTTGAGCCGAAACGCAATTCGTGACGAGAGGAGTCGAACATGAAGCTCTATGGTTTTCCGCTTTCGCCCAACACTTGGAAAGTACGCGCGGTCGCCGCTTATCTTGGTCTTCCTCTCGAAATGGAATTTGTCGATCTGGCGAGGGGCGCATCGCATGCGCCCGACTATCTTGCGCTCAATCCGACTGGCCGCACGCCGACGCTGGTCGACGGCGACTTCACGCTTTGGGAGTCGAATGCCATCATGCAGTACATCGCCGGCAAGAAGCCGAATCAGCTCTGGCCCGATGACGCAAGGGCGCGGGCGGACATTAGCCGGTGGCTGTGCTGGCAACTTGCGCACTTTGACGCCGAAGCATGCCAGCCGCTCACCTTTCAGCGGCTCGTGAAAAAACTCGTCAACCTGGGGACACCGGACGAGGCGATCGTCGGGAGAGCTACCGAGGCTTTCAAGCGCGATGCCGCCATCCTGGACGCTCATTTCGCCAGGCAGCCTTATCTCGCGGGCGCGTCCGTGACGCTCGCCGATTTCGCGGTCACCGGGTCACTGATTTATTGGAAGGAAGCCGAAATGCCGCTCGCGCCTTATGCGAACCTTCGAACTTAGTTCGAGCGCGTATTCGCGCTGTCGGCCTGGGGCGACACCGCGCCCTCGCGCCCGGCGGCGGCGGCCTGATGCCATCGGTTCAGCGGGTCGGGACCGGCTTCTCGCCGCGATAGTCGTAGAAGCCGCGCTGCGTCTTGCGGCCAAGCCAGCCGGCTTCGACGTATTTCACCAGCAAAGGGCACGGGCGGTATTTCGAATCGGCCAGGCCCTCGTGCAGCACCTGCATGACCGAAAGGCACGTATCGAGGCCGATGAAATCCGCAAGCTCGAGCGGCCCCATCGGATGGTGGGCGCCGAGCCGCATCGCCGTGTCGATCGCCTCGACATTGCCGACGCCTTCATAGAGCGTGTAGATCGCCTCGTTGATCATCGGCAACAGGATACGATTGACGATGAAGGCCGGAAAATCCTCCGACACCGCAATCGTCTTGCCGAGCTTGGTGACGAACGCCTTGCTGGTCTCGAACGTCGCATCGTCGGTCGCGATGCCGCGGATCAGTTCGACCAGCTCCATGCGCGGCACCGGATTCATGAAGTGAATGCCGATGAAGCGCTCGGGACGGTCCGTCGATGCAGCCAGGCGCGTGATGGAGATCGACGACGTATTGGTCGCAATGATCGCGTCGGATTTCAGTGACGTGCAAAGGTCCGCAAAAATCTTCCGCTTGACCTCTTCCTTTTCGGTGGCGGTCTCGATGACCAGATCGCATGCGGCCAGCGCATCGTATTTCTCGGCCGGCTTGATCCGCGCGAGCGCGCTCTTGCGATCCTCGTCGGCGATTCCCTTTTTGCTCGCCTGCCGCGTCAGATTGCCGTTGATCGTCGCCAGGCCCGCTTTGATGCGATCGGCCGAGATGTCGTTAACAAGCACATTGTAGCCCGCCAGCGCGCAGACCTGGGCAATGCCATTGCCCATCTGTCCGGCGCCGATCACCCCGATACTTTGAATGTTGGCCGCCATGATCCCATCCGAGTGACGCAAAGCCGGGTTCCCGACCTTTGCGTCCGTCCTTTATCGTTGTAGTTCCTGCATATTTACGCCGATCCGCAGGTTGAAACCACCGTTGCCGCGACAATATTGCGCGATGGTCAACGGCCGATTTTTCCAAGTTCCTCCGCGAGTTGGGGCAGCGCCTGGTAAAGATCGGCCACCAGACCAAAGTCAGCCACCTGGAAAATGGGCGCCTCTTCGTCCTTGTTGATGGCAACAATGATCTTGGAGTCTTTCATCCCGGCGAGGTGCTGGATCGCGCCTGAAATTCCAACGGCGATGTAGAGCTCGGGGGCCACGACCTTCCCGGTCTGCCCGACTTGCCAGTCATTCGGCGCATAGCCGGCGTCGACCGCTGCGCGCGACGCGCCCATGGCGGCGCCAAGCTTGTCGGCTACGGGCTCGATGTACTTCGTGAAGTTCTCGCGCGACTGCATCGCGCGGCCGCCGGAAATGATGATCCGGGCCGAGGTAAGCTCGGGACGGTCGGATTTGGACAGTTCCTCGCCGACGAACGATGAGAGCGCGGGATCGTTCGCGGGTGTGATTTTTTCGACCAGCGCCGATCCGCCCTCGCCGGTTGCCTGGAACGCTGCCGTTCTTACGGTGATGATCTTCTTTGCGTCGTTCGACCTGACGGTTTGGATCGCGTTGCCAGCGTAGATCGGCCGCTCGAACGTGTCGGGCGCAACAACCTTCGTGATGTCGGAGATCTGCATGACGTCGAGCAGCGCAGCCACTCGCGGCATGGTGTTTTTGCCGTTCGTCGTCGCAGGCGCAACGATCGCATCGTAGCCGCTGGCGAGCGACACGATCAGCGCCGCGGCCGGCTCCGCCAGCATATGCTCGTAAGCGGGTGCTTCGGCCACGAGAATCTTCGAGACGCCGTCGAGCTTCGCCGCGGCATCGGCAGCGGCCTTGCAACTATTTCCGGCGACGAGAATGTGCACGTCGCCGCCCAATGATTTCGCTGCGGTAAGCGCCTTGTTCGTCGCGTCCTTGAGCGACTTGTTGTCGTGCTCGGCGATGAGGAGTGTCGTCATCAGATCACCCCCGCATCCTTGAGCTTGCCGACAAGCTCGGCCGGCGAGCCAACTTTCACGCCGGACTTGCGTCCGGGCGGCTCCGAGGTTTTCAGAATCTCCAGCCGCGGCTTGATGTCGATGCCGTAAGCTTCGGGCGTCTTTTCATCAATCGGCTTCTTCTTCGCCTTCATGATGTTGGGCAGGCTCGCGTAACGCGGCTCGTTAAGCCGCAAATCGGTGGTGACAATCGCGGGCGCCTTGAGCTTGACCGTTTGCAGGCCGCCGTCGACCTCGCGCGTGACGGAAACGGCGTCGCCATCGATCGCGAGCTTGGATGCAAACGTACCTTGCGACCAGCCAAGCAGCGCTGACAACATCTGCCCGGTCTGATTGCAATCGTCATCGATAGCCTGTTTGCCCATGATGACAAGGCCGGGCTTTTCAGCGTCCACAATCGCCTTGAGGATTTTCGCGACCGCCAACGGTTCGACCGCATTTCCGTCGGTCTTCACCAGGATGCCGCGGTCCGCGCCCATGGCCAGCGCCGTGCGGATCGTCTCGGAAGCTTGCGCCGGCCCGATCGAGACGGCGACGATTTCTGTCGCCTTGCCCGCCTCCTTCAGCCGGATCGCCTCCTCGACGGCAATCTCGTCGAAGGGATTCATCGACATCTTGACGTTGGCCAGCTCGACCCCGGAACCGTCCGGTTTCACCCGGACCTTGACGTTGAAGTCCACGACCCGCTTCACGGGCACCAGAATTTTCATGGATTCCCTTCCGACGGGCGCTAAATGTGGGCCGGAAGCTAAAGGTCGCGCCGCTCGCCTGTCAACGTTTATGCTGCAATGCAGAAGCGCGCCTAGCGGTTCTGTCCCGGCGCCCAGAGCACATCGCGCAAGCCCTTCTCGTTGGCGTAGCGGCCGGCGACAAAGAGATAATCGGAAAGCCGGTTGACGTATTTCAGCGAGGCTGGCGAGACCTCCTCGCCCGGTCGATCCTTGAGTTCGACCATGATGCGTTCGGCGCGCCGGCAAACGGTGCGGGCAAGATGCATGTACGCCGACGCGGGGCTGCCGCCCGGAAGGATAAACGATTTCAGCGGCGCAAGATCGGCGTTCAACCGGTCGATTTCACCCTCGAGCCAGCTCACTTGCGCATCGGTCACCGTCATGCGCGCGCCGCCGGGGCCCTTTTCCGAGAGACACAGGTCTGCTTCGACGTCGAAAAGATCGTTCTGAATGCGCGAAAGGGCCGCATCGAGCGCCTCGTCGCTGGCCGTATGCAGGCGCACGATGCCGAGGACGGCATTGACCTCGTCCAGGGTGCCGTAGGCCGACACGCGCAAATCGTATTTTTTGCGCCGGGCGCCGGAACCCAGTGACGTGGTCCCTTCATCTCCGGTGCGGGTGTAAATGCGATTGAGGACGACCATGGCGGCTCCCGGAATTTGACAGAAAATCGGGACCGATCAGCTTATCCGATTGCCCCGTGCGCGGCGCGGCGCAACCGGAACGCGGACCGTCTCAGCGCCCCATGATCCAGATCGTCAGCATGATGATCACGATCGCGATGAACTGAAGCAGGACGCGCAGGCGCATCAACTTCTGCGAGGTGTTGGGCGAGCCGCCGCGCATCATGTTGATGAGCCCGAGCACCAGCACGGCAGCGACTGCGGCAACCGCAATCGGCGCCATGTAGTGCGACATAAAACCGGACATCGGCGCCTTCTAACACCCGAACCGCTCAAACGCCATTCGAGATCGTCTCCGTTCGGATCTTCCTTCAGGGACGAATCTGGCTCCAAAATCTCTCGCGTATTGATTGTATCTTTGGTATTATGCTCTGAATACTTGTGGCCGGGGCTTACTTGTAGGCGGGGCTTTGCGTGCTTGATCTGCGTCAACCGGCGTCTGTGCGGCGTCCGCCGGGGCCACTGCAGCCAGAGGCTGCCAATGCACGCACGTTCCCCGAAATCGATTGCGTGCGCCATCTGCTGCCCGCTGAAGTCCTTGCGGCAGCCGAGCGGCGGGCCGCAACCGTGGGCGTCGGCGCCGAGCGTGTCCTGATCGCGGCCGGCGCGATCACGGCCGAAGCCTACCTGCGCGCCCTTGCCGCGCGCCTCGGCAAGCAATTCGACACGCTTGATGGAGCGTCCCGCGCCCATTGTCCGCTCAATGACGCGCAGCTGGTTGACGCGCTCAGCAAAGGCTTTCTGCCGCTCACGTCCGGCGGCAGGCTGAGCATCGTCGTCGCCCCGCGCAACGTTCGCCGGCTGCTTGAGGTGATGCGATCGAATCCAGCTCTGGCGGAACGCCTGCGGTTCACGACCGAGGAGCGCTTGTGCGGGTTTGCTTTCAAACCGGGCAATGGCGCGGTTGAAAACCACGCCGTCAATGCGCTCCAGTTGCGCTGGCCCATGCTGTCGGCGCTGCGGGGGCGGGGCATCAATGCATTCGCCGCAATCGTTGCCGGTGCTGCAATCGTTGCCGTCGCGCTGGCCCCGGCGGCGGCGAAGTTGTGTTTCGAATTGTCGCTCGCAGCGTGCTTTCTCGCATGGATCGCTCTGCGGCTCGTCGGAGCCTTTGCGCGACCGCCCCGGATCAAGCCGCCGGCGCGCTGCCACGACGATGAGCTGCCGGCCTACACCATCGTCTCGGCGCTCTACGACGAAGCGTCCTCGGTCAACGAATTGCTCGCGTCATTCGAGCGACTCGACTATCCGCCCGAGAAACTGCAGATCCTGCTGGTCACTGAAAGGGACGACCCGGACACGCGGACTGCAATCGCGGCCTACCGCGGCAGGCTCGCCGTCGAGACGATCGTCGCCCCGGCCACGGGTCCGCGCACGAAGCCCAAGGCGCTCAATGTGGCGCTGCCCCTTGCACGGGGTGCGTTCACGGTCGTTTTCGACGCAGAGGACAGGCCGGAGCCGGATCAGCTTCGGCGCGCATTCGACGCGTTCCGCAAGGCCGGCGGCCGCCTTGCCTGCGTGCAGGCCCGGCTCACCATCAACAACGCCTCGCGCGGCTGGCTCGCTGCAATGTTTGCTGCGGAATACGCCGGCCATTTTGATGTCTTTCTGCCGGCGCTGTCCGCATTGCGCCTGCCGTTCCCGCTCGGCGGATCGTCCAACCACTTCCGCACCGCAATGCTGCGCGCGGTCGGCGGCTGGGATCCCTACAACGTCACGGAGGACGCGGATCTTGGCATGCGTTTGGCGCGCTTCGGCTACCGCGCCGAAGTGATCGAATCGACAACGTTCGAGGAAGCGCCCGCGCGGTTGTGGCCGTGGCTGAAGCAGCGGACGCGCTGGTTCAAGGGCTGGATGCAGACCTGGTTCGTTCACATGCGCGAGCCGCGCCGCTTGCTGCGCGAACTCGGGCCGATTCATTTCGTCTCATTCCAGCTTCTGGTTGGCGGCACTGTACTGGCGGCATTGGTGCACGCCGTCTTTCTCGGAATTCTCATCCAAGCGGTCATGGATGATGTCCCGATGTGGAAAGGCGACGGTCTTGCGGTCGTGGTGCTCACCAGTCTCTACGGCGCGACAGCGGCGAGCGGATATCTCACGTCCGCATTCCTGGGATGGCGGGGACTTGCGCGCCGCCGGCTGTTATCCGCGAGTTGGGTGCTCGCGCTGATGCCGGTTCACTGGCTGCTCTTGTCGCTCGCGGCGTGGCGCGCACTCTATCAGTTTCTGGCCAATCCATACCGTTGGGAAAAGACGGCCCACGGCGCGGCGGCGGAGACACAAAGCGCCATGAACGTTCTTCGGCCGCTTTCACTGGCCGAGCAAGGCCGGATCGGTCATGCAGCCTCCCTGGTCCCCGCCCAATCGGCCAACGCAAGCTAGCTCACATGTATTTGCGCAGATCGGCCGCCGCGACTTCGGGTCGGCGTGAAAGGTTGAACGGCGCGATGAACCGGCCGTCCTTGTCCATCAGATAGACGATGGCCGAATGATCCATTGAATACTCGCCGTCCTTTTCCGGAATTTTTTTGGAGTAAACCCGGTACTCCTTCTCCACGGCCGCAATCGCGTCCGACGTTCCGGTGAGACCGCGCACGTGCGGATCGAAGCTTGAGAGATAATTCTTGAGAACGACCGGCGTGTCACGCTCCGGATCGACGCTGATGAACAGCATCGCCGTGCGATCGGCATCCTTGCCGAGCGCACGCATGACTTCCGACGCCTCAAACAGCGTTGTGGGACAAACGTCGGGACAGTGCGTATACCCGAAAAATACCAGGAAGGGCTTTCCCCTCAGGTCGCGGTCGGTAATCGCTTTTCCGTTTTGATCGACAAGCTTGAAGGGACCGCCAATCGCGGAGCCCGTCGCGCCGCCGATCGACGGCACGCCGCCCGCTATAAAAAAAATCGCGGCAAGAAACACGATCAGCCCGCCCAGAAAGGACGAAACCACGAGGAGTATTCTCGGCGTTTTGGCGTTCATGACGGATGTCTCAGAAGCAGGCCGCCCAGCCGGCACGCACCACTTCAAAGAAAACCGTGGTGCCATAGTACGCCCACAGACCAAGCGTGAGCCCGACCATGATTGCGCCTGCGGCAGCCGCGGCAAGCAGCGGGCGCGAGATGCGCGTTTCGGCGGGCGCCACGGCGGACATCTTCTCGTCTCCAAGGCTGTGCGGCCTTGCTCCTCAAATAGGACTGAACCGTTCGCCAGACAACAATTCACCTTGTCAGACGTGGCCGCACCGCGCCGGATTAACGTTATTTCGGCCCAATATCGGGGGAAAACGGCTAATTTCTGGGCTTACATTGACTCTTTGTGCCAAAGCCGCATGAATGGCGCCATCCATCAACACGCCAACGGGGCTGGAGGCCACATGCGTACCCGTTATGCCTATCTGCTCGCGATCGTGATTTCGGCTGCGGCGGGCTCTGCCTGGGCGCAGGACTCCAAAACCGCGCAGTCTGCGGCGGCGGCAGCGGCCGCGTCAACGAAAGCGCAATGCGACCATCCGAATGCGCTCGGGGTCGAGCGCGTCGTGGAGATCGACACCACCGGCGGCCCGGGGTTCGGCTTCGAGCATTTCAAGGCGTACGACTTCCTGCGCGACCATGAAGTCGTGCTGACATTCGATGATGGGCCGTGGCCGGGAAACACCGAGCGCGTCCTCAAGGCGCTTGCCGATCAATGCACCAAGGCCATGTTCTTCAACATCGGCGAGCATGCCGGCTGGCATCCGGAAATCGTCAAGGCGGTCGCGGCCGCCGGTCACACCATCGGCACGCACACCTGGTCGCACAAGGATCTTTCCAAGCTGTCGGAAGACGATGCCAAGGCGGAAATCGAAAAAGGCATCGCGGCCGTCAGCATCGCGCTCGGCAACAAGCCGGTTGACCCGTTCTTCCGCTTCCCCGCGCTGCGCCATCCACCCGAACTGCTGAAGTACGTGGGCTCCCGCAACATCGGCGTGTTCTCGACCGACATGGACTCCTTCGACTTCAAGATGCGCCGGCCCGAGCAGGTGGTCAGGTCGGTCGAGGCCAAGCTCAAGAAGCACGGCAAAGGCATCATCCTGATGCATGATTTCCAGCACGCAACGTCTGAAGCGGTCCCGGCCATCCTCAAATGGATGAAGGACAACGGCTTCAAGGTCGTCCAGGTCGTCGGCAAGACAAAGGTCGAGCCGCTGCCGCAGTACAAGGAAATCGTGCTCAAGGAGATGGGCGGAGGCCTTGCCGAGGCGCGGCCGATGTCGAGCGTGGTCAAGACCATCAGCGGCAACTAGCGGCATTCAAAAGCCGAAAGGCCGGCTGCGCAGGTCGCGCAGCCGGCCTTTTCATTGCGCGGGCGCCGCGCCCGGTCTAGTCGCGATCGGCCACGCGCTGCGAGCGGCAATAGCCCTCGGCATATTCCGACGCGATCTTTTGAATCTCCAGCGCGTAGGCATTCTTGTTCGTGCCTGTCCAGATGTGCGCGAGATCGGTGAACGTGATCGGCTTGTGCAAACGCCGCAGCGCGTCCTGAACGTCGGATTGCACCTGACGCGTGCGTTGCGCGACGGGATGCGGGACAGGCGTCAGCGAGTACATCAATACGTGTTGAAGGTGCGCCAGCACGCCGGTCTGGACGTCCTTGAATTTCTCACCCGGCTTCCCCGGCACCGTGGCGCCCACGCCGGCAAAATTGTTGTCTTCCGCGCGCACGCCGCCCAGCCTGCCGTCCGGCCTTCTGAACGTCAGGAAATTGGTTTCAAGCAGCATCTGAAAGAACGCGTAGTCCCAGCGGACGCCGACGCAGTGAGCGGGGTCGCGCGACACGCAGCTGCCGACTTTCTGGTAGAGGCCGGCGATATGCCCGAACCGCGGGTCGATCTCGCGCGGCGTGCTCAGATGCGCGTTGCGCGTTTCCACGAATTGCATCAGCGACGCGGGCACGACGCAGCCGGGCACCTGATTTTCGGCGCTCGCCAAAATGCGCGGCAATTCTGCGGCAGAGCTCGCGCATGGCAATAGCAGCAGCGCGAGCAACACAACACGACGCATGAACGCAAAGTCCCCACCCGACGCGAGCAATCAAATAACCGAATAGCGGTTAATTTTCGGCTACGTCAACGGAAAAGCGCAATGCTTGATCTCGATGCACGGACCCCGCTATTCTGAAAACGAGGCGGGCGTAGTTCAATGGTAGAACGGCAGCTTCCCAAGCTGCATACGAGGGTTCGATTCCCTTCGCCCGCTCCAATTCCAATAATGAGCTGATTTTCGGCGGAAAGTTTTCCGCGAAGCCTTACAGCTTGTTTTCAGTGATGCGGTCCCGCAACAAGGCGACCAGCGCGATGTTGGTGCGCTGAAGGCGTTTTGCCAGGATGCCGGCGATGTAGAAGAGCGCGGCCGCATTGCGATCGATCAGCGCGGCGTCCGAAACGTGAAATTGCGATCGCGACAAGGTACGGACTTCCGCCAGGTGCGCCACATCCAGGAGCGCGGAGACTTCGCCAAAGACCGCGCCGGGCTCGTCCACCACAGCGATCTGGACGCCGCCGACGGTAATGGCAACAGCACCTTCCTTGAGAAACAGCAGATCTCCCGTCCGCGAGCCCGCAGCGATCACGACCTCGCCGGCGTCGCAGCTCTTGAGCGGCAGATCGCTAACGTCGAAGTTGCCGTAGTTTGACGCAGCCGACATGACCCCCGAAGTGTGACGATGTTCACACGGTTTCAATGTGACCTGGTTCACACACGGGCAAGGCGCGAAAACAGTGCTTTCAACCAACCCGGTTGCGACCTCGATGTGATCGTGTTGAAACGAAGTGCGCGAGATCGCGCGCCGGTGTGCTGGCGAGCTTCGCGATCCATTTGGATGACCAGCCGGATCCGGTTTGCCCTCCGACACAAGACCGAGGGCCGAACACGCGTGCGTGAGCGCCAGAAACTGCGGCACGGCGCCGCGCGTTGTTCAAACGAACCGAAACGCGAGATAACGACAATGCCGCTCTTGTTCTATTTTCCCTTCATCATATGGGCCGGAATGTTTGACGTAACGCAGGACGCCGCACGCGTCCGGGTGAAGCGGAAAGCGTAAGCGCGCCCGCATCGTCAAACGCAAGCACCGTCGGCTCTTGACGTGTTTCGAGGGCTCGAGGCTTTGCGCCTGATCGTTGGAGCCGATGCCTTGGCTGGAAAATTTTTTCGGCCTCTTCAGCCCTTTTTCATAGACCAATCGTCCGACGATCTGCCCGAGAATGAAGGGCACTTTCGCGCGGGCGCGCCCCGAGCACGGGCACGCGCGCCTTTGCCACCGAAGGAAGGCAATCGAGATCCTTACCAAAGACTTAAGCGCTTCTAAATTCTTGCTTCAGACTTCGCGACTAGATTGCGGGCATGTCGCCGCCGCCATTCACCCCAAAACCCGATGAAGTCGTCTCCGGTGCCTGGCTCCCGCGGATGTTTCCACTCCTGCAGGCCGACCTGGCGGCCGCGCGCATTGGCTCCCCGACCGTTCATCTGCTGCTGGCAGGATTGATCCTGCCCAATCTTCTGTCGCTGGCGTCGCTCAGCTCTCTGCTCGACATCGGCCTTCCGCCGCGGACAAGCTGCATAATTTTTTATTCCCTTCTTGCTGTCTGCGCGCGGCGCCTTTCGTTTGCAGTCACGGCGGCTTTGTTCATCGCGCTTCTTTGCTTCGATCTGACTTCGACGCTTGCGCTGATGTTCAACCTGGCGCCGTCGGAGCTTCTGGCCGCGCTCGATCACGCCAGGCGCCTGCACTTCTTTTCTTCGCCCCTTTACGTATCGTTGATCGGCGCGATGTTGGCGACGACGCTCGCCACACTTTATCTCCTGAGCCGGCGCGAACGGCTGGCGCAGGGCAACGTCTACGTCCTTCTCGGCGCCGCCCTCGCCTTTGCCGCGCTTGACTATGCCACGAATGTTTCGCCGCAATACCAATTTGGCTCACTGGTCGGCCGCAACAGGCCGGTGGTTTCGGCGGCCGATGCATCCGGCTTCAACGCGGTCGCGGGGACCAATGGCCGCAACGTCATTCTGGTTGTCGTCGAAAGCCTCGGCTACATGGAAGATCCTGCCAAGCGCGCGCGGATCGATGCACCGTTGGCGAATCCGCGCATCACGAGCAAGTACGTCGTGACCTCCGGGACCGCGACCTATTTCGGCTCCACGACATCGGGCGAAATGCGCGAACTGTGCGAGACGCGCACCTTCTACAGCGATTACGCTCCGAAATACGGTTACTCCTGCCTGCCCGACTTGTTGCACGAGCGCGGCTACGCCTCTCTCGCGGTTCACTCCTTCGGCGGCGACATGTTCGAACGGGAGCAATGGTATCCCCGAGTCGGCTTTGACAAGGAGGTATTCGGCAGCGAACTGCTGAAGCAAACAGGGCGCGCCTGCGGCAGCGTTTTTCGCGGCGCGTGCGACGCCGATCTTGCGCCGGTCATTGCAAAAGAGGCCCGCCTGCTGGCATCCGCCGGCAAGCCACGCTTCATTTACTGGTTGACGCTCAATACGCATATTCCGGTCGCGCCCGGTGATGCGCATGTGAACTTTCGTTGCGCGGAGCGGGACAACGCCTTCGGTCAAGCGACCGTCTGCCGCATGGCCGAGCTTTGGCACGACTTCTTTGGCGCCGTTTCGCAATTGGCGCTCGATCCGACGATCGGACCTGCCGAAATCCTCATCGTCGGCGATCACGCGCCGCCGCTGTGGTCCAAGCGAGGCCGGTCGATGTTCGCTCCCGGAAAGGTTGCCTGGTATCGGCTGACGCCGCGCGCGACCGCGGTCTCCGCAGACGGAACCAGCTGGCGCTAGCTCTTGAAGTGTTTCGAGAGCTTGAGGCTTTGCGCCTGATAGTTGGAGCCGATGCTTTGGCCGTAGAGTTTTTTCGGCCGCGTCAGCACTTTTTCATAGACGAGTCGCCCGACGATCTGCCCGTGCTCGAGAATAAACGGCACTTCGCGCGAGCGGACCTCGAGTACGGCGCGCGCGCCTTTGCCGCCGGCGCCGGCATAGCCGAAGCCGGGATCAAAAAATCCGGCGTAGTGCACGCGAAATTCGCCGACCAGAGGATCGAACGGCACCATCTCCGCGGCGTAATCGGGCGGCACCTGCACGGCTTCCTTCGAGGCGAGGATGTAGAACTCGTTCGGATCGAGAACCAGGCTCTTGTCCGGCCGCGCCATGATCGGCTCCCAATAATCGAGCACCGCGTAGCCGGCGCGGCGGTCGACATCGATAAGGCCGGTGTGGCGCTTGGCGCGATAGCCGACGAGCCCGCCAGGGCCAAGGCCGGAAAGATCGACGCCGACGGAGATTCCGTCGGCGACGTTTGCGTCGTCGGAATCGACCAGGCGCTCGCGCGCGTGCAGCGCGCGCAGAGCCGCGGCGTCCAGCACGGCCTGTCCGTGGCGAAACCGAATTTGGGACAGCCGGGAGCCCTCGCGGACCAGCACGGGAAACGTGCGCGGACTGATCTCGGCATAAAGCGGCCCGTGATAGCCGGCTTTGACGCGATCGAAGCCGCGCGTCTCGTCGGCGATGACCCGGGTGAACACGTCGAGCCGCCCGGTCGAGCTCTTCGGGTTGGCCGCCGCGGAAATTTCATCGGGCAGCGCCAGGCTTTCGAGCAGCGGAACGATGTAGACACAGCCGGTTTCGAGCACGGCGCCGTCCGACAGCGAGACCTCATGCAGCTTCAGCTGATCGATGCGCGCGGCAACCGTCGTGCGGGGGCCGGGAAGGAAGCTCGCGCGCACCCGGTAGGCAATTTCGCCCAGCCGAAGGTCGAGGCTCGCCGGCTGAATCTGCTCCGGCACGAAATCGCTGGAGGGCAATATCCCACCGTCTTCGGCCAGCGCCGCGATCAGATGGTCGGGCAGAATTCCCCTTTCCTCGACTGCGAACGTGAGCGCCACGGCTGCCCCTCCGGACCGGCAGCGATCTAACCCGATGAGTGCCTTGACGTGAAGCCGCCCGCCCCGTTACAAACCGGTTATTCCGTGGTCATTTGAGCCGGCCGGCTTGCAGCCACGTAAAACAAATCGCTAAAAGGCCGGGGACGCGTGAGCCCGGCCGAGAATTTTTCTCCGGCCGGTTTTATTTTGGCTGAAGGAGGCCGCTCATGTCCGCGTCCGCTAAGAAAAGCTACCGTCCCGAAACCCGCCTGGTGCATGCCGGCACGCTGCGATCGCAATTCGGCGAAACGTCCGAGGCGCTCTTTCTTACCCAGGGTTACGTCTACGACAGCGCCGAGCAGTGCGAAGCGCGTTTTTCGGGCAAGGAGCAGGGTTACGTCTATTCGCGCTACTCCAACCCCACCGTCACGATGTTCGAGCAGCGCATGGCCGCACTCGAAGGCGCGGAAGCCGCGCGCGCGACCGCGAGCGGCATGGCCGCCGTCCACACGGCGCTGATGGGACAGGTAAGAGCCGGCGATCACGTGGTAGCCGCCAAGGCGCTGTTCGGCTCCTGCCGCTGGATCATCGAGGACTGGATGCCGCGCTTCGGCGTGACCTCCACGTTGGTGGACGGCACCGATCTTTCGCAATGGAAGAAGGCGGTGCGCAAGAACACCAAGGTGTTCTTCATGGAGACGCCGACCAACCCGACGCTCGAGGTCTATGACATCGCCGCGGTCGCGGAGATCGCGCACAACGCCGGCGCGAAGCTCACCGTCGACAATGTGTTTGCGACGGCTCTCTACCAGAGCCCGCTGGCGCTCGGCGCCGACTGCGTCGTCTATTCCGCCACCAAGCACATCGACGGCCAGGGCCGCTGCCTGGGCGGCGTGATCCTCGCGTCGGAAAAATTCATCATGGACCACGTCCATCAAATCATCCGGCAGACCGGTCCTTCGATGTCACCGTTCAACGCCTGGGTGCTGCTGAAAGGACTGGAGACGCTGGCGGTCCGCG
>DASSRW010000089.1:0-3734 GCA_035701545.1 Pseudolabrys sp.
CAAGGCTCCGGCGGTCCAAGCCGCGATCTGCCCGGCCGGCCGGCAGCCGGTCACTGGGCCGAGAGGAGGATCGCAGCGGGGCGCGCCGTCGCGGGCGCGTGGCAACCCCACGATCCGGGTTTCCCTGTCGGCCCGCAGCGGTGGGTATCAATGTTTGCCCACCGGGGTGGTCGCGGAGCAAGCCTAAGAAACACCGCGCGCGGAACGCCGGGCAACCGGCGGACTTGCGGCTTTGTCCTCCGGAGCTCGCGCCAGCGAGCGCAGGAGGACGGACTTCAGCATGCCTCGATGCTGCGAGGCATCGGGGTCCCGTGGGTCCGGCTTCGTCTCACAGGGATGGAGCGCGGCGCCCGGCGTTCCGCGCGCCCTCGTTTTGAGGAGGGCGGGACGGAAGGCGAAATAGGGAAGACGACGCACCCGGCGTCGCAAAGAATACGGGCGATGATGCGTGCCTGCTTTTATCCCTCCCCTGCAAGGGGAGGGATAAAAAAGGAGAGTGCCGGCCAAAGAACAGGGGCGATGCCGCGCGTCTGCTCGTCTCCCTCCCCGCAAGAAAAGCAGGCCCTATTCCGCCGCCTGGCTCGCCGGCGGGCGCATCGACTCGAGGCCGTCCGCTTCGCCGGCCGAGATCGTGGTGCGGATCATCAGCCGCGCCTCGTGCGCCGGCCACGGCCGGCCGCGATGCATGGTCGCGCGGTTGTCCCACATCACCACGTCGCCGCTTTTCCATTTATGCACGTAGCTCGCGCCGGGCGCGGTGGCGGCCTGCATCAGCTCCTCGATGAGCTGCTTGCCAGCCGTGGGCTCCATGCCCTCGACGGCGTAGGCATGCGATGCAAGATAGATCGCCCCGCGTCCGTTCGCCGGATTCTTCCACACCATGCGCCAGCAGACGGGCGGCAGCGCCGCGCGCTCCTCGGGCGTCGCCAGCCCCTCCGCGATCTGGCTGCGCGAATGATTGTAGTCATGCCAGACGAACGAATTTTCGACCCTGCCTTGCAGCGCCGGATCGAGCCGCTCGAAGGCAAGCCGCGTCGAGACGTATTCGGTCTCGCCGCCGTTTTCGGGGATGGTGCGGGCGGAGAGCACCGAGGCCAGCGCCGGCGTGCGCTTGAACGACGAATCCGTGTGCCAGAGCTGGTTCGCCCTGTTGCGCAGCGCGTAGCGGTGATCGGGCGGCACCACTTTGCCGTCCGGACCGATGGTGGTGAGAATGACGAAATGGCTTCCCGTTCCGAGCGAGCCGACCTTGGTCACCTCGGGCGGACCGAAGCGGCGCGTGAAGGCAAGCTGGCTCTCGTCGGTGACCTCCTGCGCGCGGAAAACCAGAACCGAGTGCTCCTCGAAGGCTGCGCGCACGTCCTTGTAAGCGGAGGCGTCATTGGCGACTTCGGTGAGAGTCACCCCACGCACTTCGGCGGCAAAACCCGGACCCAGCGGAAGCACTTCCATGACGCGCGCTCCTCTTCTGATCGGCTTGCGCAAAGCTTCCTGCAAATTCAATCAGTCGGCAAGCGAACAGCTCCCAATCCGAGTCACGGGAAAGGCGCGATATCATCGTGGCGTAACGAAATGCGGGCCCCAGGCGATAACTTTTTTCGGAAAAAAGAGCCGATTTGTGATGTGCATCACGTTGCGCGTTTTCCGCTCCCGCTACCTTGCATGGGCTCGCGGCGCGCTGACGGCCCCATCCATCGGCGCCCGCGCGCGGGCGGGCTCTCCCGGAGGCAACAGATTCCGCCTGCTGAGCGCATCTTGAGCCTCGTGCTCAATCTCCCGACCTCACACCCCGCCGGGTTTCCGGCGGGGCTTTTTTTCGCGCAGCCGGCCGTATTGCACCGATTTGCCTATCGAAGTGGCGCGTCGGGATGCCAGTGAAGGACCGTGAGCATCACAAAAAACCCGATGACATAGGCGAGCGTGACATGCCAGCCGCGGCCGAGCCAGCGGCCGACCGACTTCGCCTCCGGGTACATGTTCGACAGCGCGACGCCTGCCGACGAGCCGAACCAGATCATCGAGCCGCCGAAGCCGACGGCATAGGCGAGATAGCCCCAGTCATAGCCGCCTTGATGCAGCGCGAGTGCGGTCAGCGGAATGTTGTCGAAGACCGACGAAACAAATCCGAGCCCGAGCGCCGTTTGCCACGACGCCTCCGGCAAGCGCTCGACCGGCATCATCGATGCCGCGGTCACGAGCGAAAGCAGAAAGATCGTGCCTTTGAGCGTCTCCGGCATGACCTCCCAGTCCGGCCGCCGCAGACGGGAGGTGAGAAAAATCACGATCCAGATCGAAATGCCGAGCAACGGCACGGCATCGAGCACCGCCGGGAATTTGACGTTCATCGTTATGTTGACGGCGAGCGCGACGATGAGAATGGCCGCGACGATGAACACGCGCGCCCAGTCGAACCTCAGTCCCTTGCTCGGGTTCTTCACGATCGGGGAAAACCGCTGCTGCTGGATCGATGCCGGCACGGCAAAAATCAGCATCGCCGTTACCGCCGCGATGTAGGCCTCGAACACGCTGAGCGGACTGACGCCGGCGATCCACATCATGGTCGTGGTGGTGTCGCCGACCACGCTGCCCGAGCCTCCGGCATTCGACGCGGCGACGATCGCGGCGAGATAGCCGATGTGAACCTTGCCGCGAAAGACGTACCGCGCCACCGTGCCGCCGATCAGGGCTGCCGCGATGTTGTCGAGAAAACTGGAAATGACAAACACCATGAACAGCAGCATGACGCCGCCGCGCCAGTCGTCCGGCAGCAGAGCCGGCATCTCGTCGGGGATGCCGGTTTTCTCGAAGTGCCGTGAGAGCAGGGCAAAACCCATCAGCAGCAGGAACAGATTCGCGAGCGTCACCCATTCGTGCTCCATATGGCCGACGAAGCCGGGCAGCCCCGTTCCGGCTTTGAAGCCGGTAAAGACGAGCTTGTAGAGGGTGATGGCGACAAGCCCGGTGATTGCGACCGGAAGCGTGTGCCGGTGAAACAGCGCGACCCCGAGCAGCGTCAGCGCAAAGAGAATGAAATCGACGGGTATTCCCAGGATCATGATGGGCTGGATCACGGCAATCCTCGACCTGCGGCACGGCCGGTTCGCCGGCGCCTGCGATCTTCTTAGCATCCAAATGAAGCGCCGACGATCAGGAAGGACCGGCGCCCCCGCGGGCTCACCTCGGCTCGTCTCCGGAACCTCCGGCGCGAGGAGACGTTGAGCTTTCAGCGGGCGGCGGGCTCCATTTCAGTCCGGAGGTGCTCGTGTCAATCCCCGACAAGCGAACTCAAGATTCTCAGCCGGCCCCCGCTCGCACTGAAGCGATTTCACGCCGGGCCCTGTTTCCGGCGGCGCTCGGCGCGATCGCCATGCTGAACGTGGCCTTGTCGCTCGGCTACAGCGATGTCGCCGAGGCCCAATCGAAGGTCGACAAGAAAACGGCGAAATACCAGGACCACCCCAACAACGGCCAGCATTGCGCCATCTGCCGCTTCTTCCGCCCGCCGAAATCGTGCCAACTTGTGGAGGGTGACATCAGCCCGAACGGCTGGTGCAGCTTCTTCGCCAAGAAAGCGTAGTCCGAAGGCAGAAGCCCCGCGCCGGTCAACGCCTTGCGGCGGCGAAATTGACGACCGTGCCCACGGCCGTTGCCGCCGGCTTGGGCGGGGCATCCGCCGGCTCCCTGGTGGTGTTCGGCACATAAAGGCCGCGATGCTGGTTGTGCGGCCTGAACGC
>DASSRW010000090.1:0-14978 GCA_035701545.1 Pseudolabrys sp.
CCGTTCGGCCCGCTCGACGCGCAGACGCGGCAGATCATGGGCAACCTGCTGCTCGACCTGTGGAGCGCGGACCGCAAGGCCGTGCTGTTCGTCACGCATGATCTGGAGGAGGCGATCGCGCTTTCCGACCGCGTGGTGATCATGTCGGCGGGGCCGGCGGCGCGCATCATCGGCGACTGGAAGGTGCCGCTCGCGCGGCCGCGCGACATCGCGGAGGTAAAGCTCGACCCCGCCTTTCACGACTTGCATCGGGAAATCTGGCAGATGCTCAAAGCAGAAGTCGTGAAAGGTTACGCGCAGTCGGGGGGAGGGTGATGATGGGCCTGTCGGTTTCGAGCCGGTTCGCGAGAAGCTTCCCCCTCCCCCTAAAAGGGGGAGGGTTGGGGAGGAGGTTGCTTAGACGCTCGCATTCGGAACATGACCCCCACCCGACCGCTGCGCGGTCGACCTCCGCCTTTCAGGGGGTAAGAAAGCGGACGATGAGAGCCGGATCATGTCCCGCGTGAAGCTGCTCGCCCTGCAAGTTATTGTCGCGATCGTGTCGGTCGCGATCTGGTATGTCCTTTCGACCTATCCGGTTTTCGGCCACGTGCTGCTGCCGCCGTTCTTCTTCTCCAACCCGGTCGATGTCGCGGCGCAAATCTATGACTGGTTCGCCTCCGGCGTGATCTGGCGGCATCTGTGGATCACGCTGTGGGAGTCGATGCTGTCGTTCGGCATCGGCTCGATCGCCGGCGTGTTGGTCGGCTTCTGGTTCGCGCGGCAGCCGCGCGTTGCCGCGGTGTTCGATCCATACGTGAAGATGGCAAATTCGCTGCCGCGCGTGGTGCTGGCGCCGATCTTCACGCTGTGGCTCGGGCTCGGCATCTGGTCGAAGGTGGCGCTCGGCGTCACGCTCGTCTTCTTCATCGTGTTCTTCAACGTCTATCAGGGCGTGAAGGAAGTAAGCCAGACCGTGCTGGCGAATGCGCGCATGCTCGGCATGAACGAGCAGCAATTGATGCGTCACGTTTACTGGCCGTCGGCGCTGTCGTGGATGTTTTCCTCGCTGCACACCTCGGTCGGCTTTGCCGTCATCGGTGCCGTGGTGGGCGAGTATCTCGGCTCGGCGGCCGGCCTCGGCTATCTCATCCAGCAGGCGGAAGGCGTGTTCGACGTGGCCGGCGTATTTGCCGGCATGTTCGTGCTGGCGGCCTTCGTCATCGTGATCGACGCGGTGGTCAGCATGGTGGAAAAGCGGCTCCTGATCTGGCGGCCGCTTGCCGCCGACGCCAGGCCTTGACCGGCATGGGCGGCTTCTCAGGGCGCGCATGCTCCGCTATGTTTTGCCCAACGAAAACAAGGGAGGAATAGAAAATGAAAACGCTCATTCGGCGCGCCGTGGCGTCGGCTGCCGCGTTGGCGCTGATGTCTGGAGTTGCGCTCGCCCAATCCAAGGTTACGCTCGCGATCGGCGGCGCCGGCTGCCTGTGCTACCTGCCGACTGTGCTCGCCAAGCAGCTCGGCGAATACGACAAGGCCGGGATCAAGGTCGACATGGTGCTGCTGAAAGGCGGCTCGGAGGCGCTCAAGGCGGTGATCGGCGGCAGCGCGGACGTGGTGTCCGGCTATTTCGACCATTGCGTCGAGCTCGCGCCCAAGAAACAGCATCTGGAATCCTTCGTCATTTACGATCGCTTCCCCGGCTTCGCGCTGGTCGTTTCGCCCAAGCACAACGACACCGTGAAATCGGTGAAGGACCTCGCCGGCAAAAAGGTCGGCGTCAGCGCGCCGGGTTCCTCGACCGACTTCTTCCTCAAGTACATCCTGAGCAAGAACGGCGTCGATCCAAAATCCGTCGGTGTGATCGGCGTCGGACTTGGCGGCTCCGCCGTTGCTGCCATGGAGCAGGGGCAGATCGATGCCGCGATCATGCTTGATCCGGCCGTCACAATCCTCGCCGGCAAGTACAAGGACCTGAAAATCCTCAGCGATACCCGCAGCCAGAAGGACACCCTCGCCGTGTTCGGCGGCGAATATCCCGGCGGCGCGCTCTACACGAAAGCGGACTGGATCGCCGCGCATCCGAAGGAAACGCAGGCGCTGACGAACGCCATTCTCGCGACCCTGAAATGGATTCACTCGCACACGGCGGAAGAGATCGTGGCCAAGATGCCGAAGGAAATGGTCGGCAAGGACCCCTCGCTTTATCTCGCCGCCTTGAAGAACACGATGCCGATGTATTCGGAGACCGGACTGATGGACCCGAAGGGCGCCAAGGCGGTGCTCGCGGTGTTCGCGCAGTCCTCGCCGGAAATCGCGAAGGCGAACGTCGACGTGTCCAAGACCTACACCAACAAGTTCGTCGAGGCAGCCGGCAAGAAGTAGGCGCGGGCCTCATTGCAATGTGATAACACGGCGGGGACTTTCCCCGCCGTGTTGCTTTGTAGGCGCATGAATATCCTCTCCATTCAGTCCCACGTTGTTTTCGGACACGTCGGCAATTCCGCCGCGGTCTTCCCGCTGCAGCGGATCGGCGTCGAGGTCTGGCCGATCCACACCGTGCAATTTTCCAACCACACCGGCTATGGCGACTGGAAAGGCACGGTGTTCGCGCCCGACGCGATCCGCGAGCTGGGGGCGGGAATCGAAAAGCGCGGCGTGCTCGGCGAGTGCGACGGCATGCTTTCCGGCTATATCGGCTCGGCCGAGATCGGCGCCGCCATTCTCGACGCGGTCGGCACAGTCCGGCGCGCCAATCCGGCGGCGCGCTACTGCTGCGATCCGGTGATCGGCGATGCGGGACGCGGAACGTTCGTGGCGCCGGGAGTTGCAGAGTTCATCAAGTCCAAACTGCTGCCGGTCGCCGACGTCATCACACCCAATCAGTTCGAGCTCAATTATCTCGCCGATCGCGAATCCAGAACGCTTGCGCAGGCGTTCAGCGCGATCGAGGCATTGCACGACGTCGGGCCGCGCGCAATTCTCGTGACCTCATTGCACACGGACGAGACGCCGGACGACTGCATCGATCTGGTCGCTTCCGATCCGTCCGGCCGGTATCTCGTGCGCACGCCCCGGCTGCAAATGGTGGCGAACGGCGCGGGCGATCTCATGACCGCCCTGTTCTTTGCGCGCTACCTGCGCAACGGACGAATTGATGAGGCGCTGGCGCTGGCGGCGTCGGCGGTGTTCTGCGTGCTGGCGAAAACGATCGAGGAGGGCACCGCGGAAATGCAGCTCGTGGCGGCGCAGGACGACCTCGCAAGCCCCAGCCGCCTGTTCGAGGCCAGGCGTCTCGGCGCATGACGGCGTCTGCTGGACGCATCAATCGAATTCATTGTCCCCGGCTTGTACACACCCGCGATTCCGGCAAACTACTGTCGATTGCACAGCAGCCGATCTCCACTACGGCTCCCGCCATGAAGCGCCGCTTCGCGACCCTCGATGTTTTCACGGAGCACCGCTTCGCCGGCAATCCGCTCGCGGTCGTCTTGCAAAGCGACGGCCTGAATGGCGACGCGATGCAATCCATCGCGCGCGAATTCAACCTGTCCGAAACGGTCTTCATCATGCCGCCGGAGAGCGATGCGCACCGCGCTCGCGTGCGGATTTTCACGCCGAAGCGCGAGCTGCCGTTTGCCGGCCATCCGACGGTCGGAACGGCCGTTTTCCTTGCTCTTAGCGATGGCGGCGCCGCTCCGCGCCGTCTTGTTCTGGAAGAAGGTATTGGACCCGTGGTTTGCGACGTTGCGCCCGGGGAGTCGTGCGGGAAGGCGAGCTTCGAATTGCCGTCGTTGTCGAGCGAGATCGGTGCGCCGCCGCCTGCGGAGCCGATCGCCGCTGCACTCGGCCTGGCCAAGCACGAAGTCGGTTTTGGCGAGTTTGTGCCGGCGTGCTGGTCCGCCGGCGCGCCCTTCACCTTCGTTCCGCTCAAGACGCTCGACGCGATTCGCCGCGCCGAGCCGGACCTTGCCCGCTTCAAGCCCACCTTCGAGCATCCGGCGGTCTACGTTTTCACGAATGAAACAGCCGAGGTCGGGCACGATTTTCACGCACGCATGTTCGCGCCGTCGCTCGGCGTCGTTGAGGACCCCGCGACGGGCTCGGCCGCTGCGGCATTTGCCGGGATCCTCGCGCGGTATGCCGCCAATCTTCCGAACGGCGAGCACTCATTCGCCATTGAACAAGGCTACGAAATGGAGCGTCCGAGCCTGATCCGGCTCGGGCTGACCATGACCGCCGGCGCGCTGACGAAAGCCTCGATTGGCGGCGGTGTGGTCCTCGTCGCTGAAGGCACCATCGAGGCCTGACCCTCCGGACCGGCACTGAACATGAATGATGCCGCCGTTTTTCACGTCGATCGGCTGGAGCTTGGGTTCGCGCCGAAGTCGTGGGATTTTGCCGAGACACAAAGAAGCGAGATAGTCGCCCGCTTCGCGCAAATGCAGCAGACCAATCCGGCGCTGTGGAACGGCCGCGTGCTGATGCTGCATGAGTATGAATGTGCGGATGGCGTTTTTCGCGGCGCATTTTTCGAGACCGACTATGCGAGCTTTCGCGTCTGGCATCAGCTCGGATGTCCCGGCGCGCCGGTCTACGATTGCTTCGGCGCGGCCGCTCTTTTGTCAGCCGACAATGCCTTCGTTCTCGGCGTCATGGGTGAACACACCGCAAATGCCGGACGCATCTATTTTCCCTGCGGGACACCCGATCCCGATGACATCGTGCAAAACCGTGTCGACCTCGAGTTCAGCATCCGGCGCGAGTTGAAGGAAGAAACCGGATTGGACACAGCGGCGCTTGACGCGGAGCCGGGCTGGACGACCGTGGTCGACGGGCCCTTGATCGCGCATATCAAGGTCTTGAAAGCGCGCGCGACCGCTGCCGATCTGCAGGACCGAATTGCCATGTTCCTCGGAGGCGATCGATCGCCGGAATTGGCGGGTACGGCGATTGCCAGCAGCGCGGCCGACCTCGCGCCGGCCATGCCGGATTTTGTCACGGCCTTTCTGAATGACCGCTGGGCGCGAAGCCGATGAAGTCTTGAATATTCCCGTACTCACCAAACCCACGGGACGAGACGGTAAGGCGTTCGTCGGCAATAGTCCGCATAACCTCGCAGGTGACGCTTCAAATAATGTTCTTCATCAATGAGACGCCATGCGAGTGTCGGCGCAAGCGGGATCAGAACGAGCAGCGCCCTGTACGAGCCGAGTGCAAGCGGCGTGAGACCAATGAGGAGCAGGGCGCCGGCATACATCGGATGACGGACGACCCCATAGAGTCCCGTTGATATGACCGGCTGGTCCGCCTCGACCCTGACGGTCGACGCGGCATAGCTGTTCTGCTTCATGACCGCGAAGAAGATGACGAAGCTCACGGCCACGCCCGCATCGGCAACAAGCACGAGCCATGTCGGAACGGCAGACCAATGCCAGCGCCGATCAAAGCCGGGGATGATCATCAGGAGGACGAAACTGGCCAGAACGGTCGTCATGATGATTTTCTGAGCGGGCTCGCGCTCGGCTGAAGGCCCCGCCGCCATGCGTCGCTCGATCAGCGCCGGATCGTGCTTCAGGAAGTAGATGCCGATCGTGCTCGTCGCGGCGACAAAGATGGCCACATAGACCCAGGCTTGCCAAAAGCGAAACGTGCCGGCCGGCGCGAAAAGCAGCGCGGCCAGGCCCAATCCGAACAACACCGATTGCGTCCACAGGCGGCGATGCAGATCGCTCATTCCGGCACTCACGTTCGCCCCTTGAACGACAGCAATGCTGACGTATTCGGGCGTTGATTTGAGTCGCAGGATTCCGCTAGAAGCAAAGCGCGACAGCGGTAATGTGGATTTAACCAGAATCCGCCAGGCTGAAGCCGAGGATGAGGGTATTCAAGAGCATGTCGACGCGCCACCAGCCCTGCGCGACCGATCGGGCGGCCGGAACGGCCGAACCTGCCGCCATCCTCATTCCGCGCACGCTCCTTCTCCTTATCCGCCCCTGAGGGCCGGCTGGGCATTCGCGCCTGGGCACTCGGGGGAAACGGAAGAGCAAACCCCTAAAGCGCCCCAAGCGGCGCGTTTGACGAGAAGGATCAAGATCAATGGCCACGCAACACCAGTCCGCGAAGGACCGCGTCGTCATCTTCGACACGACCTTGCGCGACGGCGAGCAGTGCCCCGGCGCGACCATGACGCACGAAGAGAAGCTCGAGGTCGCCGAACTGCTTGACGACATGGGCGTCGACATCATCGAGGCCGGTTTTCCGATCGCATCGGAAGGCGATTTTGCGGCCGTGCATGAGATTGCCAAACGCGCAAAGAACGCCGTGATCTGCGGGCTTTCGCGCGCCGCATTCAAGGACATCGACCGCTGCGCCGAAGCGATCAAGCCGGCGAAGCGCCATCGCATCCACACGTTCCTGTCCACCTCGCCGGTGCACATGAAATACAAGCTGCAGAAGGAGCCGCACGAGGTCTACGAGATGGTGATCGCGCAGGTGACGCGCGCGCGCAACCATACCGACGACGTCGAATGGTCGAGCGAGGACGGCACCCGCACCGAGCATGATTTTCTGTGCCGCTGCGTCGAGGCCGCGATCAACGCCGGCGCCACCACGATCAATATTCCCGACACGGTCGGCTATTCGACGCCGGAGGAATATTTCAACCTGTTCAAGATGGTGCGCGAGCGCGTGCCCAATTCCGACAAGGCGCGCTTCTCCACGCACTGCCACAACGACCTCGGCATGGCGGTCGCCAATTCGCTCTCCGGCGTGATGGCGGGCGCGCGGCAGATCGAATGCACTATCAACGGCATCGGCGAGCGGGCGGGCAACGCGGCGCTGGAAGAAGTCGTGATGGCGATCCGCACGCGCAACGACAAATTTCCGTTTGTCACCGGCATCGACGCCACGATGCTCACCCGCGTGTCGAAGCTCGTGTCGGCGGCGACCTCGTTCCCGGTGCAATACAATAAGGCGATCGTCGGGCGGAATGCCTTCGCGCACGAAAGCGGCATCCACCAGGACGGGATGCTCAAGAACGCACAGACCTACGAGATCATGACGCCGGAATCGGTCGGCGTGAAGCAGACATCGCTGGTCATGGGCAAGCATTCCGGGCGCCACGCCTTCGTGCACAAGCTGGAAGAACTCGGGTATCAATTGGCCGGTAACCAGCTCGAAGACGCTTTCGTGCGTTTCAAGGCGCTCGCCGACCGCAAGAAGCAGATCTACGACGAAGACATCGAGGCGCTGGTCGACGAGGAGATCGCGACTGCCCACGATCGCGTCAAGATCGTTTCCCTGACGGTGATTGCCGGCACCATGGGCCCGCAGACCGCGACCCTGACGCTCGACATCGACGGCAGGCACGAAACGACGCAATCGACGGGCAACGGCCCCGTGGATGCGATCTTCAATGCGATCCGCGCGCTGGTGCCGCACGAGGCCAAGCTTGAACTCTATCAGGTGCACGCAGTGACGGAGGGAACGGACGCGCAGGCGGAAGTATCGGTTCGCTTGTCACAGGATGGACGTTCATTTACCGCGCGCGGCGCCGACCCGGACACGCTGGTTGCTTCGGCGAAAGCCTATCTCGGGGCACTCAACAAGCTCGCCAGCCGCCGCAACAGGACGCCGACAATTGAACGACGAATTCACTCGACCGAAGCAGGCTGAGACCGGCAAAGAAGCGTAACCGCGCTTCCGCGAAGGAAGCGCGGTTACGTTCCGCGCGTTTGGTTCCGCTCAAAAATAAAAATCACAATTCGTCCGCATTTTATTCCTCATCGCGACGGATTCGCCCCCTATCCCGCGCGGGAGTCGAATTGACGCGGGAACTTTCCGGATGAAATTGACGATCGTTGCTGCCGCGGTTGCGGCGCTCGCTATCTTTGTGCCGGCTGCCGGGAGCGCAGACGCCGCTGGCTACTCCGCGGGGCAGGGCACCGCGCTAGCCGAGATCGACATTGCGCGCATCAAGAACGCCCTGAATCTCACCCCGGCTCAACTGGCCTACTGGCCGGCTGTCGAAGCCACCTTGCTCGATATTTCCCATCGTCAGGCACGGACCCAGTCGACCGATCTGGTTCACCGCGCCAGCCGCCGATTCATTTCAATCGTGCTCGACGGGGACGCCATACAGCGGCTGGCAACCGCCGCGCGCCCGCTGGTCGTCGCGCTTCGCGACGATCAGCGGCGCAACGCGCGCGCCCTCGCTCAGGAGATGGGCCTCGGTCCGGTCCTGGCCGCCCTCCATTGAAGTTAACAGCATGTGGCTCCGAACGGGGCTTAGCTGAGCGCCGCGCTTTTGCGTTTTCGGCTTTTAGCCGCAGGGGCGCAAACCTTTGGCCCATTGACACTTCTATCTCCCGTTGCAACTCTGCCGCATGAGAGGTTCGGTGGGGGCAGTCTAGGGAGAAAAAAATGAGAAAAGGCATATATTTGCTGGCGGCAGCGGCATTTCTCGTTGCCGGCCCGGCGCTCGCGGAAGATACCGTCACGATCGGCTTTACGGCCTCGCAGACCGGCAAGCTCAACAACGATTCAACCTCGCAATTGCGTGGATTTGAGCTGTGGCGCGACGACGTCAACGCGAAAGGCGGAATCAAAGCAGGCGGCAAAAGCTACAAGGTGAAGTTCGTCAGCTACGATGACGAGTCGCAGGGCACGCGCGTCCAGCAGCTGTACACCCGCCTGATCACCCAGGACAAAGCGCAATTCCTGTTCAGCCCCTATTCCTCGGGCCTGGTGGCGACTGCCGCCATCATTTCCGAGCAGTACGGCAAGGTGATGATGAGCATCGGCGGCGCCGAGGAGAAAACCTACAAGCTCGGCAACAAGTACCTGTTCCAGACCTATACCGGCGCCAGCAAATACCTCGCCGGCGCGCTCGACGTGCTCAAGCACAAGAATCCGAAGGCCAAGATTGCGTTCGTCTACGAAGACGATCCCTTCTCGAAGGCCGTTGCGCAGGCGACCCGCGAACTGGCCAAGCAGGACGGCTTCACTGTCGCCCTTGAGGAATCATACAGCAGCACGACGACGGACTTTGGCCCGATCATCAACAAAGTTATTTCGTCGGGCGCCGACGCGTTGCTCGGTGGCGGCCACTATGCCGACGGCTCGACGCTTGCACGCCAATTGCACGACCAGAAGGCCAAGCTGAAGTGGGTGACGCTGCTGGTCGCGCCCGACAGCCCGAACTTCTCCAAGCTGGGCGACGCGGCGGTCGGCATCTCGGTCCCGTCGCAGTGGGAGCCGCAGGTGACCTACAAGCCGGACTTCGGCCCGACGCCGGCCGAATTCACCAAGGAGTTCACCGCGAAGTACAAGATTGCGCCCGGCTATCACGCGGCTGGCGGCTACTCCGGCGCGATGATCCTCCAGCATGCGATCGAAAAAGCGGGCTCGATCGATCCGAAGAAGGTCGCGGCGGAATTGAACAAGACCGACGTGACGACGTTCTTCGGCAAGTGCAAGTTCTCGACCGATCCGAAGAGCCACGGCCTGCAAGTCGGGCACACGATGGTGCTGGCGCAATGGCAAATGAAGGATGGCAAGCTGGTCAAGGAAGTCGTTTGGCCGGATAACGCCAAGACAGCGAACATCATGTATTGATCCGCGCGAGGGCGGGCCGTGTAACGGGCCGCCCTCCCACCTTTTCTGGCGACAGTGATGATCGGAATTCTTGCATCCGTCGTCGACGGCGTGCTCGTTGGCGCCGTTTACGGCCTCGCCGCCATGGGCCTTACGCTCATCTGGGGCGTGATGAACGTCATCAATCTTTCCCATGGCGCGATCATCGTGCTGGGCATGTTCGTCGTGTACTTTCTGACGGGCGCGACGGGCGTGAGCGCCTATCTCGGTATTCCGCTCGTGCTCGTTGTCGGCTTCCTGGCGGGCATCATCATTTATTGGGTGTCGGTCAATCGCGTTATCGGCCGTCCGATTTTGATGAGCCTGCTGGCGACGTTCGCGCTCAACATGATCATCATCGGTCTCGGCACGGCGGCATGGACGACCAGCCCTTACAACGTTCCCGTATCGCTGCCCGGGATCACCGTCGGGAACTACACGTTCACCGGCACTCACATCATGGCGGCCGTCATCGCCAGCGTCGTGGCCGGCATCCTTTATCTTTTCTTGCACTTCACGCGGCCCGGCAAGGCGATCCGCGCCGTCGCCAGCAATCGTGATGCGGCCGAGCTCAACGGCATTCCGACCCGGCAGGTTCTGGCGATGGCCTTTGGTCTGGGCGTCGCGCTCGCCTGTGTGTCGGGCGCGCTGATTGCGACATTGTTCCCGTTCACCGTGCTGTCCGGCGGCGCCTATCAGCTCAAGAGCTTCGTCGTGACGGTGCTTGGCGGGCTCGGCAATCCGGCCGGCGCGCTGCTCGGCGGCATCGCGCTTGGCATGGTCGAAGGGCTGGCGACGCCGTTTACGCCGGTAAGCTGGACACCGATCATCGAGTTCGGCCTGTTCGTGCTGGTCCTGATCGCATTTCCACGCGGCATCTTCGCGTTTACGAAGGCGTGACCGGCCGTGTCGAGCTCGGTTTCCCAGGAAGTCGCAAAGGCCGGCACGTTCAAGCCGCATCACAGCATTGCCGAAGAAATTTATCGGCATCTGCGCGAGCCGTTCCTGTGGCTGATCGTAGTCTTCACAGCGATCGTCGCCTTTGCGCCGGTCGTCATGGATGACGTGAGTATGCGCGAGAGCCTCTTGCTCGCGGCCGTTTACGTCACGCTCGCCAGCAACCTCAACCTGATGATCGGTTACGCCGGCTACGTGAACTTCGGCAACATCGTGTTCTTCGGGCTCGGCGGGTATATCGGCGTCTATCTCGCGACGAGCTGGCACGTGAATCTGGTGCTGTCGGTCCTTGCCGGCGGCGTTGGCGTCAGCGCGCTGGCCTACCTGTTCGGGCGCGGCATTCTGGGCCTGCGCGGCGCGTTCTTTGCGCTGGCGACCATCGGCGTCAACGAGGCGATCCACGCCTTCGTCACCAATTTCGAGCCCTGGGGCGGCGCGACCGGCATCTATCTGTCGATGGACGCCTACGAGCCACTCGGCGGGCCGATGAGCGGCCTGTGGTTTTGTTACTATCTGATCGTGCTGGTGATGGGGCTGTCGCTGCTGCTGAGCTACGCGATCAAAACCTCGAAATTCGGCCTCGGCATTCTCGCGATCGGCCAGAACGAGGACGCGGCCGCGGTGCTCGGCGTGCCGACGCCGCGCTATAAGGCGATCATCTACGCGGTCTCCGGATTTCTGCCGGCGGTCGCCGGCGGACTTTACTTCTTCAAGAGCGGCATCATCGAGCCGAACGGCGCCTTCGACCTGACCACGTCGATCGAGGCCATCGTGATGATCATGCTCGGCGGTGCCGGCACCGTAACGGGTCCGGTGATCGGCGCGTTTCTCTACGAAGAACTGCGCGGGTTCCTGCTGGTATCCGAGACGTTCTCGCATCTCCAACTCGTGCTCGCGGGCGTGTTGCTGCTGATCATCGTGCTGTTCGTGCCGGGCGGTCTCCTGGGCTGGCTGCGCGCGCGGCTGCCATGGCTGCGGAAGTGGCTGCAATGACGGCGTTGCTGCAGGCCGTCGATCTTAGCCGCCGTTTCGGCGGCGTGCAGGCCGTTTCCGAGCTGACGTTCGACGTCAATCAGGGCGAAATCCTCGGTCTGATCGGGCCGAACGGCGCCGGCAAGTCCACCGTCTTCAATCTGCTCAATGGCGTGATCGCGCCGGACACCGGGCAGATCATCTTCGACGGCGCCGACATCACCGGCCTGCCGCCCTATACGGTCGCCCGCCACGGGATCGCGCGCGCCCATCAGATCATGCAGCCGCTCCTGGGCCTGAGCGTGCTGGAAAATTGCATGGTCGGCGCGTGCTTCGGGCGCGAGAACATGAATCTCGCCGATGCGCGCGAGGCCGCGCGCGAAGTCGCGCAATCGGTCGGCCTCGGCGACCGCGTTGGCGCCCTTGCCGGCTCGCTCACCACCGCCGGCAAGAAGCGGCTCGAAATGGCGCGCGCGCTGTCCGCGCATCCCAAACTCCTGCTGCTCGACGAGGTTCTTGCCGGCCTCAATCCGACGGAAATCGAGCACATGATCGAGACGATCCGCGGCATTCGGAAAAGCGGAATCACCATCCTCATGATCGAGCACGTCATGCGCGCGATCATGAGCCTGTCCGACCGCATCGTCGTCATCAACCTGGGAAAGAGGCTGGCCGAGGGAACGCCGCGCGAAATCGCGGAGAACCCCGAGGTCATCAAGGCCTACCTCGGCGATTCCAAGTTGCTGACAACGGCGGAGGAGGGGGTGCCGTGACTGAAGCTGGAAACGGCGCGCTGCTGCTCGACGTCGAGAAGCTCGAAGCGGGCTACGACGACGTGCAAATCCTGTGGGGCATTTCACTCAAGGTGAAGGCCGGCACGATGACCACGCTGGTCGGCGCCAACGGCGCCGGCAAGACCACGACGCTGCGCGCGATCACGGGTGCGATCCGCCCGATGGGCGGACGCGTGAGCTTCGGCGGCGAGGACGTGACGCGGCTTTCCACGCACGCAAAGGCCGCGCGCGGCCTCGTGCTGGTGCCGGAAGGCCGCCAGCTCTATGCCGACATGACGGTGGAAGAGAATCTCGAGATGGGTGCCTATACGCCGCGCGCGCGCAAGCGCTACAACGAACATCTCGACAAGGTCTACGCGCTGTTCCCGCGGCTCAAGGAGCGGCGGCGCCAGCGCGCGGGCACGTTTTCTGGCGGCGAGCAGCAGATGCTCGCGATCGCGCGCGGACTGATGTCCGATCCGAAGATCCTCATCATCGACGAACTCTCGCTCGGCCTTGCGCCCGTTGTCGTGCAGCAGCTGGTCGTGACTCTAAAATCGCTGAAGGAAGAAGGGACGACGATTCTTCTGGTCGAGCAGAACGTACATCTGGCGTTGGCCCTCAGCGACTACACGTACGTGATTGCCGAAGGCCACTCGTTCACGGAAGGACCGTCGCGGGAGGTCGCAGCCAAGCCCGAGGTGCGTCAGGCCTATCTCGGCCTTTAGAACCATCTGCGCAGTTTCGCATTTCGGTTCATTTCCGGTTCAGATTGCCACGTTTTTCGCCGAAAGATGATGAACGGCGGTACATCAACATTGCGCACCCGTAATCTCTGACGAAACTTTAACTTGTCTGCGCCACCGCGTGCGCCACTATTCCAATCATCAGAATGCCATTGGAGGTGGCCATGTTGAGATCAGTACTTGCCGGGACAACTGCGTTGGCAATCGCCGGCGCGACGCTGGCCTACGCGGCGCAGCCGGGCCCGCGGCACGACCGCATGAATCATTGGCGGCCAAGCGCGGCGGACATCACCGCATTTGGTAACGCGCGCATCGCCGCGCTTCACGCGGGATTGCAGCTCACGCCGGATCAGGAAAAGAATTGGCCGGCGGTCGAAAGCGCGCTGCGCGACCTCGCTAAGCAGCGGGCGGACCGGGTTGCTGCGCGCTCCAGCGCCGACCGGCCGAAGGATCCGATCGAGCGTCTCGCGCGTCGCGCGACCGCGATGAGCGAGCGCGGCGCGGCATTGAAGAAAGTGGCTAACGCTGTCGAGCCTTTGTATCAGACGCTCGACGAAGGCCAGAAGCATCGCTTCATGATCCTCGCACGGCTGGGCCATCACCGCTTTGCGCAATGGCGCCACGGCGACCGCGACGGCTGGCGGCATCACCATCGCGGCGGTCCGGAGCAGGGTCCGCAACCGCAATAACGGGAAGCAGATGGCGGCCAACGTGGTTACTCCCTGACACGCGCCGCCGTCTCAAAGCCGCCGGGTCGCCCGGCGGCTTTTTCTTTTGTTTGCATGCGCTTGCACAGGCTCGTGCGGCTGGACAGGCCGAGGTCGCTTTGCTAAACGACCCGCGCTGATCGGAGCCGTGCGTTCCGGATCGGCAATCCGGGCGCATAGCTCAGTTGGTAGAGCAGCTGACTCTTAATCAGCGGGTCCAAGGTTCGAGTCCTTGTGCGCCCACCATTGTTTCCAAAGGGCTTTTCTCGAGTCCCGACTAGGACGGCGTGGGGTATTCGGGTGTTCAGTTGGGAGAATTGGTTCGTGATTTGACCTTCCTCCGGCGGTCAGCCGTATTTTTCCGCTTTGTCAAATCTGAACGTGAACGGCGACGAGTCAAAGGGGGCGGCTCCGTAGATTTTGTCCATCAATTGGCTGGTAGAATCCTGTAGTTTGTAAACGGCAGTACCGGCCTCTTCCGCACTCTCAAATATCAGCAGCATTGGCTCGTCGCACTGGCCTATGTTGGAATGGCGCCAGTTCAACAGGTAATCAGATCCGTGTGTCCAAAGCCCTTTGTGTAGTCGAGTACCGAGATGACGGTTGGTATGACCCGGAAGATGCCAACTTGCTCGGCCTTTGGCATCTGGCCCGGTAAGTTGACCTGCTCGGGATATTTTTGCGGCAACATCTGCAATATCCTCTCGGCCTCGGTGCGATCGAGCACCGGTTGCGCGTGCGCCGCCATTGATAGGCCAGTGATCTCCATCACCTGTGGCGTGTCGTGATCAATTGTCAGCGATACGCGGTCGTCACGCGCAAGGTTTGTGGCCTTCTGACTGTTGAGACCGCAAAGAAAATAGAGCGTGAGGCCTTCGTTTACATAGCCGACTGTCGTCGCCTGGGGCCAGCCGTCCGGCCGCAATGTCGCGATCGTCATGATCCGATGCTGGTTGAGCAAGGTAAGAATTTTTCGTCTGATCGTCTCGTCCATCGATTGCCTCTTACACACTAACGTAAGTCGAACCGACCTCCTACGAATTGATATTGCTCAAGGACTCGTAACAGCAGGTCGTATGTTGGCAATTCTCGACGAGCATGTCGAAACGACTGGAGGCTGCCTGAAAAAGACTTTTTGCGTCTCCCACGTTGATCTTGATCAATTTATCGCGGCCTGGCGGGTGATATCAAAAACAACCTGACAG
>DASSRW010000091.1:0-2543 GCA_035701545.1 Pseudolabrys sp.
TCCAGTTCCAGAGTTCACCAAGGCCCAAGACATCGGTGCCTACCGCGACATGCTGACGATCCGGCGCTTCGAGGAGAAGGCCGGCCAGATGTACGGCATGGGTCTCATCGGCGGCTTTTGCCACCTCTATATCGGGCAGGAGGCCGTGGTCATCGGCATGCAGATGACGCTCAAGCCCGGCGACCAGGTCATCACCGGATACCGCGATCATGGTCATATGCTCTCCTGCGGCATGGATCCGAAGGGCGTCATGGCCGAACTGACGGGCCGCACCCATGGCTATTCCAAGGGCAAGGGCGGCTCGATGCACATGTTCTCGGTGGAAAAGGGCTTCTACGGCGGCCACGGCATCGTCGGCGCTCCGGTGCCGATCGGAACGGGCCTCGCCTTCGCCAATACCTACCGCGGCACCGACAATGTTTGCCTGACCTACTTCGGCGACGGCGCCGCCAATCAGGGTCAGGTGTACGAGAGCTTCAACATGGCGGAGCTCTGGAAACTGCCGGTGGTCTACGTCATCGAGAACAACCGCTATGCGATGGGAACGGCGATCACGCGCTCTTCGGCCGAAACCAATCTGTCGCGGCGCGGGCTGTCGTTCAACATCCCGGGCGAGCAGGTCGACGGCATGGACGTGCGCGCGGTGAAGGCCGCCGGCGACAAGGCTGTCGCATGGTGCCGCGCGGGCAAGGGTCCGTATATTCTGGAGATGCTGACCTACCGCTACCGCGGTCATTCAATGTCCGACCCCGCCAAATACCGCACGCGCGAGGAAGTCGAGAAAGTCCGCGCGACGCACGATCCCATCGAGCAGGCGCGCCAGCGCATCATTGAGAAGAAGTTCGCCAGCGAAGAGCAATTGAAGAAAATCGATGCCAAGGTGCGCGCGCTCATCAACGAAGCCTCCGAGTTCGCCACCCATGATCCCGAACCGGATGTTTCCGAGCTTTACACCGACGTGTATCGTTAGAACCCAAGCGTTTCCGTCCTTGCCTCGCTCCGAGTAACATTTCCATGCCGACCGAAGTGCTGATGCCCGCGCTGTCGCCCACGATGGAGAAGGGCAATCTCGCGAAATGGCTCAAGCGAGAGGGCGATACCGTCAAGTCGGGCGATGTGATCGCGGAAATCGAAACCGACAAGGCGACGATGGAAGTCGAGGCGGCCGATGAGGGCACGCTCGGCAAGATTCTCGTGCCGGAGGGCACGCACGATGTTGCGGTGAACACGCCGATCGCGGTGATTCTGGGCGAGGGTGAGGACAGATCGGCAATCAAGGACGTAAAGCCGGCGCAGCAGCAGAAGGCGGCGGAATCCGCAGCCCCCGCCAAAGCAGAAAAAGCAAAAGCGCAAGAGACGCCTGCGCCGAAACAGGAACAGAAGGCGCCGCAAGCGCCCGAGGCGAAAGCCGCCAGCGATCCGGACATTCCCGAAGGCACCGAGATGGTCACCATGACCATGCGCGAGGCCCTGCGCGACGCCATGGCCGAAGAGATGCGGCGCGACAAGGATGTGTTCGTAATCGGCGAGGAAGTTGCGGAATATCAGGGAGCCTACAAGGTCACGCAGGGGCTGTTGCAGGAATTCGGCGCCAAGCGCGTCATCGACACGCCGATCACCGAGCACGGCTTTGCCGGCCTCGGCGTCGGCGCGGCGCTCGCGGGACTAAAGCCGGTCGTCGAATTCATGACATTCAACTTCGCCATGCAGGCGATGGATCATCTCATCAATTCCGCCGCCAAGACGCTCTATATGTCAGGCGGCCAGATGGGCTGCTCGATTGTCTTCCGCGGGCCGAACGGCGCGGCGGCGCGCGTCGCCGCGCAGCACAGCCAGGATTATTCGGCGTGGTACTCGCACATTCCGGGCCTGAAGGTGATCGCGCCCTTTACTGCTGCCGATGCGAAGGGACTGCTGAAAGCGGCGATCCGTGATCCCAATCCGGTCATGTTTCTCGAAAACGAAATCCTTTACGGCCATTCCTCGCCGGTGCCGAAGCTCGATGACTTCGTGCTGCCCATCGGCAAGGCGAAGATCGTGCGCGCCGGCAACGACGTGACCATCGTCTCGTGGTCGATGGGCATGACCTATGCCCTGCAAGCCGCCGAAGAACTGGCAAAGGACGGCATCGACTCCGAGGTCATCGACCTGCGCACGCTGCGGCCGATGGATACCGATACGATCATCGCGTCGGTGCAAAAGACCGGGCGCGCGGTGACGGTGGAGGAGGGGTGGCAGCAGTCGGGTGTCGGCGCCGAGATCGCCGCGCGCATCATGGAGCGGGCGTTCGATTATCTCGATGCGCCGGTCGCGCGCGTGTCCGGCAAGGACGTGCCGATGCCCTACGCCGCCAATCTTGAGAAACTCGCGCTGCCCTCGGTCGCGGAGATCGTCGAGGCGGCGAAAGCGGTTTGCTACAAGTGAGCGATGGTATGAAACTTTACGCTTGTCCCGGATGCGGTGCGGCACGCAGTGCTGCACCGCTGATCCGGGACCGTTTCGGGATTTGGCGGTCCCGGTTCTGCGTTGCGGCGCTTCGCGCC
>DASSRW010000092.1:0-8769 GCA_035701545.1 Pseudolabrys sp.
CAAACAGGCACATGGTCTGATACCTGCCATTGCCGTGGTGCTGGTCGGGGCCAATCCGGCGAGCGAGGTGTATGTCCGCACCAAGTCGAAAGCGGTGGCCGAAGCCGGCATGCGCGCGATCGACCGCAAGCTGCCTGAGACCGCCAGCGAAGCCGACCTGCTGGCCGAAGTCGCGCGCCTGAACGCCGATCCGGCGGTGCACGGGATTCTCGTGCAGTTGCCGCTGCCGAAGCAGATCGATTCGCAGAAGGTCATTGCGGCCATCGATCCGGCGAAGGACGTCGACGGCTTTCATCCGCTCAATGTGGGCAAATTGGCAAGCGGTCTGCCGGGGCTGGTGCCATGCACGCCGCTTGGCTGTGTCATTCTGGCAAAGACGGCGCATGCGTCGATCGCAGGCATGGACGCCGTGGTGATCGGGCGCTCGAATATCGTCGGGAAGCCGGTTGCGCAATTGTTGCTCGCGGAAAACGCGACGGTGACCGTCACGCATTCCAAGACGCACGACTTGCCGGCGGTTTGCCGGCGCGCGGATCTGCTCATCGCGGCAATCGGCAAACCGGAGATGGTGCGCGGCGACTGGATCAAGCCGGGCGCAACGGTCATCGACGTCGGCATCAACCGGATGCCGGGTGAGGGCGGCAAGTCGCGCATCGTCGGCGACGTGGCGTTCGGCGAAGCGGAGAAAGTCGCGGGCGCACTCACGCCGGTGCCGGGAGGGGTCGGTCCGATGACGATCGCGTGCCTGCTGCTCAATACCCTGCGCGCGGCCTGCGCGCAGCGCGGATTGCCGGCACCTTCGTTCTGACTGTCATCGCCCGCGAAAGCGGGCGATCCAGTACTCCCGATTCCATCAATTTTCCTGTGGTGCCAGCGAATACTGGATGCCCCGCTTTCGCGGGGCATGACAGCCTCAAGGTGTCTGAAACAACAGATCTCAGCCCTGCCAGGCGTAGGCGACCTTGTCGAGCGTCTTGTTGCCGAATCGCTCCGACGAGCGCGCGACCGGGCGGCCGCCGAGGGCTCGGTAGAATTCCACCGCCGGCTCGTTGTCGGAGAGCGCCCAGACGACGAGGCTTTTCAGGCCGCTTTGGACCAGGTCCTTGCGCGCCGCCGAGAACAGCCGGCGGCCGAAACCAAGGCCCTGATATTCCGGACGCAGGTAGAGTTCATAGACCTCGCCGTCGTAGAACAGGCTGCGCGCGCGGTTGCGGCCGTAATTGGTGTAGCCGGCGATGTGTTCGCCGAATTGCAGGATGGTGATGCGGCTGCCCTTGCGGATGGCGCTGTCCCACCAATCCGGCCCGCGGCGGTTAATGAGCTTGCTGAGTTCGCTGCCCGGGATGATGCCCTGGTAGGCGGCCCGCCAAGCCTCGTCGTGCGTCGAGGCAATCGCCTCTGCGTCCGAAACTTTTGCGCGGCGAATCTCTATCAGGACGGTCGTCATGGCCGGATAGAAGCAACGAACGATGCGCCCTTCAAGCCCTGTGCTTAATGATGAGTTAACGGTGTGGATTACCGGCCACAGTTTTAACCGGAAACCGCCGTTGTTGAGCGAAATTTGCTTCGAAATGAAGCCTTCGGAACGGCAAACGGCGCGTTGAGCCGGGCACGAATCGTTGCGCCTGCATTGCCGTTTGAGCGAATCATCCACAGGCGATTCGAATCAGCCGAATCGATTTCGACGACTCAAGCGACCTCGGCTTCCTTCTTGCGCTCTTCTTTCTTGCGTTCGTTCTCGTCGAGCAATTTCTTGCGCAGCCGAATCGATTTGGGCGTCACCTCGACCAGTTCGTCGTCCTCGATGTAGGCCAGCGCTTTCTCCAGCGTCATGCGGATCGGCGGCGTGAGGCGAACGGCTTCGTCTTTCGACGTAGTCCGAATGTTTGTGAGCTTCTTGCCCTTGAGCACGTTGACGACGAGGTCGTTGCCGCGCGTGTGCTCGCCGACGATCATGCCGTTATAGACCTTCCAGCCCGGCTCGATCATCATCGGGCCGCGATCTTCAAGATTCCACAATGCGAAAGCGACGGCTTCGCCCTGGTCGTTCGAGATCAAGACGCCGTTGCGGCGGCCCTGAATGGGCCCTTTGTAGGGGGCATAGCCGTGGAACAGCCGGTTCATGATGGCGGTTCCGCGGGTGTCCGTGAGCAGCTCGCCCTGATAGCCGATGAGCCCGCGCGTCGGCGCATGGAAGACGAGCCGCACGCGGCCGCCGCCTGACGGGCGCATCTCCATCATGTCGGCTTTGCGCTCCGACATTTTCTGCACCACGATTCCCGAGTGCTGCTCGTCGACGTCGATGACGACTTCCTCGACCGGCTCCAGGGTTTCGCGGGTCTGCGGGTCCTCGCGCAGCAGCACCTTTGGGCGCGACACGGAAACCTCGAAGCCTTCCCGGCGCATAGTTTCGATCAGGATGCCGAGTTGCAATTCGCCGCGGCCGGCGACCTCCATCGAATCGCGCTCGTTGGATTCGCGCACACGCAACGCCACGTTTCCTTCCGCCTCGCGCAGCAGCCGGTCACGAATCATGCGGCCGGTCACCTTGTCGCCCTCGGTTCCGGCGAGCGGCGAGTCGTTGACGCGGAAGATCATCGCCAGTGTCGGTGGATCGATTGGTTGCGCGGGCAGCGGCTTCTCGACTTCCGGCGCACAGATGGTGTTCGAGACGGTCGCGTTCGGCAGACCGGCAACGGCGACAATGTCGCCGGCTTCCGCTTCCTCGACGCCGGTGCGCTCGAGGCCGCGGAACGCGAGCAGCTTGGTGACACGGCCCTGTTCGATCAGATTGCCGTCGTGGTCGAGCACTTTCACCGCCTGGTTGGTCCTTACCGAGCCTGACGTGATACGCCCGGTCACAATGCGGCCGAGATAAGGATTGGCTTCGAGGATCGTGCCGAGCAGGCGGAACGGCCCTTCCTCGATGTGCGGTGGCGAGACGTGGCGCAGTACCAGATCGAACAGCGGCCTCATGCCGGCGTCCTTTGGGCCTTCGGCGCTTTCCGCCATCCAGCCTTCCTTGGCCGAGCCATACAGAATCGGAAAGTCGAGCTGCTCGTCAGTCGCATCCAACGCAGCGAACAAGTCGAACACTTCATTGACCACTTGCATTGGCCGCGCGTCGGAGCGGTCGACCTTGTTGATGACGACGATGGGCTTCAGGCCCATCTTGAGCGCCTTCGAGACGACGAACTTTGTTTGCGGCAGCGGACCCTCGGCGGCGTCGACCAGCACCAGCGCGCCGTCGACCATGTTGAGGATGCGCTCGACCTCGCCGCCGAAGTCGGCGTGCCCCGGCGTATCGACGATGTTGATGCGCGTGTCCTGCCAGACAATCGAGGTTGCCTTGGCAAGGATGGTGATGCCGCGTTCGCGCTCGAGATCGTTTGAATCCAGCGCGCGCTCGGCCACGCGCTGGTTTTCGCGGAACGCGCCGGATTGCTGCAACAAGCGATCGACCAGGGTCGTCTTGCCGTGGTCGACGTGCGCGATGATGGCGACGTTGCGAAGATCCATTGAAACAATCCGAGTTGCCCGGAAAACCAAAGCGGGCCCTTCAGGCCCGCGATTCGGGCGGAATATAGTCGCGAAGCGGCCGGAAGCAACGGCGACCGCCATGTTTCGTTAAGTTCTCGGCCGCCGGCCCCACGGGCCGATGGATAGCCCTTGCGGCATCGCGTTTTGCAGCATCATCATTTCCGCAATGGTTTCTCCGGTGACGAGGCCTGTCAGCTTTCCGCTCGCATCGACCACGCTGACGGCCGGCACCCGCGTGTCCTGCAAAACCTTGAAGGCCTGCTCCAGCGTGGCGCGCTGGCTCACGGTCGGAACCATCCCTCCCATGGCTTTGCCGACGCGGGCGTCGGGACCAAGCGTCTTGAGCGCGCGAACGAGGCCGGCGCGGTCGAGCAGGCCGACCGGCTTGCCGGACGCATCGACAACGGGAAATTCGCTCTGACTGGTCGCCAGCAGCGTCTCGATCGCCTCGTCCACGTGCGCTTCGGGAGTCAGTGTGGCGAAGCGGGTCATCATCGCATGCGTCACGGGGACGCCCCGTGAGACAGAGCGCAGCGCCACCATGTGGGACTCCGAGGACGCCGCCAGGTACACGAAAATCGCGATGAAGATCAGAATGGGATTGTACATCAGCCCGAGAAAGCCGAGCACAAAGGCGATGAACTGTCCGATTGCCGCGGCGATTTCGGTCGCGCGTACATAGCCCCACCGGCTGGCCAGCAAAGCGCGCAGCACGCGTCCGCCGTCCATCGGAAACGCCGGAATGAGATTGAACAGAACGAGAAATATGTTGACCACGGCCAGCCGATCGAGCAGCGGAACGTTCATTCGGTCGACGCCCGTGGCGGCGGATTCCAGAGTGGCGCCGCCGACGGTCAGCAGCAGCGCCGCGATGACGACGTTGACCAGAGGCCCCGCGATGGCGATCAGGAATTCCTGCCACGGCTCTTCGGGTATGCGCTCGAGCTGCGCCACGCCGCCGATCGGCAGCAGCGTCACGTAAGGGGTGGTGACGCCAAACGCGCGGGCGGTGAAGATATGACCAAACTCGTGCAGCAGCACGCAGAAGAACAGCAGCAGGATGTAGGCAAGGCTGTGCCAGGCGCTCGCCGCCCCGGCCTGCGCGTAGCTCGCGGCAAAAATCCATGCCAGAAACAACAGGAATGTCAGGTGAATGCGGACGACGGTGCCGGCAACCTTGCCGATATTCAGAGACCAGGACATGACATCCCCGTATGGTCGGTGCTCGGCCCTATGACGTAATATCGTTTCGGTGGAATTCGAGAGAAGGAAAGGGCGCAAGCCCGGGCGTGCAATGGGTGACAGTTTCTCCAAAGTGAAGGTCGCGGCGGTGCAGGCCGCATCCGTCTTTCTCGACCGCGAGGGCTCGACCGAGAAGGCCTGCCGGCTGATCCGCGAAGCCGGCAAAAACGGCGCGCGCGTCATCGCCTTTCCCGAAGGCTTCATCCCCGCGCACCCGATCTGGTACCACCACCACGCCGCGACCGCGGCCATCGCCAACAGGCTCGCCGTCGAGCTGTTCAAGAACTCCGTCGAAATTCCCGGGCCGGAGACCGACGCGCTGTGCGAGGCCGCGCGCGCGGCGAACGCCTATGTCGTCATCGGCGTCTGCGAGAAGCTGCCGCAGACCACCGGCACCATGTTCAACAGTCAGCTCTACATCGGCCCGGACGGCACGCTCATCCGCAAGCATCAGAAGATCATGCCGACGGTCGGCGAGCGGCTCGTCCACATGGGCGGCTTCGGCGACACCTTCGGCGCGTTTCCGAGCGAATTCGGCCCGATGAGCGGCCTGATCTGCGGCGAGAACTCAAACCCGCTCGCCATTTTTGCGCTGATCGCGGAAGGCACGCGCATTCATGTGATGAGCTGGCCCAACCACTTTCCGACCAGCGGCGATCCGCTGCGCAACCGCGTCGCCATCGACTCGCAAGCCTTCGCGCAGATGAGCAAGGCGTTCGTCGTTTCCGCCTGCGGCACCGTCGACGAGCGCATGATCGAGATGCTGCAATGCGGGCCTGACGGCGAGAAATTCCTGCGCGATCCGAATTGCTGCGGCGGCTCGCTCATCGTCGATCCGATGAGCCGCATCATTGCCGGCCCGATGGGCGCCGACGAAGGCATACTCTACGCCGAGTGCAATCTCGATCTCTCGATCCAGATGAAGCTTCGGCACGATTTCGCCGGGCACTACAACCGGCCCGACATTTTCCATTTGCAGGTGAATCGCGCAGCGCCGCAACTTTATTCGGTGCATGGCGTTGGGCCGCAGGAGATGCTGCCGGGCGGCACGACGCATTCGCTGGCGTCGCCGCCGCGCCGGCTGGAATCGAAAGTGGACGATGGCCCTGCGGACGCTTCGGTGGTGCCGCCCGGCGAGTGATTGGCAAAGGTATTTCATGCCCACGAAATTGGCGGGCGGGGCCCGCAAGGTTGCGCTCGGCAGGCTTTCCGGATGGTCGGAAGTCTCGGGGCGCGATGCCATCAGCAAGAAATTCGTGTTCGAGGATTTCAATCAGGCCTTCGGCTTCATGACGCGCGCCGCGCTGATTGCGGAAAAGATGGATCACCATCCCGAATGGTTCAACGTCTACAAGACGGTCGAAGTCACGCTGTCGACGCACGACGCGGGCGGCGTCACCGAGCTCGATGTGCAGCTCGCCGAAGCGATGGACAGGATCGCGGGGTAATTATTCTGTCATGCCCGCGAAAGCGGGCATCCGGTAAACGCAGGCATCGGCCAAAAATCGATGCGCCTGCCATTGCTGGGCCCTCGCCTTCGCCGGGACGACAGCCGTGCAAGAGTCACGGCCGCAAAATAATTTTCCCCATCACCTGCCGCGCGGCGATGGCCTTGAGCGCGGCGGGAGCGTCGGCGAGCGGGTAGACCGCGTGCACGTGCGACGACAGCTTTCCCTGCGCGCACCAGTCGAGAAGCTGCGCCATGTTGGCGCGGTGCGCGTCCGGCTCGCGCTCGATGAACGACCCCCAGAACACGCCGACGACGTCGCAGCCCTTCAGCAACACGAGATTGAGCGGCAATTTCGGAATCTCGCCGGCGGCAAAGCCGACGACCAGAAGGCGTCCCTTCCAGGCGATCGAGCGCAAGGCCGCTTCGGTATAGGCGCCGCCGACCGGATCGTAGACGACGTCCGCACCGCCTCCGTTTGTAACCTGCCGCAACGCCTCCTTGAGGTCTTGCTGACCGTAGTTGATTCCATCGTCCGCGCCATGCCGCTTCGCGAACGCGATCTTGTCGTCGGAAGACGCGCAGGCAATGACGCGCGCGCCCATCAGCTTGCCGAGTTCGACTGCGGCAAGCCCGACGCCGCCGGATGCGCCGAGCACGGCAAGCGTTTCACCGCGCTTCAGGGCGGCGCGATCCTTGAGCGCGTGCAGCGTGGTGCCATAGGTGACGCAAAGGCCGGCGGCACGGTCGAAATCGAGCGCGTCGGGAATCTTCACAATGCGGGAGGCGGGCACCGCGATCAGTTCGCGTGCCGCGCCGTAGCCGACATAGCCGAGCACCCGGTCACCGGCGCCGACGGTGCTCACGCCGGAGCCGACCGACTCGACGATTCCCGCGAACTCGGCCGCTGGCGAGAAAGGAAGCGCAGGTCTGGTCTGATATTTCCCGGCGATGATCAGGGTATCGAAGAAATTCAGCGCTGCGGCCTTTACGCGCACGACAACCGCGCCGGAACCGGGCGTGGGGCTCTCGATGTCGCGCAGCTCGAGATCGTCGGCTGTGCCGAGACGCGTGCAAAGCAGGGCTTTCATGGTGGCCAAAAGGTCCTCACGAGAAATGCCATCGCCGGCGTAGGAGGAGAACGCCGAGCATGGTAGTGTATGCTCGGTGCGTCGTTGCGGCTCAAGCCGCGCGCCTTCACATTGCCGGTTTTCCGTAATATGCGTCGATCTGCTGGGGGCGTCACGTCAGCGAGAACTTTTTGACCGGTAGGGCCCGATGAGCATGACCCGTTTGCCTCGTTTCGTATTGGCGCTGCTGATGGCATCGGCATTTGTTGCTCTGCCGGCATCTGCGCAGACGCAAAACGGCACGGCGAACAAGCCGGCGGCAAAGCCGGCAAGCCCAAAACCGGCGAAGCCAAAGCCAGCTGCCAGGAAACCGGCTCCCAAACATACGGCGGAGGCGAACGATTCACCGGTCCTGCTCGGACAGTTCGGCGACTGGGGCGCCTACCAGGCGACGCCCGGCGGCAAGAAGGTTTGCTTTGCGCTCGCCAAGCCTGCGTCGGCTGTCACCGATCCCGCCGGCCGCAACCGCGACGAGCCCTATATGTTCGTGTCCACGCGTCCGGCCGAGAAGGTGAAAAACGAAGTGTCGGTGATCGTCGGCTATCCGCAGAAGTCCAATGTCGACGCCAGCGCAACGATCGGCTCGGCAAACTACGCGTTATATACGCAGAACGACGGGGCCTGGATCAGGAACGCCGCCGATGAGGCACAAATGGTCGAGGCGATGCGCAAGGGCGCCGAAGTCGTCATCAAGAGCGTGTCGACCCACGGCACCAAGACGACCGACACCTATTCGCTGAAGGGCATTGCCCAGGCGCTCGACAAGGTGGCCGAGGAGTGCAAGTAGCGGACCCTGCGGCCTCGTCATTGCCGGGCTTGACCCGGCAATCGATGATGACATTCGGCGATAGCAAACTTACGTAAGAATTTACGAGTGGCGCCACCTCATGGACGCCTGGGTCAAGCCCGGGCATGACGATCGTGGGCCATGTGTTCCGCAACGAGCTTGTGCTAGGTCTGGCAGATGACGCCCTTGCTTGCCGCCGATTCAAGCGCATCGCGCGCCTTTGTCGAAAAGACGCCGCTCGAGCGCTACGTCGCGCCGGCGAAACCGTCGCTGATCGGCTTCTCGCGGGCGGCTTTGTCGGACGCGCTCGGCGATATCGGCGTGCCGGAGCGCGCGCGCAAGATGCGGGTGCAGCAGATCTGGCACTGGATCTACTTCCGCGGCGTGGCTGAATTTGCCGACATGACCAGCGTGTCGAAGGAATTGCGCGCCATGCTCGCCGATCATTTCACGCTCGCGCGCCCCGAGGTCGTGGCGGAGCAGGTGTCGGTGGACGGCACGCGCAAATGGCTGTTGCGGCTTCCCGGCGAAACGCCGGGCGAGCGGCCACACGAAGTGGAAACGGTTTACATTCCCGATACCGACCGCGGCACGTTGTGCGTATCCAGCCAGGTCGGCTGCAC
>DASSRW010000093.1:0-16354 GCA_035701545.1 Pseudolabrys sp.
GGCCAATGGCGCCAAGCTCAGGTACTCCGGCGACTTCAGCCGAAAACCGGATGCAGCGCGTGCACTGAATGCAGCGCGTCATGATCGTCTTGACCAGCGGGCCGATGTATTTGTCCTCGACGGCGCGCTTGTTCTCCTGAAAGCGGCTCGCGTCCACGCCATAGGCCATGGCCTGGTCCTGCAGATCGCATTCGCCGCCCTGATCACAGATCGGGCAATCGAGCGGGTGATTGATGAGCAGGAACTCCATCACGCCTTCACGCGCCTTGCGCACCATCGGCGTACGGGTGTTGAGCACCTTCGGCGACCCGTCCTTGTTCGGCGGCAGGTCCCTCACGCCCAGCGCGCAGGAAGCCTGCGGCTTCGGCATGCCAACGACCTCGATCAGGCACATGCGGCAGTTGCCGGCGATCGACAGGCGCTCATGGAAGCAGAAGCGCGGAATTTCCGCACCCGCGGCTTCGCACGCCTGGAGCAGCGTGTACTCCGGCGGAACGTCGATCTCTTTGCCGTCAACGATGAGCTTGGTCATCGCTTACTCCGCCGCCTGTGGCATCGGCTCACGCACACGCTCATTGTCCGCATTGCGCGTGTATTCGTCGATGCGCCGCTCAATTTCCGGCCGGAAGTGCCGCAACAGGCCTTGCACCGGCCATGCGGCGCCGTCGCCGAAGGCGCAAATCGTGTGACCTTCGATCTGCTTCGTCACCTCGAACAGCATATCGATTTCTTTTTTCTGCGCGCGCCCTTCTGACATGCGCGTCAATACGCGCCACATCCAGCCCATGCCTTCGCGGCATGGCGTGCACTGGCCGCAGCTCTCGTGCTTGTAGAAGTACGAGATACGCGTCATCGCGCGCACGATGTCGGTCGACGTGTCCATCACGATCACGGCGGCGGTGCCGAGCGCGGACTTGTGCTTGGCGCAGCCGTCGAAATCCATCAGCAGGTCGTCGCAGCCGGTCGGGCCCGCCGGTATGAGCGGCATCGAGGAGCCGCCCGGAATGACCGCGAGCAGGTTATCCCAGCCGCCGCGCACGCCGCCGGCGTGCTTCTCCAGCAGTTCGCGCAGCGGAACGCCCATCGCTTCTTCCACGTTGCACGGCCGCTCGACGTGGCCGGAGATACAGAAGAGCTTGGTCCCGGTGTTGTTCGGCCGTCCGATCCCGGCAAACCACGCCGCCCCGCGCCGCATGATGTCCGGCACGACCGCAATCGACTCCACATTGTTCACGGTGGTCGGGCAGCCATAGAGCCCGACGTTCGCCGGGAACGGCGGCTTCAGCCGGGGCATCCCCTTCTTGCCCTCGAGGCTTTCGAGCAGCGCGGTTTCCTCGCCGCAGATGTAGGCGCCGGCGCCATGGTGAACGTAAAGATCGAAATCATAGCCGGAGCCGCAGGCGTTCTTGCCAAGAAGCTTGGCGTCGTAGGCCTCCTGCACCGCAGCTTCCAGGGCTTCGCGTTCACGCACGAACTCGCCGCGCACGTAGATGTAGCCGGCGCGGCAATCCATGGCGCGGCCGGCGATCAGGCTACCCTCGACCAGGAGATGCGGATCGTGCCGCATGATCTCGCGGTCCTTGCAGGTGCCTGGCTCGGATTCGTCGGCGTTGACGACGAGATAATGCGGCCGCTCGCCGACCTGCTTGGGCATGAACGACCATTTCAGGCCGGTCGGAAATCCCGCACCGCCGCGCCCCCGCAAGCCTGACGCTTTCACCTCGTTGACGATCTCCTCGCGGCTCTTCGCAAGAATAGCTTTCGTATTGTCCCAGGCGCCGCGCGCACGCGCGCCTTTCAGGCCCACGTCATGCTGGCCGTAGAGATTCTTGAAGATGCGGTCCTTGTCTGCCAGCATCGTTTCAGGCTTCCGACTTCAGCGTGGTCGGCCCGCCGACGGGAGCCGACAATTGACGGTCGATCTGCGGTCCGGGTTTCACCTTCTTGCCGGCGGCAAGGCCATCGAGGATCTTGTTGAAGCTCTCCGCCGTCAGGTCCTCGTAATAATCGTAGTTGATCTGCGCCATCGGCGCGTTCACGCAGGCGCCGAGACATTCGACCTCGATCCAGGAGAACTTGCCGTCCTTGGTGACGTGGCCCTGCTCGCCGATGCGTTGGCGGCAGACCTTTTCAAGGTCGTCGGCGCCGCGCAGCCGGCATGGTGTCGTTCCGCAAAGCTGCACGTGGAATTTGCCGACCGGCTCCAGGTTGAACATGGTGTAGAACGTCGCAACCTCAAGCGCGCGGATGTGCGCAAGCCCGAGAAAATCGGCGACGTGGCGGATCGCCGCTTCCGGCAGCCAGCCGCCCGATTGTTCCTGCGCGCGCCACAAGAGCGGGATGATCGCCGACTGCTGCCGGCCCGGCGGATACTTGGCGATCTGCTCCTTCGCCCACGCAATGTTCTCCTTGCTGAAGGCAAAGCTCTTCGGCTGCTTGTCGGCGGGAGCGAGGCGGCGAACGCTCATCGGTCCACCTCCCCGAACACAATGTCGATCGAGCCGAGAATGGCGGAGACGTCGGCCAGCATGTGGCCCTTGCAGAGGAAATCCATCGCGCTCAGATGCGCAAAACCCGGCGCGCGAATCTTGCACTTGTACGGCTTGTTGGTGCCGTCGGAGACGAGATAGACGCCGAACTCGCCCTTCGGCGCCTCGACCGCGGCATACACTTCGCCTTCCGGCACGTGATAGCCCTCGGTATAGAGCTTGAAGTGATGAATAAGCGCTTCCATCGAGCGCTTCATCTCGCCGCGCCGCGGCGGCGTGATCTTGTTGTCGTCGACGACAACCGGCCCCTGTCCGTCCGCACGACGGAGCCGTTCGACGCATTGCTTCATGATTTTGGTCGACTGCCGCATCTCCTCCATGCGGATGAGATAGCGATCAAAGCAGTCTCCGTTCTTGCCGACTGGAATCTGGAAGTCGAGCTCGGAATAGCACTCGTAAGGCTGCGCGCGGCGCAAGTCCCAGGCGGCGCCGGACCCGCGCACCATGACGCCGGAAAAGCCCCAGTTCCAGGCGTCTTCGAGCTTCACCACGCCGATGTCGACGTTGCGCTGCTTGAAGATGCGGTTGTCGGTCAGGAGCGTGTCGAGGTCGTCGACAACTTTGAGGAACGGATCGCAGAAGGCGTAGATGTCGTCGACCAGTTTCGGCGGCAGGTCCTGGTGCACGCCGCCAGGCCGGAAATAGGTCGCGTGCATGCGCGCGCCGGAGGCTCGCTCGTAGAACACCATCAGCTTTTCGCGCTCCTCGAAGCCCCACAGCGGGGGCGTGAGCGCGCCGACATCCATCGCCTGCGTGGTGACGTTGAGCAGATGCGAGAGCAGGCGGCCGATTTCCGAGTAAAGCACGCGAATCAATTGCGCGCGGCGCGGCACCGCGATGCCCAGCAGTTTCTCCACTGCAAGGCAGAACGCGTGCTCCTGGTTCATCGGCGCGACGTAGTCGAGCCGATCAAAATAGCCGATCGCCTGCAAATAGGTCTTGTGCTCGATCAGCTTCTCGGTGCCGCGGTGAAGCAGGCCGATGTGCGGATCGACGCGCTCGACCACTTCGCCGTCGAGCTCCAGCACCAGACGCAGGACGCCGTGCGCCGCCGGATGCTGCGGCCCGAAATTCAGCGTGAAATTGCGAACGGCGGCTTCGGCCATCACGCCACTCCCGCCGCTTTGGCCTTTTCGGCAACGCGCGCATTGAACTTGTCCCACGCGACCACGGCACGCCCATGCGTGCCCTCGCCGATCACGTCGATGCCGTCATGTGCGCGCACCTTGAACATCAGCTTGCGCCCATTGGCCTCGATGCATTCGGCTTCGACCGTCACGGTCTGGCCCGGCAGCGTCGCCGCGCTGTGACTGACATCGACGTGCACGCCGAGCGAGCCCTCGCCGGCATCGAGATGCGGCGCCATCAGCTGGATGCAGGTCCACTCCATCAGCACGATCATGAATCCGGTCGCAAACACCTTCGGCATCGCCGCAATTTCCGGGGATTCCGGATAGGTGTAGGGCACGGTCTTGTTTTCCGGCACCACGTAGGAAAACGTGTACTTGAGGCCGGGCTTGAGCGTCGGTTTCATCTCAGGGCCCTTTGCCTTCGGCCTTCGCCTTCTCGTCGCCTGGCAGCACGTAATCCGTCCCTTCCCAAGGCGAGAGAAAATCGAATGTGCGGAATTCCTGCGCGAGCCGCACCTTGTCATAGACGACGCGCTTCTGCTCGTCGTCGTAGCGCACCTCGACAAAACCGGTGAGCGGGAAGTCCTTGCGCAGAGGATGCCCCTCGAAGCCGTAATCGGTGAGGATGCGCCGCATGTCGGGATGGCCGGTGAACAGCACGCCGTAGAGATCGTAGGTCTCCCGCTCGAACCAGTCCGCGCCGCGATAGAGGCCGATCAGCGACTGGACCGGAGTCCGTTCATCGGTCTCGATCTTCACCCGGACCCGGCGATTCATCACCGGCGACAGCAAATGATAGACCACGTCGAAGCGGCGCTCCCGGCTCGGGCGGTCCACCGCCGTAATATCGATGATGCACGAGAACAGGCACTCCGGATCGTCGCGCAGGAATCTCGCCACCTTGACGATATCGGCCGCCCTGGCGTCGATCGTCAGCTCGCCGCGCGCGATGGCGCTGCCCACGATGGATTCGCCCAAGGCGTTCTTGATCGTCTGCCCAAGTCTTTCGAGCGCTTCGTCCATTGCCAGCCTCGTCAGCGCTCGATCGTGCCGGTGCGGCGGATTTTCTTCTGCAGCAGCATGACGCCGTAAAGCAGCGCCTCCGCCGTCGGCGGGCAGCCCGGCACGTAGATGTCGATCGGCACGATGCGGTCGCAGCCGCGCACCACCGAATAGGAGTAGTGGTAATAGCCGCCGCCGTTCGCGCACGACCCCATCGAGATCACGTAGCGCGGCTCGGGCATCTGGTCGTAGACCTTGCGAAGCGCCGGCGCCATCTTGTTGGTCAGCGTGCCGGCGACGATCATCACGTCCGATTGCCGGGGCGACGCGCGCGGCGCAAAGCCGAACCGCTCGGCGTCGTAACGCGGCATCGACATCTGCATCATCTCGATCGCGCAGCAGGCGAGCCCGAACGTCATCCACATCAGCGAGCCGGTGCGCGCCCAGGTGATCAGATCGTCGGCGGCGGTGACCAGGAATCCTTTGTCGGAAAGCTCGTTGTTCATGCCGACGAAGAACGAATCGTCGGCGCCGACCGGTTTGCCGGTGCGCGGATCGAGAATGCCCGTGGCTGCGGGTGCGACAACGCTCATCTTACGACTCTCCTGGGTTCATCAATCCCATTCGAGCGCCCCCTTCTTCCACTCATATATGAAGCCGATCGTCAGCACGCCAAGGAATACCATCATGGCCCAGAAGCCATAGACGCCGACCTCCTTGAAAGCCGCAGCCCAAGGGAACAGGAAACTCACCTCGAGGTCGAAGATGATGAAGAGAATCGCGACGAGGTAGAATCGTACGTCGAATTTCATGCGTGCGTCATCGAATGCATTGAAGCCGCATTCGTACGCCGACAGCTTCTCCGGATCGGGCTGCCGATAAGCCACGATAAATGGCGCGATCAGGAGCGCCAGCCCGATGGCGATCGCGACCGCGATGAAGACGACCAGAGGAAGGTACTCCAGCAATACTTCGCTCATCGGCGACCTCAGCTCTAACCTGTCCCGACCAGGATGAACGCCCGCCGCGGACTGTCCGGTGGCGCGCACCCGGCGCCGCAGTCCCGCACGAAATCGCCCTGTCATTGGTGGATTCGGCTCACGGACGGGAGCGGGCTGAGGCTTAGCGCAGCCCTTCCGGGGTGGCAAGCCGACATTCCGGCGCCGGCGGCCGTGGTGCCGCTTCGGCGCATCGAACTTGTGGACGGTTGGCAACGCCACAGGCGACGCGTTGGTTGACAGCGTCGGCCGGACCCCGAAGATGCGCCGCCGGCGTCGAACGATACCGGCGTCCATCAGCAGGAACCCTCATGAGCGGCGGCGAAGCAAGCGTACGCGGCAGGGATTCGGCGCCGGGAGGCGCGCGCTTGCCCCAGTTGCGCTTCGACCAGGTGATCATGGCCGCGGCTGTCGTCTGCCTCGTCATCCTGGTCGTGCTGCCGCTCTGCTCGCTGTTCATCGGCAGCATCCGCACGCCGGATGGATTGAGCTTCGGTTTCTTCCGGGAGGCCGCAAGCGGGCGACTTTATCGCCAGGCCCTCATCAACAGCCTGATTCTGGGCGCATGGACTGGCTTGTTCAGCGTCCTTATTGGCGTCCCGCTGGCCTGGGCGATTTCGCGCACCAACGTTCCGGCAAAGCCGTTCATCCGTGTCACCGCCACGCTCTCTTATCTGTCTCCGCCCTTCCTGACGGCGATTGCGTTCGTCAACTTGTTCAGTCCCAATGCCGGCGTGATCAATCATCTGGTGCGCGAGGAGTTCGGCGTCACCTGGCTCACATTCAACATCTTCTCCATGAAGGGACTGGTGCTGGTCACCGTCCTGCATACGTTCCCGTTCGTTTACCTGCTGGCGGTTACAGCCTTGCAATCCGTCGATGCCTCCTATGAAGAGGCCGCGGAGATTCTCGGCGCCGGCAAGTGGCGCACCGCATTTTCAATCACCGCTCCGCTGGTCGCGCCGGCGATCTTGTCGGGAACGCTGATCGCATTCGTCAATTCGATCGCCTTGTTCGGCTCGCAGGCAATCATCGGGTTGCCCGGACGCATCTTCACCCTGTCGACACGCATTTATTCGCTGTTCGACTACCCGCCACAGTACGGACTCGCCTCGGCGCTTTCGCTCGTTTTCATTTTCATCACGGTGGCCGCGCTCTTTATCCAGCGGAAGTTTCTGGCCCGCCGTTCCTTCGTGACGTTCGGCGGCAAAGGCTCGCGGCCGCAACTGATCGATCTTGGAGCGGCGCGCTGGGCGCTGTTCGCATTCGCGGTTCTGGTGTTCATCATCGCGATCCTCCTGCCTTACGCCTCCCTTGTTGCTGTATCCCTGTCGAAATCCTGGGGGCTGGCGTTCTGGAAGAATCTGACTCTGGCAAACTACAAATTCGTGCTGTTCGACTACGACGTCACCCGGCGCGCGATCATCAACAGCCTGATCCTGGCGACGCTGGCGGCAACGCTGTCGATTGCGCTCGGCACGGTGATCGGCTGGATCGACCTGCGCACGCGGGTTCCGGGGCGGCGCCTGCTCGACTACGCGGCGCTGATACCGCTCGGCCTCCCCGGCATCGTCATGGCGGTGGCCTTGATCCAGTTCTGGCTCGCGATGCCGATCGCGCTCTACGGCACGCTCGCCATCCTGCTGCTGGCCTATACCGGCCGCTACGTGCCGCTGGGCCTGCGGGCCGCCAACTCATCGCTGCGGCAGATCGACCCGACGCTTGAAGAGAGCGCCCGCATCCTTGGCGCCTCCTGGGGCCTCACCATGCGGGAAGTGACCTTGCCCTTGATCCGGCCCGGCCTTTTCGCCGGCTGGCTTTTGATCTTCGTGCCGGCCATCCAGGAGCTGTCAGCGTCGATCCTGCTGTTTTCGTCGAAATCGATCACGCTCGCCGTCGCCGTCTACAATCTATACGAGACCGGCTACACCGAGCCGGTGGCGGCGCTCGCCATCATCAATGTCGTCATCATCAGCCTCGCGATCTTGCTCGCCAACCGCCTCGGCGGCGAACGGGAGCGCGAGAGCCTGGAATACAAACCCGCGTAAGGTGTGAGCATCGTATGGCTAGCGTCACAATCAGCGGCGTATCCAAAAGCTACGCTCAGGCAGGCATGCCTGCGGTCAACGATCTCAATCTTGAGATCCGGGACGGGCAATTCGTGACGCTCCTTGGCCCGAGCGGTTGCGGAAAAACCACGACATTGCGCCTGATCGCCGGCTACATGGCGCCGGACGCCGGCACCATCCATGTGGGCGAGCGGCTGATTTCATCGAAGGATACGCTTGTCCTTCCCGAGCATCGCGGCATGGGCATGGTGTTCCAGAATTACGCCGTGTGGCCGCACAAGACGGTGTTCGAGAACGTGGTGTTCGGTCTCAGGCTGCGCAAAGTGCCGGCTTCAAAGGCGCGCAAGCGCGTCGAGCAGGCCCTCGCGCTCGTCGGCCTGACCGGCTACGAAAACCGGCTTCCCAACGAATTGTCGGGCGGCCAGCAACAGCGTGTGGCGCTCGCGCGCAGCATTGTGGTCGAGCCGGAGATTTTGCTGCTCGACGAGCCGCTTTCCAATCTCGACGCCAAGCTGCGCGAGCATATGCGCGGCGAACTCAAGCAGCTTCAGCGGCGGATCGGCATCACGTTCATCTATGTCACCCACGACCAGGCCGAGGCGCTTGCCCTTTCCGATCAGATCGCGGTCATTCACGAGGGCCGCTTGCAGCAGTTCGGCACGCCGCGCGATGTTTACAACCAGCCGGTCAATCGGACGGTTGCCGACTTCATGGGCAACGTGAACCTGCTCCTGGGCAAAGTGCTCTCCAGCGACGGGCGGAAGGGCGAAATCCTGATTGCGGGCCGCTTGCGCGCGATCGCCGCCTTGCCGCCCGGCCTTGCGGCGGGCGCTGCGGTCGACGTTGCCCTGCGTCCGGAAAACATCGCGCTCAAGCGGCTCGAAAACGCCGCCGCTGCATCCGGCAAGGTCGTCGATCATACGTTTCTCGGCAATATCAGCGAGTATCAGGTGACGCTCGACAACGAGCGCATGCGCGTGCAAACGCATCCGAGCGCGAAGATCGCGGTCGGCGACGACGTGGAAATCTCGTTCGCATCGGACACGGTCAGCGTTTTTGCGCGGGCCGACACGGCCCGATAAGCTGTTCAGGTGGAGGAAACAACAATGATCAAAAACCGGCTGTTCGCTGCGCTCGTCGTCTTCGCGATCGCTCACGTTGCGTCCGCCCAAGCCGATCCTGTCGACATGGCGGCCGCAAAGAAGGAAGGCAAAGTCGTCTGGTACACGTCGACGCCCATCAAGACGGCGCAGAAACTCTCAAAGCTGTTCGAAGATCAAACCGGCATTCATGTCGAGCTGTTTCGTTCGGGCGGCTCCGCCATCCTGCGGCGCTTCATGCAGGAGCACAAAAGCGGCCTGAACGCCGCCGACGTGATGACAACGTCGGATCCCGCGGCTTCCGCCAAGCTTGCCAAGGATGGCGTGTTCGTGCCGTTCAAGCCGGCCGATTTCGACAAGGTGCCGGACGTCGCCAAGGATCCAAATGGCGATTACGTCGCGCAGCGGCTGAACATGATGGTGATTTACGTACGCACCGACAAGGTCGCGGAAGCGGACTACCCGAAGACCTGGACCGACGTCACCAATCCCAAATACAAGGGCAAGCTGGTGATGACCGATCCGTCGTTCACCGCGCTGCAATTGATGGTCGTCTCGACGCTCTCGCGCAAGCTCGGCTGGAGCTACTACGAGCAGCTCAAGAAAAACGACATCATGATCGTGCAGGGCAACCAGCAGGTTACCGACATGGTCAAGAGCGGCGAGCGCGTGATCGCCGTGGGAGCGCTGGACAGCTACGCGGCCGATGCCCGCAAGCAAGGGCACCCGATCAAGACCATTTATCCCACCGACGGCACGTTCATCATTCCCTCGCCGACGGCGATCATCAAAGGCTCTCCGCATCCCAACGCCGCCAAGGCTTTCGCCAACTTCATGGTCAGCGAGGCGGCGCAAAAGCTGTTTCCGGCCGGCGGCGGCTATGCGGCGCGGACCGACATCGACCCGCCGGCGGACAGCCCGCGCCTTGCCGACGTGAAGCCGATGCCGATCGACTACGCGCAGATCGAAAAGGATGCCACCGGCGTAAAGAGGAAATTCAACGAGATATTCCAGTAACGGCGGACGCTTTTCGCAAAAGGTGGTGCCATGAACGAAATCAAAGCCGCCGCTGCAGTCATTGCAGGGCAGGAACACTGGACGAGCAAGGGGCCCGTCAAGCTCTTCCTGTTCGAGAAGTGCGCCGGAGATCCGGCACGAAGCAGAGGCACGATCCTGTTCGTGCACGGCTCCTCGATGGCCTCGCAGCCGACGTTCGATCTGCAGGTGCCGGGGCGGCCGGACTCCTCCGCCATGGATTTCTTTGCCCGCCATGGCTTCGATTGCTGGTGCGTCGATATGGAGGGCTACGGCCGCTCGACCAAGGACCGCGACAACAACGCGCCGATCAGCCAGGGCGCCGACGACTGCTACGCGGCTGCGCAATACATCCAGAAGCTGCGCGGCGCGAGGCCTTTTCTTGTGTACGGCATATCCTCTGGCGCGCTACGCGCCGCCATGTTCGCCGAGCGGCATCCTGAATTGGTCGCGCGGTTGGCGCTTGACGCCATGGTGTGGACCGGCGAAGGCTCGCCGACGCTCGAGCAACGGCGCAAGAAGCTGCCGGAATTCATCGCCAAGAACCGCCGGCCGATCGACAAGGCGTTCATCCATTCGATCTTCGATCGCGACCATCCCGGCACCGCCGAGCAGAAAGTGATCGACGCGTTTGCCGATGCAGTCACGGCACTCGACGATTCGGTTCCGACCGGCACCTATGTCGACATGTGCTCGAAGCTGCCGGTGGTCGATCCGGAAAAAATCACCGTGCCGACGCTCATCCTGCGCGGGGAATTCGACGGCATCGCCGGCATCGATGACCTGCTCGCCTTCTTCCGGAAACTGCCGCACCCGGACAAGCAGTTCTCGGTGATGGAGGGCATCTCGCACGCGAGCTTCCAGCAGAAGAACTACATGCTGGTCTATCACATCCTGCTGAGCTTCTTCACGCAGCCGGCGCCGATCTATCGCGGGTGATATCCGATCGGTCATTGCGGGGCGCGGCCGAGAGGCCGCGAGCCCGGAATGAAGAGGCCTTTCAAGCGCCCAGCTGCTCCGAGAGATCGAGCAGACTCTTCGCCGCGTAGTCGACCTTGACGGTCGGCCCACTCTCGCCGGTCTTGGGACCATATTCGTCCGGGCGCGCGACGTGCGCGGTGCGCAGTCCAAGCGCCGCGGCCGCCGCCAGGTCCTTGCTGTGCGCGGCGACCATCATGCAACGATCCGGAGCACGGTCGAATGCCTCGCACGCGGCGAGATAAACGCGCGGCTTCGGCTTGTAGTCGCCGGCAATCTCCGCGCCGAGAATGGCGTCCCAGGGAAAGTTGTTGCGGCGGGCGAGATCGACCATCAGCGAGATGTTTCCGTTCGACACCGGCGCGAGCCAGAACTTTTTCTTGAGCTGTGCGAGACCGGCCGGCACATCGGGCCAAGGATCGAGCCGATGCCACGCGAGGTTCAGCGCGTGCAACGTTTCTTGCGGCAGGTCGCTTAGAGCGAACGCCGGCAGGATGCGCTCGAGGTTGCGCCGGTGCAGGACATCGAGCTTGCTGAAGGGCTGCCGCCCCGCGCGCACCTCCTCCATTCCCGGCTGGTACTGCCCCCGCCAGGCGTCGGCGAAGGCGGTCCAGTCGGCGGACGCGCCGCGCGGCCCGAGGATCGTCTCGACCTCACGAGCAATCGATGTACGCCAGTCGACGAGGGTGCCGAATACATCGAAGAACAGGGCTTCTATGAGCATGAATGGCCTTCGCCTTTTCCTTGGGACGAACCGGGCACGACCCTGCCGCCGCCGCGGCGCGGTGAAATAACACGCTGATTATAAATGGAAAACTGGCGGGAGCGACGGGGCTCGAACCCGCGACCTCCGGCGTGACAGGCCGGCACTCTAACCAACTGAGCTACGCCCCCGCGGGCGTGAGCGGGAGTTAAAGGCCCCCTCCCGCCAAGTCAAGGATCGCCCTTCCCGCTCACAAAAATTGCGAAAAAGCCCCATTTTCCGCTAAGAATCGATGGTCAGTCCGCCCCCGAATCGTCTATGCGGGCGGGGTATGCTCGGCGTTTTGCCGCGCAATGAGTTTCAACGAGGAGGGTCCTCAATGGCAACGGCTCCTGGAAAATCGACGCCTACAACAGTCACTTTGAAGCATCTCGCCGCTGCGATGGCGGAGCAGCATGAAATGTCGAAGAAGCAAGCTGAAACCGTTCTCGGCGATCTCGTTTCGAACATCGTGAAGCATCTGAAGAAAGGCGAGCGCATTCGCATCGGCGGGCTCGGCATCCTTCAGGTTCGCAAGCGCGCCGCGCGCATGGGCCGCAATCCGGCGACCGGCGAGCAGATTCAGATCAAGGCCAGCAAGAAAGTTGCGTTCCGCGCTGCCAAGGAATTGAAAGAAGCGATTTAACGCCTACGAACGGACCCTCGGGGCCAAGGCAGGTGCGGACATTTTCTGCACCTGCCTTTTTATTTTTTCCGAAAAACTGGAAAATCGCCTTAGGCGAACGCCACGTGCACCACCAGCTGGCCTTCGGGTGGGTGACGCGAAATGTGCCCTTTGCCTGTTGTATCCTCGGCGCGCACAATGCTTCCCGCGGGGAGCCGGCGGATGTCGCCGTCGCTTGTCTCAAATTCGACCTCGCCGGTTAGCCACAATACAAGCAAGCGCTGCGGCGGGTTGTGCCAATCCACCTCAGACATGCCTGCCGGCACGTGGCAGATGTTGCACCATGAAACCGGGAAGTTGTCCGAGAGACGCAATGGAGGATTGTCCTTGAAGAGCCTTCGTGGGTTCAAGGATATGTCGACATCCTCCATGTGAGTTTCGCCGTCGGCATCGGCGAAAATTCGAAGACACGTCACGCGCTCATTGGTAACCCGTTCATTCGAACCTGCCGCCATGTGTGCCCCCCACAGGTTTGTCCTGGCCTGAGCGCCAAGCAGCTCAAACGAAAATAAATGCACTGGTGGGCGGTGACGGACTCGAACCGCCGACATCTTGCGTGTAAAGCAAGCGCTCTACCAGCTGAGCTAACCGCCCGTGCGCCTTTTATCGCTTCTCCCCGGGGCGAGAGCAAGCGAGCAACCGGTCAAACAACGAGACAGCCCTCATATGAGAACGGCGCCCGCGGGCGCCGTTCTCGATTTTGAATGACAAGGACAGGGCCGATCAGTGCGCGGTGAGGCCCGGAGATTCGTCTTCGACCGGCGGCTCCGGCGTCGTCGCCGAGGTCTTGGCGCCCTCCTCCTCCCACGTGATGGGTTCGGGCGTGCGGACAAGCGCCTTGGCCAGAACTTCATCCATGCGCGTCACCGGAATGATCTCCAGGCCTTTTTTGATGGTGTCGGAGATCTCCACCAGGTCCTTGGCGTTCTCCTCCGGGATCAGCACGGTCTTCATTCCGCCGCGGGCAGCCGCCAGCAGCTTTTCCTTCAAGCCGCCGATCGGCAGCACGCGCCCGCGCAGCGTGATCTCGCCGGTCATGGCGACATCGCGGCGCACCGGAATGCCGGTCATGGTTGACACGATGGCCGTGACCATGGCGACGCCCGCTGAAGGACCGTCCTTCGGCGTTGCGCCCTCCGGCACGTGCACGTGGATGTCGCGCTTGTCGAACAAAGGCGGCTCGATGCCGAAAGCGACCGCGCGCGACCGCACGTAGGATGCCGCCGCCGAGATCGACTCCTTCATGACGTCGCGCAGGTTGCCGGTGACCGTCATGCGGCCTTTGCCCGGCATCATCGCGGCTTCGATGGTCAGCAATTCGCCGCCCACGTCGGTCCACGCCAGGCCGGTGACGACGCCAACCAGATCCTCTTCCTCGATCTCCCCGAAGCGATATCTGGGCACGCCCAGATAGTCACCCAAGCTTGCAGCGGTGATGGCAATGCTCTTCTTTTTCGAGACCATCAGCTCCTTCACCGCCTTGCGGATCAGAGTCGAAATCTCACGCTCGAGATTGCGAACGCCCGCTTCGCGGGTGTAGCGGCGAATGATGGTGAGCAGCGATTCGTCGTCGATCGACCACTCCTTGGGGTCGAGACCGTGCTTGGCAAGTGCAGCCGGGATCAGGTGCTTGCGTGCGATCTCGACCTTCTCGTCCTCGGTATAGCCGGCGATGCGGATGATCTCCATGCGGTCCATCAGCGGCGGCGGAATGTTGAGCGTGTTCGCCGTCGTGATGAACATCACGCTCGATAGATCGTAGTCGACCTCGAGGTAGTGATCATTGAACGTATGGTTCTGCTCGGGGTCCAGCACCTCCAGCAAAGCCGAGGACGGATCGCCGCGGAAATCGGCACCCATCTTGTCCACCTCGTCGAGCAGGAACAGCGGATTGGAGCTCTTGGCCTTGCGCATCGACTGGATGATCTTGCCCGGCATCGAGCCGATGTAGGTGCGCCGATGACCGCGGATTTCCGCTTCGTCGCGCACGCCGCCAAGCGACACGCGCACGAATTCGCGGCCGGTCGCTTTCGCGATCGACTTGCCGAGTGAGGTCTTGCCGACGCCGGGAGGGCCGACGAGGCACAGGATCGGTCCAGTCAGCTTGTTGGCGCGTTGCTGGACCGCGAGATACTCGACGATACGCTCCTTGACCTTCTCCAGGCCGAAGTGATCGGCGTCGAGCACCTCCTGCGCGAGCTTGAGGTCTTTCTTGACCTTGCTCTTCTTGTTCCACGGGATCGCCAGCAGCCAATCGAGATAGTTGCGCACGACGGTCGCTTCCGCCGACATCGGAGACATCTGGCGGAGCTTCTTGAGCTCGTGCGTCGCTTTCTCGCGGGCTTCCTTCGAGAGCTTGGTTTTCTTGATCTTCTCTTCGAGTTCGGCGAGTTCGTCCTTGCCTTCCTCGTCACCTAGCTCCTTCTGGATCGCCTTCATCTGCTCGTTGAGATAGTACTCGCGCTGCGTCTTCTCCATCTGCCGCTTCACGCGCGTGCGGATGCGTTTTTCCACCTGCAGGACGGAAATTTCGCTTTCCATCAAGCCGAGAACTTTCTCGAGCCGCTGGGTGACAACCGGCGTCTCCAGGATTTCCTGTTTGTCAGGAATCTTGACGGCGAGGTGCGAAGCGACGGTGTCGGCGAGTTTTGCGTAGTCCTCGATCTGCTGAACGACGCCGACGACCTCGGGCGACACTTTCTTGTTCAGCTTCACATAGCCTTCGAACTCGGTCACGACCGAGCGCGCCATGGCCTCGACCTCGACACGGTCGCCCATGTCGTCGGCGAGCACGGTGGCATCGGCTTCGTAGTATTCGTTGCGGTCGCTGTATTTCAGGACTTTCGCGCGCGCGACGCCTTCGACCAGCACCTTCACGGTGTTGTCGGGCAGCTTCAGCAGTTGCAGGACGCTGGCGAGCGTGCCGACCTCGTAAATCGCGTCGGTGGCCGGATCATCGTCTGCGGCGTTTTTCTGGGTCGCCAGCAGGATGAACGTATCGGAGCGCATGACCTCCTCGAGCGCGCGGATGGATTTTTCGCGCCCGACGAAGAGTGGGACGATCATGTGCGGGAACACCACGATGTCGCGCAGCGGCAGAACCGGATAGGCCCGAGTTTCACCGGGCTGCAACGTCGGTCGTGGTTTGGTGGCTGTCATGGCGGGATCCTTGTTGTTGTGCCCCTCTTCCGGAACCCTGACGAGGCATCCCGGAACAGTGCTGAGTGGCTGACAAAAGAACGCTGGAATTCGGACTTTCCAGCGCGCCGTGTGCGGGTACGAACCTCGCCAGCCGGAAACTACGATCCTTCGTACTCTATGTCGCTTCGGACGCTATACGTAGGATGGCGTCCGCTCATGTGCAAGTAATGCCCGTTTTCAAGCAAAACTGCATATTCGCGCAAACCCACTCCGGGCAAATGCGCGAATCAAACCAGAGTTCCAAGCAGCCGGAGCGCTGATCAGGCGCTGACGCTCCCGGACTCGGCCGTACGGTCGCTGCGGTCCGCATAGATGTAGAGCGGCCGCGCGGTGCCCTCGACCACCTCTTTGGAGATGACGACCTCTTCGACGCCCTCAAGGCTTGGCAGGTCGAACATCGTGTCGAGCAGGATGCCTTCCATGATCGAGCGCAGCCCGCGCGCGCCGGTCTTGCGGTCGATCGCCTTGCGGGCGATTGCGCCCAAGGCTTCTTCGGCAAGCGTGAGATCGATCGATTCCATCTCGAACAGCCGCTGGTACTGCTTCACCAGCGCATTCTTGGGTTCGGTCAGGATCTTGACCAAAGCTTCTTCATCCAGATCCTCGAGCGTCGCTACGATCGGCAGACGGCCGACGAACTCCGGGATGAGGCCGAACTTCAGCAAGTCTTCGGGCTCCACTTCGCGCAGCACCTCGCCTGCGCGCCGGTCGTCCGGGCCGCGCACGTCGGCGCCGAAACCGATGGCGGAACCGCCGCGGCCACGCTGCGCGATGATCTTCTCGAGCCCAGCGAACGCGCCGCCGCAGATGAACAGGATGTTGGTCGTATCGACCTGCAGGAATTCCTGCTGCGGATGCTTGCGGC
>DASSRW010000094.1:0-5984 GCA_035701545.1 Pseudolabrys sp.
GGCGCTCGCCGGCGAATTGCGGCTGCCCGACATCGTGGCGAAGCGCGCGCCGCCGAAAGGGCGCATCAGGGCGTTTGCGCTCGAGCCGTCCGTCACCATCAACAATCAGTGGTCGCACCGCTACACCATGGTCGAGGTCACGGGGCTCGACCGCACCGGCCTGCTCTATGAGCTGACCGCGACCATCTCGAAGCTCAATCTCAACATCACCTCCGCGCACGTCGCGACCTTCGGCGAACGCGTGGTCGACGTCTTTTATGTGACCGACCTGATGGGCGCGCAGATCACCTCGCCGACCCGGCAGGCAGCGATCAAGCGCGCGCTGATCGCCTTGTTTGCCGCCGGCGAGCCGGAGGCAAGAGCCGGCAGGGTCAGGACCGACGCCGTCTGAACCCCTCTTGCGCAAAGCCCCGGGCCCGGAGCGCCGGACCCTTAACGGCCCCTTAAATCGCCGCCCGTAGCGTGACCGGGGGGCCGGCGCGAACGGGCGCGGGCCGACGGGACACGATCCAATGGCGTCTGAGCGCAAGAAGGCGGGAGCGCGCCGGGAGCCGAAATTCGACGCCGCTTCCGGACGCGACCTGCGCCTCGGCGCGGGCGACCGCCCTGCGCCCGCCGGATCGGGAAAGCGGGCGCGCCGCAAGCGCCGCGCGGGCGGCTGGCGGCGCTCGTGGATCGGGCGCGCGGCCTACTGGGCCCTCGTGCTCTGCCTGTGGGTGGGCATCGGCGGCATCGGCACGGTCGCATGGATCGGGGCGCATCTGCCGCCGATCCAGTCGCTGGAAATCCCCAAGCGGCCGCCGTCGATCCAGATCGTCGACATCAACAACCACGTGCTGGCGACGCGCGGCGACATGGGCGGCGCGGTGCTCTCGCTGAACGAGCTGCCGCCGTACCTGCCGAATGCCTTCATCGCCATCGAGGATCGGCGCTTCTACGAGCATTACGGCGTCGATCCGTTCGGCATTGCGCGCGCGTTTGTCGCCAATGTCCTGCACCGCGGCTACTCGCAGGGCGGCTCCACCATCACGCAGCAACTTGCAAAAAACCTGTTCCTCACGCAGGAGCGCACGATCGAGCGCAAATTGCAGGAAGTACTGCTGGCGCTCTGGCTCGAGCGCAAGTTCAGCAAGCGGCAGATTCTCGAGCTCTATCTCAACCGCGTTTATTTCGGCGCCGGCGCGTACGGCATCGAGCAGGCTTCGCAACGCTACTTCGGCAAGTCCGCGCGCAACGTGACCTTGGCGGAAGCGGCGCTTCTGGCAGGCCTCGTCAAATCGCCGTCGCGGCTTGCGCCGACCCGCAATTTCGATGCGGCCGAGCAGCGCGCGCACGTCGTGCTCGCCGCCATGGCCGATCTTCACTTCATCAGCAAGTCGAGCGAAAGGCTCGCTCTCAGCCATCCTCCCAAAATCGTGGCGCAAGCCGGCAATGGTTCGGTCAACTACGTCGCCGACTGGGTCATGGACATTCTCGACGACCTGATCGGGCACGTCGACCAGGACATTGTGGTCAAGACCACGATCGATGGCGGCTTGCAGGCCATCGCCGAGAAGTCGCTTGCCGATGAGATCGCGCAAAAAGGCGAAAAGAGCGGCGTGAGCCAGGGCGCGCTGGTGGCGATGACGCCGGACGGCGCGGTCCGCGCGCTGGTCGGCGGGCGCAATTACGGCGAAAGCCAGTTCAATCGCGCCGTCGCCGCCAAGCGGCAACCAGGTTCGGCGTTCAAGCCGTTCGTCTACTTGACCGCGCTCGAGCACGGCCTCACGCCGGACAGCGTGCGCGAAGATGCGCCGATCAAGGTCAAGGGCTGGCGCCCCGAAAATTACGAGCATGAGTACCACGGCCCCGTCACGCTGGCGAAAGCGCTCGCGCTTTCCCTCAACACCGTCTCAGTGCGGCTGACCATGGAGTTCGGGCCGCCGGCGGTGATCCGCACGGCGTACCGGCTCGGCATTGCCTCGAAGCTCGAGCCGAACGCTTCCATTGCGCTCGGTACCTCCGAAGTTTCGGTGCTCGAGCTCACCGGGGCCTACGCGACTTTCGCAAACGGTGGCATGGCCGTATCGCCGCACGTCATCGCGCGCATCACCACGGCCGGCGGCAAGCTGCTTTATTTGCACAGCGAACGCCCGCTCGGACGCGTCGTCGATGCGGCCTATATCGACATGATGAACTACATGCTGCACCAGACGCTGACCATCGGCACCGCGCGCAGGGCGAGCCTGCCCGGCTGGACAGCGGCCGGTAAGACCGGCACCAGCCAGGATTTCCGCGACGCGTGGTTCATCGGCTACACGACGCATCTCGTCACCGGCGTGTGGCTCGGCAACGACGACGGTTCTGCGACAAAGAAGATCACGGGCGGCAGTTTGCCCGTGGAAATCTGGAGCCGCTTCATGCGCGTTGCGCATCAAGGCGTCCCGCCGACGAGCCTGCCGGGCACGGGCCAGGACACTTTCGCGCCGGTCGAAGACCTGTTGTCAGGCCTGACCAATCCGAGACGCGGGGACGAGCCCATCCGGCCGCCCGCGCCCGTGCCTCAAACGACGGGCACGGCGAGCCTTGACGGCTGGCTGCTCGACAATCTCTTCGGCCGGCGCTGAAATCAGGAATGTGCGGCGCCTTGGGCGCGAACGCCGCGCGTGAGAACCCACAGCAGAAGCGTCAAGCAACCCATCGCCGCGACCGCGCCAGCCAGCGGCCAGGCGCTCTGCCCAAGCAAGATGCCGACCGCAGCGCCGCAGGCCGCCGCCAGCGTCTGCTGCACGAAGCCCAGCAAAGATGAAGCCGCCCCCGCGCGCTCCGGAAACGGCGACATGGCGCCCGCGATACCTTGCGAAAGCACCATGCCCATGCCGGCGAGATAGACCGCCATCGGGATAACAATCCAGGCGGCTGACGTGGCGCCGAAGCCGACAGCCGCAATCATTCCGAGACCACCCGCGGCATTGCCAACGGCGCCAATGCCGGCCGTGACATCGAGGCCAAACTTGCCGACAAGCCGCGCCGCCAGCGCTGAGCCGACCATGTAGCCGATCGAGCCGAGCGCAAAGGCGACTCCGAAGCTGAATGGCGAAAGACCATAGAGGTCCTGCAACACAAACGACGCGCCGGAAATCCAGGCGAACAGACCGGCGTAGGTCAACGCAACAAGCGCAAGATAGGCGAGATAGCAGCGGTTGCGCGCCACAATTCGATAAGAGTTGAGCATTGTCGCCGGCGAGACCGGGTACTCGGCGCGCTTCTCCAGCGTCTCGGGCAACAGCCAATAGATCAGCGCGATCCCCATCACGCCAGAGGCAGCGAGCAATATGAAACTCGCTTGCCAGCCGAAGGCGGTTTGCAGCGCGCCGCCGATTACCGGCGCGATCACCGGCGCAAGCGCCATGACCGACGCCATTACCGACAGTTCGCGGCCGGCGCGCACGCCGGAATAGAGATCGCGCACGATCGCGCGCGCCAGCACAATGCCGCCGGACCCACCAATCGCCTGAAATAGCCGCGCGACGATCAGCATCTCGATCGAGGTAGAGAGCGCGCAGCCAAGGGTCGCGACGCAGTATATGGCGACCGCCGCCAGCACCACCGGCTTGCGGCCGTGCCGGTCGGAAAAGGGGCCATAGAAGATCTGCCCGATGGCAAACCCGATCAGATAGGAGGAAATCGTGAATTGCGCCTGCGCCGTCGAGGCGTCGAGCACGCGCGCAATTTGCGGCAGCGACGGCAGATACATGTCGGTGGTCAGCGGCCCGACCGCCGTGAGCGCGGCAAGCAGCGCCGTCAGCGCGAATGTGTTGGGGCGAAGCATGGAATGCGCGGCGCCGGGCTACTGGATGAACCCGGATGAACCGGCAGCCGCCACTCCGTAACGATGCAAATCCGCGCCTTCGGAATCGAGCCACGTCTTGGCGCGCTCCGTCTCAGGAAAGATACGCTCGACCACACGCCAAAACCGGCGCGAGTGATTCATTTCGATCAGATGCGCCGCCTCGTGCGCGGCAAGGTAGTCGAGCACGAAAGGCGGGGCGAGGATGAGCCGCCACGAAAAGGACAGCACGCCGGTGCTCGAACACGAGCCCCAGCGACTCGTCTGGTCGCGGATCGAAATACGCCTGATCTTCACGCCGAGCCGGGCGGCCGCCTGGCGGCTCGCTCTTTCGAGGTCGCGTTTGGCTTCGCGCTTCAGGAAGTCGATCACGCGGCGGGAAACGTGCGCCGCCTCGCCGGCCACGCAAAGCAGCGGCTCGCCGGTTCTGCCTGTTTCGGTCCATGCCGCGCCGCGCGCGCCGCGCCGGTGCACGATGCGGTGGCGAACGCCGCGAAACGGCAGGAGCGAACCGTCGGCAAACGGCACCGGTTCCGGCAGGCGGCGCAGGCGGGCGGCAATCCACGCGCCGTGCTTCTGGGCAAAGTCACGCGCCTCCCTCATGCTGCCGCGCAGCGGCATGGTGAGCACCACTTCGCGCGTCGACGATTGCACGCGCAAAGTGTAGCGGCGCGCCTGGCGATGCCGCCGCACGTGGACAAGATAGACCGCCTCGTCGAGCGCGATGTCGATCGCCTGCGGCTCGCGTGAACGGCGATAAAGCAAGGCGCGGAGCGGCATGTCTGCAATCTTCCGGGAATCAGTTTGCGGCGAAATACTGCCACATTAAGCCTTGCCGGGCATCGGCGTTCCCGGGGTGCTTGCATGAAGCAGAGCGAGGGACGGACTTCGCCCGCGTGTTCCGTCAAGCAGCGGGGCGGTTGTCCGCGGCCTGCGCGCGGCCCCCGTTGTGCGACAGCACGAAGTCGGAAATGCGCGGCGCAATCTCGGCGCGAAACCGCGAGCCATTGAACACGCCATAGTGGCCGACGCCGGGTTGCAGGTAATGCGCCTTGTTTTCCGGCGGAATGTTGGAGCAGAGCCGGTGCGCGGCTTCGGTCTGCCCGACGCCCGAAATGTCGTCGTTCTCGCCCTCGACCGTCATCAGCGCGACGCGCCTGATGACGGTCGGATCGATCTTGCGGCCGTAATGGGTCATCTCGCCCTTGGGCAGCGCGTGGCGGATGAACACCGTATCAACGGTCTGGAGATAAAACTCGGCGGTCAGATCCATGACCGCGAGATACTCGTCATAAAACTCGCGGTGCTTCTGCACCGAGTCGCCGTCGCCGCGCACGAGCTGCATGAACAGATTGCGATGCGCCTCGATGTGGCGATCGAGATTCATGCTGACGAAGCCGTTGAGCTGAAGGAAGCCTGGATAGACGTCGCGCATGAAGCCCGGATGCGGGAACGGCACCTTGGTTATGACGTGCGTGCGGAACCAGTCGAGACCACGCGTCTCGGCGAGCTCGTTGACGGCGTTGGGATTGATGCGCGTGTCGATCGGCCCGCCCATCAGCACCATGGACGCCGGTATCTCCGGATCGTTGTCGGCTTCCATCAGCGACACGGCCGCCAGCACCGGCACGGAAGGCTGGCACACCGCGATCACGTGCGTGTCTCCGCCGAGCCGGTGCAGCATCGCGATGAGATAATCGATGTAGTCGTCGAGATCGAATTTTCCGTCGGTGACCGGCACCATGCGCGCGTCGACCCACTCGGTGATATAGACATCGTGGGTGGGCAGAAACGTCTCGACCGTGCCGCGCAACAGCGTCGGATAGTGGCCCGACATCGGCGCGACGATCAGCAGCTTGGGTTGCGGGCGGCGCGGCGCGCGCGCGAACGCGCGTTCGAAATGAAGAAGATTGCAGAAGGGACGCTGCCAGACCGTAGCGATCCGCACCGGCACGCGCTCGCCGCCGACGACGGTGGAGTCGATATTCCAGTCCGGCTTCTGATAGCGGCGCGTCGAGCGTTCGAACACTTCCGCCGCCGCGGCCATGCTCTTGCCGTAAGTCGTGTGCGACAGCGGGTTGGCCGGATTGCGGAAGAACAGCTTGGTCATGTCGGCCAGCGCGCGCGAAGGATTGAGCGCGACGTGACCCATTTC
>DASSRW010000095.1:0-2049 GCA_035701545.1 Pseudolabrys sp.
ATCCGCGAGGAAAACGGCTTTGCGTTCTCGGCGGAGGAAACGCTCCGGCTCATCACGCCGAAAACGCGCCTCATCATCATCAACTCGCCCGCCAATCCGACCGGCGGCGTCACGCCGAAGAGCGAGATCGACAAACTCGTCGCCGGTCTCGACAAGTGGCCGGACGTCGCCGTGATGTCGGACGAAATCTACGACCACATGGTCTATGATGGCGAGAAGCACGTCTGCCTGCTCTCCTATCCCTCGATCCGCGACCGGCTGATCCTGCTCAACGGCTGGTCGAAAACCTACGCGATGACCGGTTGGCGCCTGGGCTACGCGGTGTGGCCGGGCAAGCTTTACGACTATGCGCGCAAGCTCGCGGTCAATTTGCACTCATGCGTCAATGCCTCGGCGCAGTACGCCGGCCTCGCGGCGCTCACCGGCCCGCAGGACGAAGTCGAGAAAATGGTCGCCGAGTTCGACCGGCGCCGCAAAGTCGTCGTCGCCGGCCTGAACAAATTGCCCGGCGTGTCGTGCGCGACGCCGAAAGGCGCGTTCTACGCATTCCCCAACATCAAACGCACCGGCTGGAAATCGAAGGAGCTCGCCAACGCGCTGCTCAACGACACCGGCGTCGTCACCATCGGCGGCCCGGATTTCGGCGCACTCGGTGAAGGTTACATGCGGCTTTCCTACGCCAACTCGACCGAGAACATCCTGAAAGCCCTCGACCGCATGGGTGACTTTCTCGCCTCACGCAAGGCGGCTTAAGTTCGCGCGGCTGTGGCTTTCGCCGCCTTGAATCGCGCCATGGTCTCGGCCGGCCAATAATCGGCGGCGCGATAGAATTCGGCGACCGCGGGAACGCCGTCCGGGAGCACGACCCAGGGCAGCCTTGTCGAGGTGTAGATGTGGATGTCGGGCGGCGCGCGCGAGGGATCGTCGAGCGTGCCGACGCGGATGAAATGAATGGCCGGGCCGGCTTGCGGGTAATTGCTCCACACGGTCACGCCGCAGTCCGGGCAGCGCCAGAGGACCTGCCCCTTGCCGCTGGCGCTCGGCACCGTGGTGCTGACCGGCGCGCCCTTCAGCACCTCGACCTGTGATGCCTCGATGAATGCGTTGACGGCAAAAGCGGAGCCGCTTTCGCGCTGGCACCACGTGCAGTGACAGCAATGCACAAACAGCGGCCGTGCCTTGAGGCGGTAGCGTATAGCGCCACATGTGCAGCCGCCTTCCATGGCATTGCCGTGCCGATCACTCATCGCAAACTCCCGGGCTTATCAAGCGGGCTCGAAGTTTGCGCCACGGCGGCACGTTTGTCAGCTTTCACTTCATGGAAATCGCCTGACGCTGCACATGCCCTCGACTTGGCGCGGCTTCCGGGCGACACTTGCCGGGAAGAAGACCCACAGAGGAATGCCCGATGCTGGAGCGCATGCCGAGAGACCGCGGCCTCTCCGAGGAACAGCGCATGATGCGGCAATCGTGCCGCGATTTTGTCGATGAAGTGGTGCTTCCCTTCATCAAGCAGAACTGGCAACGCGAATGGTCGATGGTGCCGGAAGACCGGCTGCCGCCGCACATCCTGCAGGAAGCCGAGAAGATCGGCATCCGCACGCTCGGCGTGCCGGAGGAATATGGCGGCGTCGAGCTCGAGAAAGGCACCGAGGTCAAGACCTTCGCGCTTGTCTCGGAAGAAATCGCGCGCGGCGATTCCGGTCTTGCCGACAAGATGGTGCAGAACTGGAAGGTATCGGTGCTGCTCCGCCAATTCGCCCCGAAGCATTTGCAGGCGAAATGGTTTCCTGAATTGGTGAAGAACCCGCAGTTCCTGATGGCGCATTGTCTGACCGAGCCGCGCGGCGCATCCGACCGGTGGCTCCCCTACAACGTGCCGGAAGCCGCGATGCAGACCAAAGCCGTGAAGACGGATGGCGGCTGGATCGTCAACGGCCGCAAGCAGTTCATTTCCAACGGCTACGACGCTTCGCTCTACGTCGTTTACGCCAACACCAATCCGAAAGTCGGCATGATGCAGGGCACCTCGTCCTTCCTCGTGCCGCG
>DASSRW010000096.1:0-2111 GCA_035701545.1 Pseudolabrys sp.
GCCGGTGAACAGGGCCCGCAGGTCGCCCTTCGGGCTTTCGACGGCGAGGAAGGGAATCACCAGCACGCCGCAATCGATGCGCTTCTCGCGAATCGCGGACGCCATGTTCGGGAAGTTCACTTCAACGATCTGCACGTCGCGGCGCGGGTCGAGCTTGTTTTTCTTGAGCACGACGCGCAGCACAAGATCGACCGCCGAACCGTAGGCGTTGATGCCGACCTTCTTGCCCTTGAGGTCGGCGACCGACTTGATCGGCGAATCCTTGAGCACGAAGAACGTATTCGATGCGTTGCCCGGATGGCCGTCCTGATAATTGTCCGAGATGATCGTGAGGCCGCCGGGCACGGCGTTCTTGGAAATGGCCGTGGCGAAGCTCGAAAAAGCGAGCGTGCCAAGATCGGTTTGCCCGGACGCAAGCAGCGTGGCCGCTTCCGGCGTGCCGCGTGTGAACGTCATTTCGAGCGTGTAGGATTTGCCGTAGTTCTTCAGCACGTTCTGTTTCATGTAGTCGAGATAGATGATCGTCTCCATCTCGTTCGGCCCGATGCCGCCGCCGGTCGCATAGCGGATTTTCACCGGCGCGGCCGAGGCGATGCGCGGCCAGGCGAGCGCGGTGCCGACCGTGCCGGCCGCGCCGATCTGCAGCAAATGACGCCGTGAAATGTGTGGATGTTGCGAGCGGGCCATGACCTACCTCCCCGGAGTGCCGAAGTTTCTAAAGTTAAGCAAACCTATTGCGAAAGGGCAAAGGGGTTGGCGACAATGCGGCGCACAGAAAACGAGGCGTTTCCGATATGACGACGACAAAAATTCAGCCGCAGACGCTATTTCAGCGCGCGCTCGACGGCCGCGTGCTCTACACGCACGTGGTGGTTGCATCGGGGCAGAAGCTGGTTTTCATTTCCGGCCAGCTCGCGCGCAACAAGGAGGGCAAGATCGTTGGCCCGCGCGATATGCGCGCGCAAATCCGCCAGGTCGGCGAGAACCTGCGCGCCGCGCTCGCGGCGGCCGGCGCGACGCTCAGCGATCTGGTGAAGACGACGACGTTCGTCACCGACATCGATGAATTCTTCCGTCATGTGGATGTGCGGCACGACTATCTGGGCGTCGGATTGCCGGCGAGCACGACGGTGGAGGTGCGCCGGCTCTCGCATCCCGATCTGATGGTGGAGATCGAAGCGATCGCGATGCTGGAGAGCTGAGAAGGCGTGAGGCCGTGCGTTGGCACGGCCCCACGGACGGAACTCGGGATCTCAGTGCACCGTCAACCCGAGCTTTTTGATCAGCGCCGCCCAGTGGGCTTCGTTTTCCCGGATATTGGCGCCGTATTCCGCCGGCGTGCTGGCGATCGGGCCGCCGCCGTCGGCGACGATGCGATCGACAACGGTCTTGTCCGAGAGAATTTTGCGCAGCTCCTTGTTGAGCCGATCGACGATCGGCTGCGGCGTGCCGGCCGGCGCGACGAGGCCATAATATTGCACGATGCTCAGATCCTTGAACCCAGCCTCGGCCGTTGTCGGCACGTTCGGAATGGCGGAAAGCCGCTCCGGCGCGGCGACGGCCAATGCGCGCAGCTTGCCTGCGTTGATGTTGCCGATCGCCGGCGGCAGCGTGTTGAAGGCGACCATCACGTGTCCGCCGAGCAGATCGTTGGTGAGCGGCCCGGTGCCCTTGTAGGTCACGATCAGAACATCCGTGCCGGTCATGCCCTTGAATTGCTCGGCGCCGAAATAGTTGAGCGTCGGCGAGGGCGGCGTGCCGAGCGTGACCTTGCCCGGCTCCTTCTTCGCCAGGGTCACGATATCGGCCATCGATTTCACCGGCACTGACGGATTCGACATGATCACGATCGGCACCGACGCGATCAGGCCGACCGGGGTAAAATCTTTTTCGAGATTGTAGCCGGTGTTCGGCGGCAGGCTTGCACCGGTCACCACCATCAGCAGCGTGTAGCCGTCCGGCTTGGCGTGCGAAGCGTCGCGAATGCCGATCACCGAGCCGGCGCCCGGCTTGTTCACCACGATGACCTGTTTGCCGAGCGCGTCACCGAGCCTGGCGGCGATGATGCGGCCGACCGTGTCGACCCCGCCGCCGGCGGCGAACGGCACGAT
>DASSRW010000097.1:0-3912 GCA_035701545.1 Pseudolabrys sp.
TTGCTCGGAACGGCCGCCCGGCTAAGCCTTTGAGAAAATTGCATTTGTCTCAATCGCGCGCCGGCGCATCGCCTCGACGAATGAAGCTCAGACGCTGCCTCTGACAGCCACTGTCAGACTTTGAAGTGAATGGCCGCGGGGGTTTGCCGCCCCATGCGGCCGTCCGAACGGAAGAGCGCCCCTGCCGCGCTTAGGCGGTGGCGCAATTTCGTTTTGCGTGCGGGTGACGCACGCCGGACAAAGCCGGGGCGACAAGCCCGAAATGGATCGGGCGGGCGGTGTCGCCCGCGGACGAAGTGGATGCTTCGGAAACATCGGGCGCGAGCCCGCGAGGTGGTGAAGACGAACGATGCCGACGGTCAACCAGCTGATTGCCAAGCCGCGCAAGCCGCTCAAGGCGCGCAACAAGGTTCCGGCGCTGCAAGCAAGTCCGCAAAAGCGCGGCGTCTGCACGCGCGTCTATACGACGACGCCGAAAAAGCCGAACTCGGCGTTGCGCAAGGTCGCCAAGGTGCGGCTCACCAACGGCTTCGAAGTGATCGGCTACATCCCGGGTGAGGGACACAATCTGCAGGAGCACTCGGTCGTCATGATCCGCGGCGGCCGCGTGAAGGATCTGCCGGGCGTGCGCTATCACATCCTGCGCGGCGTGCTCGACACGCAGGGCGTGAAGAACCGCAAGCAGCGCCGTTCGAAATACGGAGCGAAGCGACCCAAGTAGGGTCGCTTTGCGTAAATCCCCGGGCGAGCGCGCAGCGCGAGACTCTGGGAACCCGCGAGGCAAACGAGGCCGGTTCGCCGGCGATGATGAAAGAGAGACGTGGATGGCCGGGACGAGCCCGGCCATGACGAGGAAAGAGACGAGAGAGTTTAGGACCGCATCATGTCCCGCCGTCACGCCGCCGAAAAGCGCGAGATCATTCCGGACCCGAAGTTCGGAAACATCGTCGTCAGCAAGTTCATGAACGCGATCATGTACGACGGCAAGAAGTCGGTCGCCGAAGGCATCGTCTACGGCGCGCTTGAGATGATCGAGGGCAAGACCAAGCAGAACCCGATTTCGGTATTCCAGCAGGCGCTCGACAACGTGATGCCGACGATCGAGGTGCGCTCGCGGCGCGTCGGCGGCGCCACCTATCAGGTGCCGGTCGAGGAGCGCTCGTCGCGCCGGCAGGCGCTCGGCATCCGCTGGATCATTTCGGCGGCGCGGGAGCGCAATGAAAAGACGATGACCGAGCGGCTCTCGGGCGAGCTGCTCGACGCATCCAACAACAGGGGAAATGCCGTCAAGAAGCGCGAGGACACCCACAAGATGGCGGAAGCCAACCGGGCGTTCTCCCATTACCGCTGGTGACGGCGGCACACAGATTTAAGGAAGCAATCCCCTATGCCACGCAGCCACAAAATCGAGGACTACCGCAACTTCGGCATCATGGCCCACATCGATGCGGGCAAGACGACGACGACCGAGCGGATTCTCTATTACACCGGCAAGAGCCACAAAATCGGCGAGGTGCACGAAGGCGCCGCGACGATGGACTGGATGGAGCAGGAGCAGGAGCGCGGCATTACCATCACGTCGGCTGCGACCACCGCCTTCTGGAAGGAAAAGCGTCTCAACATCATCGATACGCCCGGCCACGTCGACTTCACCATCGAGGTCGAGCGTTCGCTGCGTGTGCTCGACGGCGCGGTCTGCGTGCTTGACTCCAACCAGGGCGTCGAGCCGCAAACCGAAACGGTCTGGCGTCAGGGCGACAAGTATAAAGTCCCGCGCATCGTCTTCGCCAACAAGATGGACAAGATCGGCGCCGACTTCTTCAAGTGTCTCGACGACATCAAGACCCGCCTCGGCGCAAAGCCGGTCGCCATTCAGCTTCCCATCGGCTCGGAGCAGCAGTTCAAGGGCATCATTGATCTCGTGCGCATGAAGGGCGTCGTATGGGACGATGAATCGCTCGGCGCCAAGTATCACGACATCGACATTCCGGCCGATCTGCTCGAGCAAGCCAGGAAGTACCGCGAGACGATGGTGGAAGCCGCGGTCGAACTCGACGACGACGCCACCACCGCCTACCTCGAAGGCAAGGAGCCCGACGAGGCCACTCTCAAGAAACTGATCCGCAAGGCCGTTATCACCGGCGCGTTTTTCCCGGTGCTGTGCGGCTCCGCCTTCAAAAACAAAGGCGTGCAGCCGCTGCTCGACGCCGTAGTCGATTATCTGCCGAGCCCGCTCGACGTGCCCGCGATCAAGGGCCTCAATCCGGATAACGGTGAAGAAGTCGAGCGCAAGGCCGACGACAACGAGCCGCTCGCGCTGCTTGCCTTCAAGATCATGGATGATCCCTTCGTCGGCACGATCACCTTCTGCCGCATCTATTCGGGAACGCTGCAGAGCGGCACCGGTGTCATCAACTCGACGAAGGAGCGCAAGGAACGGATCGGCCGCATGCTGCTGATGCATGCGAACAACCGCGAGGACATCAAGGAAGCTTATGCCGGCGACATCGTCGCCCTGGCCGGCCTGAAGGAAGTGCGCACCGGCGACACGCTGTGCGACGCCAAGCGGCCGGTGATCCTGGAGAAGATGGAATTCCCGGATCCGGTCATCGAGATCGCGATTGAGCCGAAGTCGAAAGCCGATCAGGAAAAGCTCGGCGTCGCGCTGGCGAAGCTCGCGGCGGAGGACCCGTCCTTTCGCGTATCGACCGATCAGGAAAGCGGGCAGACCATCCTCAAGGGCATGGGCGAACTGCACCTCGACATCAAGGTCGACATTCTCAAGCGCACCTACAAGGTCGACGCCAATATCGGCGCGCCGCAGGTCGCCTTTCGCGAGAAGATCACGCAGCGGGCGGAAGTCGATTACGTCCACAAGAAACAGACCGGCGGCTCCGGCCAGTTCGCGCGCGTCAAGATCATCGCCGAGCCGACCGTGCCTGGCGCGCCGTTCGAGTTCGAGAACGAGATCGTCGGCGGTGCGGTGCCGAAGGAATACATCCCCGGCGTCGAGAAGGGGCTTGAGTCCGTGCTGGGGTCCGGCGTGCTCGCCGGCTTCCCGGTCGTCGATCTCAAGGTGTCGCTGATCGACGGCGCGTATCACGACGTGGACTCGTCCGCCCTCGCGTTCGAGATCGCCTCGCGCGCCGCCTTGCGAGAGGCGCTGCAGAAGGGCCGGCCGGTTCTGCTCGAGCCGATCATGAAGGTCGAGGTGGTGACGCCGGAGGACTACACCGGCTCGGTCATCGGCGACCTCAATTCGCGACGCGGCCAAATCCAGGGCCAGGACATGCGCGGCAACGCCAACGTGATCAACGCGATGGTGCCGCTGATGAACATGTTCGGCTACGTCAACAACCTGCGCTCCATGTCCCAGGGGCGCGCAACATTCACCATGCAATTCGATCACTACGCAGAACTGCCGGCGAACGTCTCCGCCGAAGTGCAGAAGAAATTCGCGTAACCGGGATCGGCGCAAACGAGAGGATCTGAACGGAGAGCTCCATGGCCAAAGAAAAATTCAACCGCACGAAGCCTCATTGCAATATCGGCACGATCGGTCACGTCGATCACGGCAAGACGACGCTGACCGCGGCGATCACCAAGGTGCTGTCGGAGAAGGGCGGCGCAACGTTCACCGCCTATGATCAGATCGACAAGGCTCCGGAAGAGAAGGCACGCGGCATCACCATCTCGACCGCGCACGTGGAGTACGAGACCGACAAGCGGCATTACGCGCATGTCGATTGCCCCGGCCACGCCGACTATGTGAAGAACATGATCACCGGCGCCGCTCAGATGGACGGCGCGATCCTCGTCGTTTCCGCCGCCGACGGCCCGATGCCGCAGACGCGCGAGCACATCCTGCTTGCCCGCCAGGTCGGCGTGCCGGCGCTGGTCGTGTTCATGAAC
>DASSRW010000098.1:0-10618 GCA_035701545.1 Pseudolabrys sp.
CATCCGACCGAGCCGAATAAAGTTGTCATTGGATTCGAATAGGCCCGCTATTTGTTTCTCTCGGGTCGGAAACGCTCGAGAGCGATTTAATTTTGTGCCGTTTTCGTCGCAGTGCCCCCGCGCCTGCAATCAAATGCCGGAATTCGCGTTCAATCCGGAATTGCTACCTGCTGTTGAACCGGCGCCTCCTGTTCCATCCGCCACTATTTCAGGAACGATGCCGCGCGGCCACGCGTTCGCAAAGAGGACGAAGCAGCAAAAGGAGGTTCCGATGCGGAAACTTGCAATCGGGCTGCTGGCGGCAATGGGGATTGCCGGCGCGGCGCTCACGGTCCCGGCGAATGCGGAAAGCTTCGGTGTGTACATCGGAGGAAACGGCTATCACCACCGGTATCACCATCGTCACGATTGGCGCGGCGCCTACGCCTATGATCGGGACTGCCGCACGGTCGTCCGCTCCCACATCAATCGATGGGGTGAGCGGGTGCGCGTGCGCAAGCGCGTGTGCGATTGAGAGAACGATTGAGGTCGCTCTTTACGCCTGAACTTTTTGGAAGAAAAGCGAGCCCGGCCTTGCGGCCGGGCTCGTCGTCATCAGGGCCGGCGGCAGTCGCGTTCGCTATCTCGACGATGATCGCGGCACACCACTTCAGTTTTTGTCCACTCCGGGTTCCAGAAGGCCGCTGTTGAACTTCCGCGCCATCTCCTCAATCCAGTCGTGGTAACTCACCAATGGCGTAACCCCCGTGAGCCCGCCGCAGCCTTCCTCGTCGTTGGGCGCGGTGGACCAGCTCACGACGCCGATCACGCTCGCCCCGCCGAGCTCGAACACAGGCCCGCCGGAATCGCCGGTGCAGGCGCCGAGGCCGTTGCGCTTGTTGCGCGTCGTGTCGTCGACCAGACGAATTTGCAATGAGCCGGGACGGCCGGTGACGGTGAGCGTCGCGGCACGCGGAATGCCCAGACCGGATTTGGTGCCGGCAAGCGTGACGCCGAAGCCGGCGATGACCAGTTTCTCGCCGACGCTGACGCGGCGCGCCGGCGCGAGCATTGCCGGCACGACAATGTCGGGCAAGGGCGCGGCGAGCTTGAGCAGGGCCAGATCGGCCGTGGCGCGCGCGCGCAGATAGTTGCCGAAATCGAATTGCGGATGGACGGCGTAAGTCTGCACGCCGACCGTCTCGCCGTTCTGGAAAATCCTGATCGCGTTGTCGCGCTTGCGCGACAGGCAGTGCGCGGCGGTAAGCACGAGATCGGGCGCGAGCGCCGTGCCGGTGCACAGATCGCCGCGCGGATCGGTGACCATCACGATCGCCTGCGCGCTCCAGCCGTTCGCGGCCGGCGCGTTGCCGGTGATGGCGTAAGCAGGCGCGCAGAAAACGAGAGCGGCGAGGGCGGGGAGCAGGCGGCGCATGGGTCGTCATGGACCTTGATGCTTCGCGTTTGTCAATGACTCGCCGCTTGCGCGCTTCGCACTTCCGCGGCCAGTGAATCGGTAGGGTGGGCTAAGGCGCGTCAGCGCCGTGCCCACCGCCACTCGCGCAACAACGCATAAAACGGTGGGCTTCGCTCACGCGAAGCCCACCCTACGGATCTACGGACCAGCACGCGATCAGAGAACAACCAAATGCCTTCAATTCTTCTCACCGCGCCCGCAATCGAGCCGGTGTCGCTCGCCGAGGCCAAAGCATTCCTGCGCGTCGAAAACAGCGACGAGGACGATATGATCAGCGCGCTTGCCGCGGGCGCGCGGCTTCATGTCGAAGCGCAGACGCGCCGCGCGCTGATCACGCAAGGCTGGCGCCTGTCGCTCGACACCTGGCCGCTCGACGGCCGCCTGCCGGTGCGCCCCGCGCCGCTACAGACGCTCGACGCCGCGCGCGTCTACGATGCAGACGGCGTCGCCCGCACCATCGACGCAAGCGCGTTCGTGCTCGATCTCGCCAGCTCCACGCTGGTGTTCGCGCCGTGGACGCTGCCGATGCCCGGCCGGCTTGCCGCCGGAATCGAAGTCGACGTGACGGTCGGCTACGGCGGCGCGGCGAGCGATGTGCCGGAGCCGTTGCGGCGCGCGATCCTGATGCTCACCGCGCACTGGTACGAGAACCGCGGGCTGGTCGCGAGCGGCGCGGTGAGCGCGCTGCCGGTCGGCGTCGCCGCGCTGATCGCCCCTTACCGGATGCTGGCGCTATGACGGCCGCGGGCGATCTCAACCGGCGGCTCGTGCTCGATGCGCGGGTCGACGCCGACGACGGCGCGGGCGGCGTCACCACGACATACGAATCCGTCGCAACGCTGTGGGCGCAGGTGACGCCTGCCGGCGCGAGCCCGGATGTTTCCGCCGACAGCCTCGGCGTCACGCGGCGTTATGCGATCGTCATTCGCTATCGCGACGACGTCACCACGCGCCATCGCTTTCAGGACGGCGGCCGCATCTATCGCATCGCTGCCGTGCAGGAGAGCGCCGACCGGCGCTTTCTCGAGATCGCGGCCGAGGAACACGATTGACTTTCGCGTGTCCCGGACGCGGTGCAGCACGAAGTGATGCACCGCTGATCCGGGACCTTTCCAAATTGTGACTTTTCGACGGTCCCGGGTCTGCAGCGCACCGTTTCACGCTGCGCTGCGCCCGGGACACACGCTTGAGGTATCCATGCCCACGCCTGCTTCTGCCGCGCTGCGCGCCGCCGTTCACGACGCGCTGGTCGCGGATGCTTCGCTCACTGCCGTGCTCGGCGGCCCGAAGGTTTACGACCAGCCGCCTGCCGGCGCGTCATTTCCGTACGTCACGCTCGGCGAGATGCGCATCAACGATTATTCGACCGGCGATGCCTCGGGCGAAGAACATCAGCTCGTGCTGCACGCCTGGTCGCGTCAGGGCGGACACAAGGAAGCGCACATGATCGCCGGCGCGCTGCTCAACGCGCTCGACGACGCGCCGCTGGCGCTCGCCGACCACCATCTCGTCAACCTCCGTTTTGCGGTCGCCGACGTGCGCCGCGAAGCCGACGGCCGCACCTATCACGCGCTGGTGCGCTTTCGCGCGGTGACGGAGCCGGTGTAGTCGCGCGCGCTAAACGGATTTGAATTTCACGGTCGTCACCGGGCCGCGCCGAAGGCGCAAGACCTCGGTGATCCCGCCTGGAAGGGCACTGCGCCCCTGAGCGAGATGGCCGGGTCAAGTTTACGACCGGGCCGGCTTTGGCCGGACCCGGTTGCCCGGCCATGACGTCGAACATCTACAGCGCGAAGGAAAGCACTCATGCCCGCCCAGAAAGGCAAGGACCTGCTCATCAAGATCGCCGACGGCGTCGACTTCACCACCGTCGCCGGTTTGCGCACGCGCCGGCTGTCGTTCAACGCCGAGACCGTCGACATCACCGACGCGGAGTCGGCGAACCGCTGGCGCGAACTGCTCGACGGCGCGGGCGTCAAGCGCGCGTCGGTGTCGGGACGCGGATTGTTCAAGGATGAATCGTCGGACGCACTGATGCGGCAGACGTTCTTCGGCGGCGCGATTGTCGACTATCAGGTCGTCGTTCCGGCTTTCGGCACGGTGCAGGGCGCGTTCCAGATCGTGAGCCTCGAATTTGCCGGCGAGCACAACGGCGAGGTCACCTATGACCTGTCGCTCGAATCCGCCGGCGAGCTGACGTTCACGGCGGCCTGAATCTTGTCCCGGATGCAGTGCAGCGCGAAGCGGTGCACCGCTGATCCGGGACCTTTCCAAATTCCGAGTTTTTGACGGTCCCGGGTCTGCAGCGCATCACTGGCGTGCTGCGCTGCGCCCGGGACACAGGATTCACGATGGCCAACAAACATCGCGGTGAGATCGAAGCCGAGATCGGCGGCGCCAGGCACACGCTTGTCCTGACGCTGGGTGCGCTGGCCGAGCTTGAAGCGGCATTCGGCGCGGACGATCTCGTCGCGCTCACCGAGCGCTTCAGCGCGGGACGCATGAAGGCGCGCGACCTGATCCGCATCATCGGCGCCGGATTGCGGGGCGCCGGCGAAACCACCGGCGACGATGAGGTCGCGCAAATGCAGGTCAGCGGCGGCGCGCAAGGCTATGTACGCATCGCCGCCGACCTGATCGCGGCGACGTTCGGCGAGATACCGGCGTGAGGCCGTTTCCATGGAAAGACGCGATCGGCTTCGGGCTCGGCGTGCTGCGTCTTGCGCCGGAGCAGTTCTGGCGCATGACGCCGCGCGAACTGGCTTGCGCAATCGAGGCGGTGCGTGGGCGCGGCGGATCGATCGACCGCAGCACGTTTGCCGATCTGATGACGAGGTACCCCGATGACGGGAGACAGCATTCTCGACACCACCGCCGATGACGCAGCGAGCGCCGGCGGCGATCTGCAGAAAGTGCTGAGCGGGCTGACGGCGCAGACGAACAATCTCGTGCTGAATGCGAACGCGTTTGCCAGCGCGATGACGCGGGCGTTCACGCAAGCCGCGGCGGGCGGAAAGCAGTTCGACGACGTGCTGAAGTCGCTGGCGCTGCGCATGTCCAGCCTGGCGCTCGCCGCGGCCTTCAAGCCGATCGCCAGCGGGCTTTCCAGCGGCATAACGGACGGGCTCAACAAGCTGTTCAGCGGACTGTTTGGTTCGGGCGCGGCCAAACCGGCGACAACGGGCGCGCTCGGCGCCATCAAGCCATTCGCTGCCGGCGGCGTGATCGGCACGCCGACGTATTTTCCGTTGTCGTCCGGCGGACTCGGTCTCGCAGGCGAAGCCGGCCCGGAAGCGATCATGCCACTTGCGCGCGGGCCGGACGGCCGGCTCGGCGTGGCTGTCAACGGCAGCGGCCCGACGCCGAACGTCATCGTGCAGATTTCGACCCCGGACGTTTCGAGCTTCCGCCGCTCGGAGGCCTACCTCACCGGACAAATTGCCCGCGCGGTGGCGCGCGGGCAACGGAGTTTGTGATCGTGTCCCGGGCGCGGCGCAGCACGACGGGATGCGCCGCAGACGTTGGACCTTCGCATAGTCTGAATTTGGAACGGTGCCGGATCTGCGGTGCACCGCTCCGCTGACGCTTCGCACTGCACCGCGTCCGGACACAAGGGAAAACTATGGCGGCCGCTTTCCACGAAATCCTGTTTCCACTCGATATCGCGCTCAGAAGCGCGGGCGGGCCGCAGCGGCGCACGGACGTTGTCGTGCTCGGCTCGGGTGCGGAGGAGCGCAACGCGCGCTGGGTGCATTCGCGCCGGCGATACGACGCGGGTTACGGCGTGAAAACGTTCGAGGCGCTGTCCGAGGTGGTCGCGTTCTTCGAGGAGCGGCGGGGCAGGCTTTATGGTTTTCGCTGGCGCGACCGGCTCGACCATTCGTCCGCAGCGTCAGATGCGATCGCGCCGACGGACCAAACCATCGGCATCGGCGATGGCAGCAGCGCTTCGTTCCAGCTGGTGAAGACATATGGCTCGCTTTACTCGCCTTACCAAAGGCCGATCGCAAAGCCGGTCGCCGAGAGCGTGCGCGTCGCGGTCGCGGGCGCCGAGGTCGATGAGGGGGCGGCGTTCACGAGCGATGCGACCACCGGCATCATCACCTTTCTTCCCGGCCACGTTCCGGCAAGCGGCGAGACGGTGACGGCCGGTTTTCTGTTCGACGTGCCGGTCCGTTTCGATACGGATTACCTCGAGGTCGATCTTTCTGCTTTTGCCGCCGGCGCGATTCCCAAAATTCCCCTGATCGAGATCAATCCATGAGAACGATTCCGGCTGCCTTGCAGGCCAAGCTCGACTCCGGCGTCACGACGCTGTGCCGCTGCTGGCTCATCACACGCAGCGACGGCGTGGTGCAGGGTTTCACCGATCACGACGAGGACGTCGTGCTGGACCCCATGACCTGCCGCGCCGGCACGGGCCTCACCGGCTCGGAAGCAACGCAGAGGCTGGGCATGGCGGTGGACGGCTCGGAAATTTCGGGTGTGCTCGCCGACGACTCGCTCAGCGAGCACGATCTCGCGGCCGGCCGCTACGACGCCGCGGCGGTCGAAATCTGGCTGGTCGACTGGAGCGAGCCCGATCTGCGCGTGCTGCTGGCGAAAGGCACGCTCGGCGAGATCAAACGGGAAGGGACGGCGTTTGCCGCGGAAGTGCGGGGCCTCTCCGATCGTCTCGCGGAAGAATCCGGCCGCTTGTTCGCGGCCACCTGTGATGCCGACCTTGGAGACGCGCGCTGCACAATCGACCTCAACGATCCGGCCTTTCGCGGCAGCGGCACCGTTGCAGCACCGGCCGCCACGTCTTCCTTCACCGTTTCGGGGCTGGATGCGTTCGCCGACGGCTGGTTTAGGCAGGGCAAGCTCACGTTCGACACCGGCGCGAACGCCGGGGTCGCCATGGAAGTGAAGGTCCATGCGAAAACGGCCGATGGCGTAACGATCACGTTGTGGCAAGCGATGCCGGAGCCGACCGCGGCCGGCGACACGTTCACCGTCACGGCGGGATGCGACAAGCGCTTTTCAACCTGCCACGACAAGTTCAACAACGTCGTCAACTTCCGCGGCTTTCCATTCATTCCAGGCAACGACTTTGTCATCCGCTACCCGGTGCAGGGCGAGCCGGGGAATGATGGATCGAGTCTGCAATCCTGACATGACACCAACGAGACAAGCGATCGTCGCCGAGGCGCGGGCGTGGATCGGCACGCCATATCGACACCAGGCGTCCCTCAAAGGGGTTGGCTGCGACTGCCTCGGGCTCGTGCGCGGCGTGTGGCGCGTCGTAATCGGCCCGGAGCCGGAGCGCGCGCCGCCTTATGCGCGCGACTGGGCGGAGGCGAGCGGCGAGGAAACCCTGGCCGATGCGGCCGCGCGGCACATGATTCCCGTTGCGCTCGATAAAATCTGCGAAGGCGACGTGCTTCTTTTTCGCTGGCGTCGGCATTTGCCGGCGAAGCACGCGGCGATTGTCACCGCGAGCGATCTGATGGTGCACGCGCACGATGGCGCCGCGGTCGCGGAAGTCGCGATCGCGCCGTGGTGGCGCCGCAGGCTCGCCTATGCGTTCCGGTTTCCTGGAGTTGCGTGAGTCGAACCGGGAGGCGCAATCGCGGCAAGCGTATCGCGCCTCAGCAAGAGCGGTTTGTGTCTGCGGCCGATCCGCCGCTCGCGCTCGCGCGGTGAAGCGCCAGTTCAGGCCGGCTGCTTGCTGCTTCCTCTCAGCGCCAGTCGAACTTGTAGCTCAGCCGCGCGACCACCTGATCGACGGTCAGACGGCTGGTGTTGGTGACGACCCATGGATTGCCGCCCGTGCTGAAAGGCGCGGTGAACGGCCCGAAGTCGAAATCGAAGTGATCGTATTCGACGCCCAGTATCAGATTTTGCCAGACGGCGTAATCGATGCCGACGCCGACGGTCCAGCCGTTGACGGTTTGTGAATTCGAGGCGCCGCCAAATGAGCTCGACAGTTCGGCTCTGGTGCTGGCGCCAGCCCAGCCGCCTTTGCCGTAAACCAGGAAACGGTCCACCGCCCAGCCGAGTTGACCCGTCACGGTATAAAGCGAGCGGACCTTGAACTCCTCGTTGAAGAGAATGCCGAGTCCGTTCAGCGTGTCTTTTATGTCGGCCCAGTCCCAGGTGCCCTCGACGCCGAGCACTAGTTGATTCCACTGGTAGCGGAATCCGAGTTGCCCGCCGAATATGCCACCGTCAGGACGGAAGCTGACGCTCGTGGCTCCCGTGTTGTCTAGCCAATCCTGGTGACCCCAGCCCCAGCCGCCATTGATGCCCAAGTAAACGCCGGTCCAGTTGAACGCCGGCGCCACCATCGGCGCAGGCGCGATCGGCGCCTTGGTCGGCAGATCGGCGGCCGACGCAGCCACCACGCTTCCGAGCGCAACAAAGCCTGTTGCGGCGGCGAGTAACTTGTTCATGGCAGCCCCCGTTGAGCCGAATTGGCGGACGTTGCGGGAACAGTACATGAATGCGGCGCAAAATCCTGTGTCCTTTGCGCAACATACAGACAGCGACGTGGGGCTTACCCGCGGAACCCGGTTCTTCGTGAACCGTCCCCCTTTTTCAGGGGAACGCGAAGCCTCGCACGACGAGAAAGATTTCTTCCATGGCCGCTCTTCTTCTTTCGGTTGCCGGCGGTGCGGCCGGCAGCGCCGTGTTCGGATCGGTCGGCGCGATCGCCGGCCGTCTTGCCGGCGCGCTGGTCGGCAACGCCATCGATCAATCGCTGTTCGCCGCGCGCCGCGACATTGCGGTCGAAGGGCCGCGGCTCTCCGATCTGGCGGTCATGGCCTCGACCGAAGGGGCGGCGATCCCGCGCATCTACGGCCGCTCGCGCCTCTCGGGCCAGGTGATCTGGGCAACCAACCTGGAAGAGGTCGTGTCCACCAGCACGGAATCGTCGGGCGGCGGGAAGGGCATGGGCGGCGGCAGCACTGTCAGCACCACGACGACGACCTATTCCTATTTCGCCAATTTCGCGGTCGGCCTTTGCGAGGGGCCGATCGGTGCGGTGATGCGGGTCTGGGCTGACGGCAAGCCGCTCGATGTGTCCCATATCGCGATGCGCGTCTATGCGGGCGACGAAACGCAAACGGCCGATCCGCTGCTTGTCGCCAAGGAAGGAGACGCGCCGGCTTTCCGCGGGCTCGCCTACGTCGTGTTCGAACGCCTGCCGCTCGCGCATTTCGGCAACCGGATTCCGCAATTGTCATTCGAGGTGCTGCGGCCGGTCGGCCAGCTCGAACGCATGACGCGCGCCGTAACGCTCATTCCGGGCGCGACCGAATTCGGCTACGAGCCGGCCACGGTGACGCAGCAACTCGGTCCGGGGCGGACGGGACCTGAGAACCGGCACATCAGCTACAGCACCTCCGATGTCCTCGCATCGCTCGATGACTTGCAGGCCGCTTGCCCGCTCATCGACCGCGTTGCCATCGTCATCGCCTGGTTCGGCACCGATCTGCGCTGCGGCGAATGCCGCATCGTGCCGGCAGTCGACAACCGCGCCAAATCGACCAACGGAGCGACCTGGTCTGTTGCCGGCGTCAATCGCGCCGCGGCGCGGCTTGTCTCGATGGTGGACGGCAGGCCGGCTTACGGCGGCACGCCGTCGGATGAGAGCGTGCGCGACCTGATTGCGGAGCTGAAAGCGCGCGGCCTGAAGGTAACGCTCTATCCGTTCGTGATGATGGACATTCCGCCGGGAAACTCGCTCACCGATCCGTGGAGCGGCGCGGCCTCGCAGCCGGCCTTTCCGTGGCGCGGCCGGATCACCTGCGATCCCGCGCCGGGACAAGCGGGTTCGCCGGATGGGACGAGCGCTGCGGCGGATCAGGTCGGCGCATTTTTCACCGCCGGCGCCGACGGATGGAATTACCGCAATTTCATTTTGCATTACGCCAATCTCGCCGCGGACGCGGGCGGCGTCGATGCCTTCCTCATCGGCTCCGAGCTGAAGTCGCTCACGCGCGTGCGCGCGGGCTCCGGCTCCTATCCCGCGGCCGATGCGCTGGTGAGCCTCGCAAGCGAGGTGAAGGCGATCGTCGGCGCGGGCACGGTCGTCACCTACGGCGCCGACTGGACGGAGTACGGCTCGCATGTCGTCGACGCGCAGGCGAGCGAGGTGCGCTTTCCGCTCGATCCGCTCTGGGCGTCCGCGTCGATCGACGCAATCGGCATCGACTATTACGCGCCGCTTGCCGACTGGCGCGGCGTGGCGAACGAGGCCGATCGCGCGCTGACCGACAGCCCGTACGACGTGGCCTATCTCGCGGGCAATCTGGCGCGCGGCGAAGCCTATGACTGGTTCTACGCCGACGACGCGGCGCGCGCCGCGCAGACGCGCACCCCCATCACGGATGGCCTGGGCAAACCGTGGATTTTTCGGCAGAAGGACATCTGGAGTTTCTGGTCGCAGCCGCACTACGACCGCGTCGATGGCGCCGAACTCGCCGCGCCGACCGCATGGATGCCGCAATCGAAGCCGATCTGGATCGCGGAAGTCGGCTGTCCGGCAATCGACAAGGGCGCCAACCAGCCGAGCGTCTTTCCCGATCCGAAGTCGTCGGAGAATGCGCTGCCGCATTTCTCGTATGGCCGGAGCGACGACCTCATGCAGCGCCGTCATTTGCAGGCGGTGCTTGGCGCGTTCGATCCCGCGTTCGGCGCGGACGCGCTCAATCCGGTTTCGTCCGTCTATGGCGGGCGCATGATCGATCCCTCCGGCATTCATCTGTGGACGTGGGATGCGCGGCCGTTTCCCGTGTTTCCCGCCGCGAGCGACGTGTGGAGCGATGCGGCAAACTGGGAAACCGGGCATTGGCTGACCGGCCGCTTCGGCGCCACGCCGCTCGATGCTTTGGTGCCCGCGATTCTGGCCGACTGCGGCGTGACCAATGTCGATGCGAGCGGCCTTGGCGAAGGGCCGGAGGGCTACGCCGTGGACCGGCCGATGGCGCCGCGCGCCATGCTCGATCCGCTGGCGCTGGCGTTCGCGTTCGACGCGAGCGAGGAGGGCGGCAACTTGCGATTTCGCGCACGCGGCGGCGATGCGGTGATCGACATCGACGAGGACGATCTGGTGCTTGCGGACGACGCCGCGCCGGCGCGCCTCACGCGCGCGCAGGAAACAGACCTGCCGCGCCA
>DASSRW010000099.1:0-34823 GCA_035701545.1 Pseudolabrys sp.
AAGTCCGTCGAGCGCCTTGCGGTAATACGACAGATCGATGTAGCGCGCGGAAGGCTGCGGCACGCCGCCTTCGAATTCCGCGCGCAGCTTGAGCACGTTCTCGAAGCCGGCGATGTCGAACCGGCCGTCGCGCGCCAGGCCATTTGCCGGATCGGCGATCAGCGCGTAACAGGCCGCCGCAACCGCGGGATCGAGCCGCAAGCCCATGACCAGTATCCGGATTGCCGCTTCCTTGTTCTTCGGATCGAGCGACCAGCGCAAGCCTTCGATGTAGGCCTGCAAGTATTTCACCAGAGTATCCCGATGCGTCTGCGCCCACTTGCGCAGCGTGATGCCGGCCGTCGCCTGGTAGGGCCCGATCACGGTCATGACCGGCCCGAGGTCCTTCAATCCGGCCCTGGCGGCAAGAATCGAAAACGGCGGATTGAGAATCGCGGCCGCGGCGGTCCGGTCGTCCTTCATCGCGGCGAGCCGCTTGAACGTGGCGCCGACCGATTTGACCGCGTAGTCGCCTTTGTAGAGCCCGTTCTTCCTGAGGATGTCGTAGAGCTGGAACGCGTAGGCGGTGTTGACGGCGTCGACGATGACCGTCTTTCCGCGCAAGTCGGCGACCGATTTAATCTCCGGCTGCGCCACCAGATGATTGAAGCTGTTGTCGCCGCCGATCACGGCGACGACATCGACCTTCGCGACATCCGCCATGGCGACGCCGCTGTCGACCGCGGTGTGGATGATCTGCCAGTCACCGTCCGCGAGTCCCTTGCGCATGACCTCGGAATTGGGCGCGATTTTCACGTCGACCGAGAGGCCGCGCCTGGCGAAGAAGCCCTGCGATTGCGCGGCGAGGATCGGCAGGTTTTGCACGCCGATGAACACCATGACTGTGAGCTTGGTGTTTTCGGCGTGCGCGCCGGCAAACGTTGCACCGGAAAGCAGAATTGCGGCGAGCACGATTCCGATGCGCCGGAACATGATGCTCTCCATGGTTGGCCGATGTGCCGCGACGTTTGCTGCGCAACTCACGAAATTCTCCGCGTGACCGCGCGAACCGTCAAGTTTGCTTGCGTCATCTGATCGCAACGGCGTGCGTGCAAATTGCCGGAACCTGCGCCGGTGCTCGCAACTTGTCCCCGAGCATCCAAGGAGGAGGACACGATGGCCAGAGCAACAATCATCGGCATGGCGGCTGCGGCAGCGCTCGGCGTGCTGACGATGACCGTGCCGGCGCAGGCGATCACGGTCAACGCGGGATTGAACGCGGCCGCACCCGCGACGATCCAGGACGTCGGCTGGCGGCATCGGCATTGGCATCGCTGGCATCGGCACAGGTGGCACAGGTGGCACAGGTGGCACGGCTGGCACCACCGGCACCGCCGCTGCTGGCGCGACTGGCGCGGTTTCCGTCACTGCGTCTGGCGGTGGTAGTAACAACGGCAACGCAAGTAAGCACAGGCAGCGCTGACCCGCTGCCTGTGCTTACTATTGTGTGATGGATTCCGGAATTGCAGCGGTATTGCGGCGTCCAAACGCCGCTTCCATTTCACGCCGCACCTTCACGGCCGGATCGTTCGGGTCGTGCGCCACGTCGCTCCACTGCAGCGCGGCGCCGGCGGGGACGTCGCGCATGAGCCGCACACTATGGGCAAGCCCGAGCGGCAGCAGGCCGCGCGCCAGTGAAACGCCGGCCGGCGTCTGCCTGCCCCAGACGCAAAAGCCGCCTTCGCCGTCGAGCGTCTCGTCCGTCTTCAGATCGCGTTTGGCGGTCGCGACAACATCCGAACGGAAGCCCGTTGGCGCGCCGGTCGGCTCGCCGCGCAGCGCAGCGCTCGCAATCGAAATGCCGAGCTCCAGGCCGATCATGTGGATCGGCCGGTAGAGCGCCGCGTACTTGCCGCTCCGGTCCGGCAGCATCGCGTATTCCCTGAAGCAGCGCCGCGCGTACTCGGTGTCTCCTTCGAACACCACATACGTGCCAAGCGCGAGGTGATGCGGCACGTCGCGCCCGTCCCGGTAGACCGATGAGGTGACCTCGGTCACTCCGGCCTGTTCCAGCGTGCCGCCGTCGGCGCGCGGCTTGCAGATGTCGGCGAGCTCGAAACGCGTGGCCGGCGGAAAGCCGAGGCCGTCCGTCTGCGGCACCAGGCCGGTCGCATTGCAGACCGCGCTCATCTCGATCGCCGACTTGCTGCCGTCGATGAAGGAGTTGAACATCTTCGGATTGATCGAGGTGCGGTCCTTGATCTGCAAATACTGGTCGAGGATGTCCCACAAGGTGTCGGGCGTCGACTGGTGATAGGTCGGGTGATAGCGCGTGCCCTTGCCCGCGCAGACCACCTTGAAGCCCGCCGCGCGCGCCCAGTCGACGTGCTCGCAGATGAGCGCCGGCTGATCGCCCCAGGCGAGGCTGTAGACGACGCCGGCGTCTTTCGCGCGGCGCGCCAGCAGCGGACCCGCGACGGCGTCGGCCTCGACATTGACCATGACGATGTGCTTGCCGTTCTCGATCGCGCGCAGCGCGTGGTGCAGCCCGGCGCCCGGCACGCCAGTCGCCTCGACAATTACTTCGATGGCCGGAGAGGTCAGCAGAGCATCGGCGTCAGCGGTGACGTGCGCGCCACCATGTTTCGCCGCATCGGCAATGGAGGACGCCGCGTAAGCCTCCGCGGGCCAGCCGGCCGTCTTCAGTTGAGACCGCGCGCGGTCGACATCGAGATCGGCGACGCCGGCCACCTGCATGCCCGGCGTCAGGCGCGCCTGCGACAGAAACATGGTACCGAACTTGCCGGCGCCGATCAGGCCGACGGTCACCGGCCGTCCGGCCGCTTGTCGTTCGAGCAGCTTGGCGTAAAGATTCAAAGGCTCAGCTCCCTGTGGCGCGCGAAACCAAGCACGCGATCCGCGCACGCACAAGGCGGCGCCCGCGGCATTCGTATCGGATGCCGCAGCTCGCCGCTGGAGCATTTTTCCATTTGCACAGAATCAAGCGCCATGCCCCGCACAAGGCCGGGCATGACGCGGGGAGCTAGTTGCAGAGCACGCTGCTGACGAAGGTTTCCGTGGTGCACTCGCCGGGCGCCGGCGTGCGGCCCGAAATCCAGACGCGCGCCGGACACTTCTCCGCCGTCGTCATGTCGACGCTCTTGCCGGACACATAGCCGCGCGCCTTGCACACCCTCATCGCAACCGTTTCGCAGTCGGGCGCCCCGTTCGGCGCAGGTTCGCACACCTTGTGAATCCGGATGACGCGCGCTTTGGGGAGCCGCGCCAGCGTGCCGGCCGCATCCTTGGCCGCCGCGTCGGCCTCGTGGCCGAAATTGTCGAACTGAAGCCGCGCGTCCTGCATGTTCGAATTGAATCTGGAAAACTGCTGATCGAACCAGCGCCCGACTTCCGCAAAAAATCCCCCGTGGTCCGGGGTAGTTCCCGCGGCGGCGGGCGGATTGCGGTGCTGGCTTTCCTGCGCGCGCGCGGACGCGCTGCCCGCGAGCAAGGCGGCGCACAGGCAGGCAAACAGAGCAAGCGGCTTGGCGCCCCTGCGATGGTGCCGGATGATCAAGGTGCCGCTCATCGGCCGACGCCCACATCTCTCTCCAGCGCGCTCAACTAAGGCACTGAGGTGGCGGAATTGAGGATAAACCGTCCGGCCCGCTTTACAAAGCGCGCAGCCGGGACCGACCCTCGGGCGCGCCATGCGCGCCCGAGGGCGAACCCCGCAGCAATGGATGCCAGCTTTCTGCGTCCGGCGGCCGGACCACGAAGCTAATGCTTCGGGTTCGCGGCTTGCGCCGTCCAGTCGCCCGACTGCATGCGGCCCACCAGCGCCGGCGCGCCCGAGGCGCCGGGCTTGTAAATCAGCGTCTCGCCCTCTTTGACATCGCTCACGCTCTTGCCGAAGGCATCGGCGATGTTCGTCTTGTGCGTCACGAGCACGTTGTTGGTCCCGGCCACCGGCGCCTTGTTTACGAGATCGCGAATGGCCTTTCCGATCTTCGCGTTCGAGCCGCCCGGCTCGGACATCGCCGAGGCGCTCCCGGCGCCGCTGTCGGTGAGCGCGGCCACTTGAATCGTGCGCCCACCGGATATCAGGCTGCCGGTTTCAATCGCCCGGTTGAGCTTGCTGGTGTAAATTTCACCGAGCGGAATGTTCAGCGTCTTGATTGCATCCCCCATCTGGCGCGCGGCTTGCCGTCCCTGCTCGCTCAATTGCCGCTGCTTTTTCATATCGTCGAACACAAACGGATAAACATCTTTTTGGCCATTGTCCGTTGCGCCATGTCGAATAACCAGCACGTAACCGCCCTGCCTGAGCATGGCGATCATGCCGGCAACATCGGCCGCGCTTGCGCTGAACGGCAACAGTGTCAACGCAACGACCAGGCTCACAATCAATCTCAATCCGCGCATAATCTTTGTCCCTTCTCGTGTGGAGATAAGCGTCGATCCTCTTTGGCCGCACATTCCGGCTCAAAACGCGACGTTCGATCGAACGGGTCGGAGGATCGGGCGTGTTGCGCCGACAGTGCGACGCGGTCCGCCGGCGAGCTAACAACCGCTTCGCGCCATTCATCCATAGGCCGGGAATTATTTTTGGCGGGCGCCGGCCTTTGCAGCCGTGCAGTAGTCTGTAGCCCGGATGGAGCGACCTTGCTCCGCCGAAGCGAAGCCGTTTCGGCTCCGCGAAGGCGAGAGCGCAATCCGGAATATTGCACGCCGCAATATGCCCCGGATTTCGCTGCGCTCCATCCGGGCTACGAGCGCCGTCCTGTGCCCGCAGCTAATGCAAATGCCGCAGCTTGTCGGGATTGCGCACGATATAGATCGCGGCGATCTTTCCGTTTTCGATGTCGAGCGCGGTGGTCTGGAGTTCGCCGTCGGCCTCCAGCGTGACGAAGCCGGGCAATCCGTTGATGAATCCGGCGCGCACAAGCTTTGAAGCGTTCTTCCGGAAATAAGCCGTCAGATATTCATGAAGCTTCATCACGGCCTCGAAGCCAACCACAGGCTTCAGCGAGGCCGGCCGCTTGCCGCCGCCGTCGGCGTGCACGCTGACATCCGCCGCCAGCATCGCGCCAAGCGCCTTCATGTCGCCGCTGCGCGAGGCGGCGAAAAAAGCCTCGGCCAGCTCGACGCCGCGTTGCTTTTCCATCTGGAAGCGCGGCCGCGCGTCCCGGACGTGCGTGCGCGCGCGGCTCGCGAGCTGGCGGCAGGTCGCGGCATCGCGCTGGATCGTCTCGGCGATTTCCTCGAACGCCAGCCCGAACACGTCGTGCAGCAGAAAGGCCGCGCGTTCGAGCGGCGAAAGGCGCTCCAGCGCCAGCAGCAGCGGCAAAGTCACGTCCTGCTCCTGCTCCTCGTCCACAACCGGATCGGGAAGCCAGGGGCCGAGATAGGTCTCGCGCTTGCGGCGCGCCGATTTGAGCTGGTCGAGGCAGAGACGCGTGACCGAGCGGCGCAGGAAGGCTTCGGACTCACGCACCTCGCTACGGTCGGCGTTCATCCAGCGGATGAAAGCGTCCTGCACAACATCCTCGGCGTCGGCGACGGAGCCGAGCATGCGGTAGGCGACGCGCATGAGCTGCGGACGCAGCGGCTCGAAGCTCGCCGCTGCGTCCTCGTGGCCGGCGGCCGTCGTCATGCGGCTGCCTTCGCCGCGGCGGATTTTGCCTCGGCCGGATCGACAAACTGGCCGAAGCCGACGGCGATGCGATTCCAGCCGTTGATGATGTTGATCATCAGCGTGAGCTTGACCTGCTCTTCGTGCGTGAAATGAGCCCACAGGTCGTCGCGGGCGCTCTCGATCGCCTCGTGGTCCTGCGCGATGCGCGTGAGCGCGTCGGTCCAGCCGAGCGCCGCGCGTTCGCGCTCGGTGTAGCACGGCGCCTCGCGCCAGGCCGACAGCAGGTAGATGCGCTGCTCGGTCTCGCCTTTCGCGCGCGCGTCCTGCGTGTGCATGTTGAGGCAGTTGGCGCAGCCGTTGATCTGCGAGGCGCGGATTTCCACGAGATTGACGAGGCTCGGTTCCAGGCTCGAGGCAACGGCAAGCGAGGTGGCGGTCCACTTCTTCATGAGTTCCGGGGCCGCGGCAAAGAGGTCGTTGGCGTTCATGGGTATCGCTCCTTTTTTCTTGTTCGACACCATGACGAGCGGGATGCCGCCGTTGTGACATCCACGCCGAAATTTCTTCTCAGGCGGCGCGCGGCTCGAGGGTAACGCCGTATCTGGCGGTGATGGCCGCAAGCTGTGCAAATTCCGGCCTGCCGGCGGCGGTGGCGGCGTCCAGCTCGCCGAACATCTCGTCGAGGCCGCAACCTGGCGCGCTGAGGATGAGCACGCGCACCGGTTCATCGCCGACGTTGCGGATGGCGTGGCGAAAGCCGCGCGCGCCGAAGAAGAAGCCGCCGGGGCCGACGCGGTGGGGCGCAGATGCGCCCTCGAACTCGATGGTGAGCTCGCCGCTCAGCACATAGAACGCTTCGTCCTCGCGGGAATGCGTGTGCGGGGGCGCGCCGGCGCCCGGCGGAACGATCGCTTCCCACAGCGAAACGGATCCTCCGGTTTCGGCAGCGGTGGCCTTGTAGATGTGGGTGACGCCGAGAACGTCGAGCGTCGGCCCTTCGGCCGGCGCGCGAACGAACGGACGGACTGCTGCGACTTTGGCATTCATGGTCGTTGCTCCTCGCGTGCGCCCCGAATGCCCCTGGAACCGATACACCTAAAACAGATACACCGCCGCGACGATGCCGATGACGAGGATCGCCGCGAACAGAAACGTCCACAGCCCCAGTCTTTTTTCGATGATGTGGCGCGCCTGCTCGCCGTAGCAATAAAGGAGCAGGGCCAGCACGAAGAAACGCGCGCCGCGCGTGATCAGCGAGAACAGAACGAACAATCCGAAATTGTAGCCGGCGAAACCCGACGTGATTGTCACGATCTTGTAGGGGATAGGCGTCAGGCCCTTGAGCAGAATGATCCAGGCGCCCCAGCGCGCGTAGGCTTCGCGGAACGCCTCGACCTTGCCGTCGTAGCCGTAGAGATGAACGAGCCAGGCGCCGAGCGAATCGTAGAGCATCGCGCCGATGGCGTAGCCCAGAATGCCGCCGGCGACGGAAGCGAGCGTGCACCCGATCGCAAACAGGAACGCCCGCCTTGGCTGCGCGAGCGACATCGGAATGAGCATGATGTCCGGCGGCACCGGAAAGAACGAGCTTTCGGCAAACGCGACCGCCATCAGCGTCCACTGGGCGTGCGGCTTGCCGGAAGCGGCCACGCACCAGTCGTACAGGCGGCGCAGCAGGGAGCGCGGCTGGGCGGCCTCAATGGTCATCATGACCTCGCGCGCGACATACGATCAGCAGCGTTTGCAGGCATGGCGAAGCTCAAAGACGCTCCCTGTCGCGCAAGCAGAAGGCGCCGGACGTTTCTGAATTCGAGACAACCCGAAGCAAGCTTTTTGCGCGGTTCAATCTTGTGCCGAACGTTTACGGGACCGCTTCCAGTCGCGCGCCCATAGCACAATCGGCCCGCGGATCAAATCCGTACGTGAGCCGCCATGGCCGCGCCGCATCGAGTGCAAATTTCGCGCCTGCGGGCGCAGAAATGACGAAACAGGCGGAAGACGTTCCGCCTGTTTCGCAAAGCTCTTTTTGTCAACTGAAGACTAGCGGTGATGGCGCCAGTGATGCCAACCGTGGCGCCAGCGATGATACCGGTATCGCGGCGCATAGGCGTAACCGCCGTAGTAAGGCCCGTAGTACGGGGTCCCGTAATAGTAATAGTCGTCGCGGGCGGCGTCGGCTGCCGCGAGGCCGGCGATGAGGCCGAACACGCCGGCGACCGCGCCGAGCGCGGCGGCATTGCCGTGATGATGCCAGTGACGCCGCGCGCTGATCGTCGTGGTGGCGTCCTGCTTCACCTGCGGATGCTTCGCGGCCGCTTCGGCCGGCGTCAGGTTCACCACCGTCAGGGCAAGCGTGCCGGCGACCGCGGCGGCAAGCGGACGTTGTATATTGATGCGCATGCAAGTTCTCCTTTTCTGCGCCGTCTGTTGATTGAACGGAAGGAGAAGCGGGCTCCGGCTGCGACAAAACGGAGCAGTGGCCGGGGCAGTGCAGCACCGCCGCAAACGCGGCGGCGACCATCGTGTGGTCAGGCCGCGGAGCTCACGGCCTTCACGATTCGGTGCGACGGGGCAAACACGTCGAACACGTCGCGCGGCGCCTCGGCGTCCGGTTTCAGGACCTCCACAATCGCGCCCGCGAGCTCATCGAGCAGCGCGTAGCTCTCGCATTCGCGCACGTAAATTCCGCAATGGACGTCGTCGAGCTTCGGCAGCGGGCCGTCATCCCACGGCACCAGCCCGAATGCGGTGATCCGCCGGCGCACCAGCGCCATTACGCCGAGCCCGGCGGCGACGGCACCCGACAAGCCAAGAAAGCTCGGGCAAATGAAGCTGTCTTCGTATTGCAGGCCGGCCCTCTTCAGGGCGGCCGTCGCCACCGCGCGGTTGAGGCTTTGCTCGCCGTAGGAGACGATCGGGATCGGCCGGCTGATGTCGATCCTGGTTTTCTTGCCGCGCGTCCAGCACATTTCCTCCCGCCACTGATGGCGCGCGTCAGCCGGCTCATGCGCGGAAAGACCGATAACGAGATCGATCGCGCCGCGCCGCAAATCATCGATCAGGGGCTCGGAAGCGCCCATGCGCAGGACAAAGCGCACGCCCGGGTGCTGCGCGCGAAATTGCGCGACGATCGTCGACACCACCGAGGCGACGAAGTCGCCGGGTGCGCCGACGCGGATGATTCGCTCCGGAGCGAGGTTTTCTCCGCCGATCTCAACGATCTGATCGTTGATCGAAAGCATGCGGCGCGCATAAGCGACGACTTTCTCGCCTTGCGGCGTCAGTATAATGCCCGGCGTGCTGCGATCGAACAATTCGCTGGCAAGCAGGCTTTGCAGGCGCTTGATTTGCGCGCTGACCGCCGGCTGCGTCACGCCCAGCGAAGTGGCCGCCTTGGTGAAGCTGCGCAGGTCGGCAACCGCGACGAGGGTGCGCAAGAGGTCGGTCGGAATGTTGGTCATGGCCGGCCGCGCTCCACGGCGCCCGTCGTTTGCACGCGAACAGAATCAATCCCGGTACCGTATCACCCTTCGGCGCGGGGGCGTCTAGCCGCGCGATGAAATTTAATCATCGCGCAAAAATTGCTTTGCACGCAAACATCAGGTTGAGTCGCGGGCGAGAGCCTTCGATCATTTGATGCGTTCGAGGATACTGACGTAATTGGCGACCGCGGTGCCGCCCATATTGAAGATGCCGCCGAGACGCGCGTTCTTCACTTGCAGGTCGCCGGCGCTGCCGGTGAGTTGCATGGCCGTCAGCGCGTGCATGGAAACGCCGGTTGCGCCGATCGGGTGGCCTTTCGCCTTGAGCCCGCCCGACGGGTTGATCGGCAACCTGCCGTCCTTCTGCGTCCAGCCCTCCTTCACCGCGCGGGCGCCCTGCCCTTCCGCCGTCAGCCCCATCGCTTCGTACTCGATCAGTTCGGCGATGGTGAAGCAGTCGTGCGTCTCGACGAAGGACAGATCGTCGAGCGCGAGGCCCGCTTTGGCCAGCGCGCGCTGCCAGACCTGCGCGCAGCCCTCGAACTTCAGAATGTCGCGCTTCGACATCGGCAGGAAATCCTGCACATGCTCGGCCGCGCGGAACGCCACGGCCTTGCGCAATTTCAGCGCGGTCTCGATGTCTGCCAGCACGACGGCGGCCGCGCCATCGGACACCAGCGAGCAATCGGTGCGCTTGAGGGGGCCGGCGACGAACGGATTCTTCTCGCTTTCGGTGCGGCAGAAATCGTAGCCGAGATCCTTGCGCATCTGTGCATAGGGATTGCTGACGCCGTTCTTGTGGTTCTTCGCCGCGATCATGGCGAGCGCGTCGGACTGGTCGCCACATTTCTGGAAATACAGTCCGGCGATCTTGCCGAAGATGCCGGCAAAGCCGCCGTCGATGTCGGCTTCCTCGCGCACGTATGACGCTTTCAGGAGATTGCGTCCGATCTCCGGCGCAGGCGTCGTCGTCATCTGCTCGACCCCGACGACCAGCACGATGCGCGCGGTGCGCGCATCGATGCTCTTGATGCCCTGATGCACCGCGGCGGATCCCGTCGCGCAAGCGTTTTCGACGCGCGTCGCGCGCTTGAAGCGCAAGTCGGGCGAAGCCTGCAGCACCAGCGCTGCGGTGAAATCCTGCGCCGAAAAACCCGCGTTGAAATGTCCCAGCACGACTTCGTCGACGTCGTTCGCGCCGACGCCCGCGTCCGCCAAGGCCTCGCCGGCGACCCGAACGATCAGGCTTTCCACGGTTTCGCCGCTCAATTTGCCAAACGGCGTATGAGCCCAGCCGACAATCGCCGCAGTCATTTTTCAGTCTCCTTTGCCGAACTCTGGCCGCCTAGACAGGGAACATGGAACTCGTCATTTGGGGCGGCGTTATCGGACGGCTTTGCCTCCCGCCGGAAGCTTGGATAGTTTAGCGCCGCCGCCTGTGAAACCCAACCGCCTCCAACGACCGAGCCCGATGACCGGACCGCGCGCTCTGCTCCTTCTCTGCGCCGCCTGCGCCCTGTGCTTCCTGGGCGCGAGCCGCGCCAATGCCGAGGCGAAGCTGCTCGTCGATGCGACGACCGGCAAGGTGCTGCACGCGGAAAACGCCACCTATCCGTGGTATCCCGCCTCGGTCACCAAGCTGATGACCGCCTACACCACGCTGCGCGAGGTGAAGACCGGCCACATCACGATGAACACGCTGCTCACGGTCACGCGTGACGCGGTCGCGCAACAGCCGACCAAGATGGGCCTCAAGCTCGGCACGACCGTCACGGTGGACAACGCGCTCAAGATGATGCTGGTCAAATCAGCAAACGACATCGCGGTGACCATTGCCGAGAACGTCGGCGGCTCGATCGAGAAGTTCGCCGACATGATGAACGCCAATGCGCACCGCCTCGGAATGACTCAGACGAACTACGTCAATCCGAACGGATTGCCCGCCGAGCAGCAGATCACGTCCGCGCGCGACCAGGCCATTCTCGCCCGCGCCATCATTCGCGAGTTTCCGGAATACGGCGATTACTTCCACATCTCCGCGATCCGCTATGGCAACCGCGTGATCCACAACTACAACAAGCTGCTGGATCGCTACCCCGGCGCGGACGGCATGAAGACCGGCTTCATCTGCGCCTCCGGCTACAACCTCGTCGCCACGGCAACGCGCAACGGGCGGCGGCTGATTGCGGTGATTCTCGGCGCCCATTCGGGCGCGGCGCGCACGCAAGAGGCGGCGCAGATGCTCGAGAACGGATTCAACAACAGCGGGCTTGCATGGCTGACGCCCTCGCTCGGCACGGTGGACGCACTGGCGCCCATCAACGCGCAGCCGGCCAATCTGCGCGATGAGGTGTGCGGGCCGCACCGGCACAAGCCGTCGGAGGACAACAACGAAGAAGACGAAAGCACGGTCGCGAGCGGCGATTCGTCCGACTCCCCGCACGCGTTCACGCTTTCGAATCTCAAGCCCGAGAAATACGTGCTCGGACCTCCGGTCGAGACGCAGCCGCCCGTGGTCGTTTTCACCGGCCCGGCCAATCATCCCGACACGGTTGATCAGACCATCCAGCCGGCCCACACGGCCAAACATAAAAAGGCTCACAAGTCGGCGGCCGCAAAGAAAACGCCGAAGCCAAAGCCGAAGCCGAAGGTTTCTTCGGCCGCCAAATGAACCGTACCACTGGCACGGCCCGCCCGCGCGGGCCGGCTATTCCCACCCCGCTGACCGTCCTTACCGGCTTTCTCGGCGCCGGCAAGACCACGCTGCTCAATCGGCTGCTGAAGGATCCCGCGCTCGCCGACACCGCGGTCATCATCAATGAGTTCGGCGAGATCGGCCTCGACCATCTGCTGGTCGAATATGTCGGCGACAACATGGTGCTGCTGCAATCGGGCTGCCTGTGCTGCACCATGCGCGGCGATCTGGTGGACGCGCTGGAAACGCTGCTGCGCGACCTCGACAACCGGCGCTGCACCTTCCGCCGCGTGCTGCTGGAGACCACCGGCCTTGCCGATCCCGCGCCGGTGCTGCACACGGCGATGGCGCATCCTTATCTCGTGATGCGCTATCGTCTCGACGGTGTCGTTACTGTTGTCGACGCCGTGAACGGCGAAGCTACGCTTGACGCGCATCCGGAAGCGGTGAAGCAGGCGGCCGTCGCGGACCGCATCGTGCTGACAAAGACTGATATTGCGGATGCGCCGCAACGTGAACGCATCGCTGCGCGCCTGCGTGCGCTCAATCCTGCGGCGCCGATCGTCGACGCAGCTAACGGCGAAGCATCGCCGCCCCGACTCCTGAATTGCGGGCTCTACGATCCGGAGCGGAAAATCCCCGACGTGAAGAAGTGGCTCGCCGCGGAGGCCTACACCGGCGCGCACGAGCACCATCATCACCAGCACGACAAAAATCGCCATGACCGGCACGACGCGAATATTTCGGCGTTCGCGATTGCGACCACTACGGCCGTCCCGGCCGGAACACTGGAGATGTTTCTGGAGCTGCTGCGCGCGCAATACGGGCCGAATCTCCTGCGCGTCAAAGGCGTGGTGAAGATCGCCGAAATGCCCGAGACGCCCGCCGTCGTGCACGGCGTGCAGCACATTTTCCATCCGATGGCACGGCTGGAAGCCTGGCCCGACGACGACCGGCGCACGCGGCTGGTGTTCATCACCCGCGATCTCGAAGAGCGGAAAGTCCGCGAGTTGTTCGATGCCTTCATCGGCGCCGCCGCGCCCGACCGGCCGGACCGCGCGGCGCTTATGGACAATCCGCTGGTGCCGTTCGGCGGGGCCGACCGCTAGACATCTTGTCACCTCCCCGCAACTCTCCGATGCTGGCGGCGTTTCGGGGAATCACCGCATGGGCCTCTTCTCGCGTCTCAAAGGCGACCTCACCTATCTGCGCGGCGCGCTGCGCGCGCTCAAGCTGACGACGCCGATCGCGAAAAATCCGGAGCGCGTGTTCCCGCACGTGATCGAGGAACTCGCGGCGCGCTTCGGCGACGCGCCCGCGCTGATCGGCTCGAGCGAAACCCTGACCTACCGGCAGCTCGGCCGGCGCGCCAATCAGTACGCGCGCTGGGCGCGGGCGCAGGGACTGGCAAAGGGCGAGGCCGTCTGCCTGCTGATGCCGAACAGGCCGGAATACATGGCGATCTGGATCGGCATCATCCACGCCGGCGGCACGGTCGCGCTCATCAACACGAACCTTGTCGGGCTGTCGCTTGCGCATTGCATCGACGTTGCCGCGCCGCGCCATGTCATCGTCGCCGCCGAGCTGATGAGCGCGTTCAAGGCTATCGAAGGCAGCCTGAAAACCAGGCCGCAGGTCTGGCTGCACGGCCCCGGCGACCGGCAGCGGATCGATATCGCAATCGAGGCCTTTGACGAAACGCCGCTCGGGACGGAAGAGCGCGTGCCGCTCACCATCGAGGACCACGCGCTTTATATCTACACCTCCGGCACCACCGGCATGCCGAAGGCCGCGAACATCAACCATTATCGCGTGATGCTCGCCGCGTTCGGATTTGCCGGCGTCATCGGCACGACCAGCGCCGACCGCATGTACGACTGCCTGCCGATGTATCACACCGTCGGCGGACTGGCCGCGACCGGCTCGGTGCTGGTCAACGGCGGCTCGGTGATCATCCGCGAGCGCTTTTCCGCGCATGAATTCTGGAACGACATCGTGCGCCACGAATGCACGCTGTTTCAGTATATCGGCGAGCTCTGCCGCTATCTGCTGCTGACGCCGCCAGCCGAAAACGAGACACGCCACAAGCTGCGGCTCGTGTGCGGCAACGGCTTGCGGCCGGACATCTGGAAAGAGTTCAAGACGCGTTTCCGGATTCCGCACATCCTCGAATTCTATGCCGCCACGGAAGGCAACGTGACGATGTTCAATTTCGAGGACAAGGCGGGCGCGATCGGGCGCATCCCGTGGTTCCTCGCGCACCGTTTCCCGACCGCGCTGGTGCGCTTCGATGTCGAGACCGAGCGGCCGGTGCGCGACGCGCAAGGTTTTTGCATTCAATGCGCGGTCGACGAGGCGGGCGAAGCGATCGGCAAGATCATTCACGATCCGTCGAAACCTGCGGCCCGCTTCGAGGGTTACGCCAGCAAGGCCGACGACGAGCGCAAGGTCCTGCGCGACGTGTTCGAGAAAGGCGACGCCTGGTTCCGCACCGGCGATCTCATGCGCAAGGATGCGGAAGGCTTCTTCTATTTCGTCGACCGGGTCGGCGACACGTTCCGCTGGAAGGGCGAGAACGTCTCGACCTCCGAAGTCGCGGAAGCGATCGGCCGCTTCCCCGGCATTGCGGAAGTGAATGTCTACGGCGTGGCGATTCCGGGCAAAGACGGCCGCGCCGGCATGGCCGCCATGGTGACGAGTGGAGATCTCGATCTCGGTGCGCTGCGCCAGCACCTCATGCGCACTCTGCCCGATTACGCGCGGCCCGTGTTCCTTCGGATCAGGAGCGAAATCGAAGTCACCACGACGTTCAAGCAGAAAAAGATCGATCTGGTGAAGCAGGGATTCGATCCGGCGGCGACCGGCGACACGATCTATTTCAACGATCACGAGGCCGGCGCCTTCGTGCGGCTCGACGCCGCGCTTTATTCGCGCATCTGCAACGGCGGCGCGCGCCTGTGAACGCGCCGCTCTCAAGCGCCGGCGAAATCGTCGCGTTCTGGCAGCAGGCCGGGGCGGATCGCTGGTTCAAGAAGGATACCGCCTTCGACGACGAAATCCGCGCGCGGTTTCTGGCGAGCTATGAGGCGGCCGCAGCCGGCAAGCTGCGCGACTGGGAGCAGAGCGCGCAAGGAGCGCTTGCGCTGCTTCTGCTGCTTGATCAGTTTCCGCGCAACATGTTTCGCGGCAACGCCCGCACTTATGCCACCGATCCGCTGGCGCGCGCGGTTGCCGCCGGCGCGATCGTGCGCGGCTTCGACGCGCAGGTGCCGCAGGACCTGCGTGGGTTTTTTTATCTGCCCTTCATGCATTCAGAGGATCTGGCCGACCAGGAACGCGCAGTCACGCTCTATCGCGTGGCGGGCCTCGCGGAATTGAAATACGCCGAAGAACACGCCGACATCATCCGCCGTTTCGGCCGCTTCCCCCATCGCAACGCCGTGCTCGGGCGCACAACAACGCCCGAAGAGCAGGCCTTTCTCGACGGTGGCGGATTCAAGGGTTGAGTCCGGCAGCAGAATTTGATAGAACAAATAGAGAACAAGAACTGCCATGACTTTATCCGCGGCAAATACCCTTGCCGCGCTGCGGAGAGATATTGCCTCGCTCGAGGCTGCGCGACCCGTCTCCCGGACGCGGCATCATCGGCTCGATCGCGAGCCCGCGATGTTCTGCGCTGCCGGCGGTCCCCTCCGCGGCGCATTGCACGAGATCGCGGCGGCGCGCGAAAGCGAGATCGCGGCGGCAACCGGCTTTGCGCTGGCGCTCGCCGCGCGCGCGACATCGCGCGCGGTGCTGTGGACCGGCGAGGACATGGCGTGCGCGGAAAGCGGCGCGCTGCACGGTCCCGGCCTCGATCTTTTCGGGCTCGCACCGGAACGCTTTCTCGCCGTGCAGGCTGCGCATCCGCGTGACGTGCTGTGGACGATGGAAGAGGCGCTGCGTTGCGCCGCAGTTGGCGCGGTAATCGGTGAATTCCGCCGGTCTGGTCTCGGCCTCACCGCCACGCGGCGGCTGTCGCTTGCCGCCGCAAGCAATCATGGCATCGCGCTCTTGCTGCGCACCACGCCGGACGTCGAGCCTTCCGCCGCGGCAACGCGATGGGTGATCGGCGCGGCGCCGTCCGCGCCGCACGCGGCTTCACACGCGCCCGGCTCCCCGCGCATTGAAGCGCAGCTCGTGCGCAACCGGTTCGGCGAGCCGGGGACATGGACATTGGAATGGAACGATGACGAACGAAACTTCGCCCGCGCGCCAGCGGATCGTGAGCCTGTGGTTCAAGCGGCTTTCGACCGACCGCGTCGCGCGGCAGCAGGGCCGTGATCCGCGCCCGCTCGCCGTCTTCGGCAAGCGCGGCAATGCCGATTGCCTCACCGCCATCAACGCGGCGGCGGAGCGGCTCGGCCTGCACCCGGGCGTCACGCTTTCGCATGCGCGCGCCCTGCATCCCGACCTGGCCGTCGTGGCGGAAGATGCTGCCGCCGACGCGCAACTTCTCGACCGCCTCACCGGCTGGTGCGTGCGTTATACACCGCTTGTCAGCGACGATGCGCCTGACGGGGTCCTGCTCGATATCGGCGGCTGCGCGCATCTGTTCGGCGGCGAGCAAGCGTTGATCGACGATCTCGCCGCACGTGTCGCCGGTTTCGGCTTCACGCTGCGCATTGCCGTCGCCGGCACGATCGGCGCCGCTTGGGCTGCCGCGCGCTATACGGCAAAGACGATTGTCGCCTCCGGCGACGAGCGCGCGATGCTTGCACCCCTGCCGCTTGTGGCACTGCGCATTCCCGGCGAGACCGCTGCGACGCTCGCGCGTGTCGGGCTCAATCGCATCGGCGACACTCTCGACATGCCGCGCGCGCCGCTCGCCGCCCGCTTCGGCCCCGGCCTGCTGCGGCAACTCGATCGCGCCCTCGGCAAGGAAAGCGAGCCGCTGGAGCCGCGCCTGCCTGTCGCTCCTTATATTGCCGAACAACGCTTCGCCGAGCCGATTGCGCGCGAGGAGGATGTACTCGCGATCACGGAGCGCCTTGCCGGCCGTTTGAAAATCCTGCTCGAGCGTGGCGGTGACGGCGCGCGTCATGTCGAATTGGCCCTGTTTCGCACCGACGGCGCCGTGCAGCGGATCGCCGCCGGCACTTCGCGGCCGATCCGCGATCCCGGCGAAATCCGCGCCTTGTTTGTCGAGCGTCTCGCGGCGCTTGCCGATGAGGTCGACCCCGGCTTCGGCTACGACATGGCGCGGCTTTCCGTCACCTGCGCCGAGCCATGTCCGCCTGAACAGATCGGCCTTGGCGGCAGCGAGGACCAGGCTGAGCTTGATCGCCTCGTCGATCGCCTGAGCGCGCGGCTTGGCGCGCGACGCGTCACACGCATGATCGCGCATGACAGTCATATCCCCGAGCTTGCGAGCGTAACCGTCCCCGCGCAGACGGATGCCGGCGATGACGGCTGGACTGCCTATCGAAACTTCCGCGAGTCGGAGGGTTTAAGCCCGCGCCCGCTGCGGCTGTTCGCACGCCCCGAGCCGATCGAGGCGATCGCCTCGGTGCCGGATGGGCCGCCCGCGCGTTTCCGCTGGCGCCGCGCGCAGCACGAGGTTGCCGCAGCCGAAGGGCCCGAGCGCATCGAGAACACCTGGTGGAACGAGGAGGAAGGCGTCGCGCGCGATTATTTCCGCGTCGAGGACACGAACGGCCTGCGCTTCTGGCTCTACCGCGCCGGGCTTTATCGCGACACGACCGAGCCGCGCTGGTTCATGCACGGCCTGTTTGCGTGAGGCGTCATGCGTTACGTCGAATTTGCCGTCACCTCGAATTTCTCGTTCCTGCGCGGCGCGTCGCATCCTGAAGAGATGCTGAGGCAGGCTGCGCATCTGGACATGGCCGGGATGGGATTGTGCGACCGCAATTCGGTCGCCGGGGTGGTGCGCGCGCATCTGCTCAAGCGCGAAACCAAGCTTGCGCTATGCTACCACCCCGGCGCACGCCTGGTTTTCGCCGACGGCACGCCCGACATTCTCGCCTATCCACGTGACCGCGCCGCCTGGGGACGGCTGTGCCGCCTCCTCACCACCGGCAACCTGCGCGCGGAGAAAGGCTACTGCACCTTGTTTATCGAAGATCTGCTCGCGCACATCGACGGCCTCGAATTGATCGTGATGGAGAAGTCGACGAATGATTTCCTCTCAAGTGCCGTTTCTCTTCTTTCCACTCCTCCTGCCTGTCCTTCTTTACCTCCCCCGCTTGCGGGGGAGGTCGGATCGCGAAGCGATCCGGGTAGGGGTCCTTTTGCAAATGTCAATTTTATTTCTTTGTTTCGGGCCTCTTCCGCCAGTGCCGAACGAGTATCCGCCTCCACCCTGACCCTCCCCCGCAAGCGGGGGAGGGAAAAAGAGGAACAAAGGGGGAGGGAGCACGCTTTCTCTATCGAAAAATTGAAGCTTCTTCTCCCGCTTTTGCACGACGCCGCGCCGGGGCGCGTGCGGCTTGCCGCCAGCATGCTCTATCGCGGGGATGATCGCGCACGGCTTGCGAAACTTGCCGAATGCGCGCGCGTGTCGCGCGTGCCGCTGATTGCCGTCAACGATGTGCTTTATCACGTGCCCGCACGCCGTAAATTGCAGGACGTCGTCACCTGCATCCGCGAGCACATGACCATCGAAGCCGCCGGCCGCAAGCTCGGCGTCAATGCCGAGCGGCACCTGAAACCGTCGGAAGAAATGGCGCGGCTGTTCCGCGACGCACCCGACGCCATCGCCGAAACGATGCGGCTTTCAAGGAAGCTGACCTTCTCGCTCGACGAGCTGGCCTTCGAATATCCGGAAGAAACGCGCGAGGGATTTGCGACGCCGCAGGACGCGCTCGTGCATTACACATATGAAGGTGCAAAGGCGCGTTATCCCGGCGGCATTCCGGACAAGGTGCGCAAAAGCCTCGAGCACGAGCTGGCACTGATCAACCAGCTTCAGTATGCGCCCTACTTCCTCACCGTGCACGACATCGTGCGTTTCGCGCGCAGCCAGAACATTCTCTGCCAGGGCCGCGGCTCGGCGGCGAATTCCGCCGTCTGCTATTGCCTCGGCGTCACCGAGGTCAATCCCGAGCACAGTGATCTGCTGTTCGAGCGCTTCGTTTCCGCCTCGCGGCGCGAGCCGCCGGATATCGACGTCGATTTCGAGCACGAGCGGCGCGAGGAAGTCATCCAGTACATCTACAAGCGCTACGGCCGCGATCGTGCGGGCCTCGCCGCAACCGTCATCAGCTATCGCGGACGCTCGGCCATGCGCGAGGTCGGCAAGGCTTTCGGCCTCTCCGAGGACGCCATCAACGCCATCGGCTCCACCATGTGGGGCTCGAGCAGCGACTTCAAGGAAGCCGATCTCGGCCGCGCCGGCCTTTCCCGCAAGACCGCGCGCGTGCGCAAGATGTTCGAGATGGTGGAGGAAATCGCCGGCTTCCCGCGCCACCTGTCGCAGCACGTCGGCGGTTTCGTGATGACGCGCGGCCGGCTTGATGAGGTCGTGCCGATCGGCAATGCGGCAATGGAGGATCGCACCTGCGTTGAATGGGACAAGGACGATCTCGATGCGCTTCGCATTCTCAAGGTGGATGTGCTCGCGCTCGGAATGCTGACCTGCCTGCGGATCGCTTTCGGCCTGTTGGACAAGCACTATCCGGATGCATTACCTGCGCCGCAATCGGCGCTCACGCTCTCCGCCATTCCCGCCGAAGACCCCGCTGTCTATCGCATGTTGCAGCGGGCCGACTCGCTCGGCGTATTCCAGGTCGAAAGCCGCGCGCAGATGAGCATGTTGCCGCGCCTCAGGCCGGAAAAGTTCTACGACCTCGTGGTCGAGGTCGCGATCGTGCGGCCGGGGCCGATCCAGGGTGACATGGTGCATCCCTATCTGCGCCGCAAGCAGGGCATCGAGCCGACGACCTATCCCTCGAAGGAACTCGAAGCCGTGCTCCACAAGACGCTCGGCGTGCCGCTGTTCCAGGAACAGGCCATGCAGATCGCGATCGTCGCGGCCGGCTTCACGCCGGAGGAAGCCGATCAACTGCGCCGCGCCATGGCGACCTTCCGTCGTGTCGGCACCATCGGCACGTTCCAGAAAAAGATGATCGAAGGCATGGTGGCCAAAAACTATGCGCGCGAATTTGCCGAGCGCTGTTTCCACCAGATTGAAGGCTTCGGCGAATACGGCTTTCCGGAAAGCCATGCCGCGAGCTTCGCGCTACTCGTCTATGCCTCGTCCTGGTTCAAGTGCCATTACCCGGACGTGTTCGCGGCCGCGCTGCTGAACGCGCAGCCGATGGGTTTCTACGCGCCAGCGCAGATCGTGCGCGACGTGCGCGAGCACGGCGTCGAGGTGCGGCACGTCGACATCAATCGTTCGGATTGGGATACGAGGCTGGAGTCCGGACCGCGCGCGGCGGAACGGCTACATTTGCTTCACGCAACAATGAAGGATGACGTGCATTCCACCCACGCCATGCGGCTTGGCTTCCGCGAGATCCAGGGTATCCGCGAAGAAGAGGCGAAGCTGATCGTGGAGCGACGCCGCACTTCTCTCCCTCTTGTGACGCAGCGTTTTGCCCCTCTCCCTCCGCGCTTTCCTTCTTCACCTCCCCCGCTTGCGGGGGAGGTCGCCCGCCGAAGCCCGAAGGGCGAAGGCGTGGCGGGTGGGGGCTCTTCAATCAGCGCCGCGCAAGTACCTACCCCCTCCCTAACCCTCCCCCGCAAGCGAGGGAGGGAAAAAGAAGAGCAAGGGGGGAGAGAGCAGTCTGTGCGAGCAGAGAATGGACAAATCAAAAGCTCGCATGAAATCCCTTACGACTCGATCCGCGACGTGTGGCTGCGCACCGGCTTGTCATTGCGCGCGCTCGAGCGGCTCGCCGATGCCGATGTCTTCGCGTCGCTCGGCCTATCGCGGCGCGAGGCGCTCTGGGCGGTGAAAATTCTCGATCGCGCCGGCGACCATGACGATCTGCCATTGTTCCTTGGCGGCGGTGCGCGGGCACGCGAGCCGGACGTGCATCTGCCGCCGATGCCGCCCGGCGAGGAAGTCGTCAACGACTACCGGTTTCTCAAGCTGTCGCTGCGCGCGCATCCGGCGGAATTCTTGCGCAGCGACCTTGTACAGCGCGGCATCGCCAAAAATGAAAGCCTGCGGACGCTGAAAACAGGCGCCTACGTCCGCGTCTCTGGCTTGGTCACCTGCCGCCAGCGGCCGGGCTCGGCCAGCGGCGTGATCTTCATGACTATCGAGGATGAAACGTCGATCGCCAACGTCATCGTCTGGCCGAAGGTGCTGGAGCGCTTTCGCCCTGTCGTTCTCGGCACGCGCTATGTGTCGGTAACCGGCCGGATGCAGGAGGAATGCGGCGTCATCCACGTTGTTGCCGACCGCCTGGAAGATTTGTCGTTCCTGCTCGGGCGGCTTTCGGAAGCGTCGGACCCGGCGCAGGACCTCGATGTTCCCGCACGGGCGACGCGGCACGCGCTTTCGCGAAAACTGGCGTCGTAGCGATTCTCAAATTTCGATGTCGAAATCGATCATGTGCCGGTCGATGTTCAGCTCGTCTGGCGACAGGCCGAGCGCCAGCCCGACCAGCTGCGGCAAATGCAGCACCGGCACGTCCAGCTTCTGCCCCACATCCTGCTCGATTTCCTTCTGGAAGCTGTCGAGCACCGTGTGGCAGAGCGGGCACGGTGTCACCATCGTTTTCGCGCCGTTCTGCTTGGCGGACAGAATGTGCTGGCCGGTGAGCTTGATCGCGATGCGCTCGTCGTGCGCTGCTGTATGAAAGCCGCAGCATTCCGTACGCCCGCTGTAGTCGATCGGCTCGCAGCCAAGCAACGTTGCCAGCCGCTCCAGAGCTGTGTTGTTGCGCGAATCGACGAAGCCGTAGCGCGCCGGCGGCCGCGTGATGTGGCAGCCGTAGAATGCGGCAACTGTCAGCCCCTTCAGCGGCTTAACGACAAGCTCGCGTAACTTTTCCTCGCCGATGTTCTCGTACAGCACCCACAGGAAGTGGCTTATTCTGGTCGTGCGATGATATTCCAGGCCTTCGCCGCGCAATCTCTCGTTGACCTGACGCAACAGCCGCGCATCGTCGCAAACCGCCGCGTGCGCATCGAGCAGATTGAGCGTGCAGGTGTTGCAGATCGTCATCAGCGGCAGCCCCTCGCGCTCGGCGAGCGCGAGGATGCGAACGTTGAGCGTGTAGAATTGCAGCGGATCGATGGCGCGCAATTCGCGCGCGCCGGTACAGGTCGCCGATTCGAGCGGCGTCAGTTCGAGCCCGAGCTTCGCCGCGACCCGATGCGTCGCCGCGTTGAGCTCCGCGCAGGTGCTGCGCGCCGAGCAGCCGGGGTAGTAGGCGAATTTCATGGGCGTCTGGCCTTGCTAAGGATGCGTTTCGCCGCGCCGGCCGCCGGCGTCTTGAGGCCCAGCAGCGTGCGCAGCGGCTTGATTTTGCCGCGCAGCAGCAAGCGCACAAGCCGCGGAAACACGGCAAACGCGCGCAAGCCCTGCACGCGCAGAATCAATTCGCCAGGGTCAATGCGGCCGCGCCGGGCTACCACCGCGCGAAATGCGAGCGGATGGCGCGCCATGTGCGGCACGAGCCGCGCGGCTTTCGCCTTCAGCGGCTCGATGACACCGCTGACGATCGGGATGTGCGCAGGGCACACTTCCTCGCACTTGTAGCAGGAGACGCAATTGAAGATGCCCGAGCGGGACAGCGCGCGCGCCACCTGCCTCTGGTCCTGCCGCGGATCGAGCGCCGTCTGCCCCAATTGCACCAGTGGCGCCGGCCCGGCGAAATCGGTGAGCGAGCCAAGTCGAATGACAGGGCATGCCGAATAGCACGACATGCAGCTGATGCAGTCGAGCGCCTTCGATGCATTGGCGATGTCGCGATGCGCTAGCGGCTCGGGAAAGCCGGGATAGGGCTCGCTGCGCGTGAGCCACGGCTCGAACGACGCGACCTTCTTCTCGTAGGGCGCGCGGTCGACGACCAGATCGCGGATCACCGGCAGATTGCGCAGCGGCTCGATCGTCATCTCGGGCTCGGCCGCTTCCCAGCACGCCAGAACCTCGCGGCCGTTCATGCGCACGGCACAGGTGCCGCACATCTTCGAGCCGCAAAACCAGCGGAACGCGAGATCGGGTGCGTCCGCGAGCGCAACGGCGTTGAGCGCGTCGAGCACGCGCATCGCCTTCTGGTACGGCGTGCGGAATTCCTGCAAGCGGCCGTCGCTGCGGCGAACTTTCACCACCACCGGAGTGCCGATCGCGACGCGCGCGTTGCGCGCACGCAGGCTGTCGGCGTGCTCGGCCTGCCCCAGCCGCCGGGCGTCGACTGTGCCGGGCGCGTGCAGCACGTCGCTCACCACGGCACCTCGAGATTGTTGGCGCGCGCGAACTCGGGCTTGAACAGGGAGAGATTGTAGGGGCGCTTTTCAAAACGATAGCCGTTACCCGCCTTGTGCAGCAGGTTTGCCGTCAGCCAGTTCTCGTTATCGGTGTCCGGAAAGTCGCGGCGCATGAATGGACCGCGGCTTTCCTCGCGCTGCAACGAGGACAATACGACGAGTTCGGCGGCGTCGATCATGTTCAGACAATCGATGGCGTCGAGCCAATCGTAATTCGCCGCGCGCGCCGGCGTTTTGGCGCGCAGGCGCGGCACCAGCTCCCGGCGAATGCGCGAAAATTCTTCCAGCGCCTCGTTGAGACTGCGCGCGTCCTTCTCTATGCCGGCCTTTTCCCACATCAGCGCGCGCACGGTCTCTTTCAATTCGCCGGGCGCGCAGGGTCTGCCGCGCGCATCGTCGCCGCGCCGCAAGGCTTCCAGCCGGTCGCGTTCCTGCTCGACCTGCTCGTCCGGCAAAGCGGGCTCGCTCAGCGCAGCAAGGTCATCGGCAACTCCGTCAGCCACCACCTTGCCGTCATAGGTGACGAGCGCGATCAGCCCGTTGCAGTGCCCGCCGACCCCGCCGGCGACGTAAAGTCCCGGCACCGAGGAAGACATCGTCGACGTGTCGACGTCGATGCCGCCCTGCCGATAGTGCGCAGTCACCGCGGTCTCGATCAGCGATTTCGGAAAATCCATGCCGAGCTGCCGGTAGACCTTCGCGTAAGTCGTGTAAGCCTCGACCTCGCCTGGCGCGCATTGATCGAAGCCGGCGTAATAGCCGCCGGTGTAGTGCGCCTTGCCGGCGTGCACCTGCTTCGCCAGAGCCTTGAGCTGCACGGTGTAAGGGCCGAAGGCGAGCGGATCGTCCTTCTGCTGATCGAAGAATTCCTCGCCGTCGGAATTGACCATGCGCGCCGACTTTTCCGAGCCGAGCATCGGGTTCGGATAGATCTGCATGCGCTGCCAGGTCGGCGGATAGGCGACATCGTTCGTGTGCCACCACTGCATCTCGAGATTGACCATGCTGGCGCCGGCGCGCCAGGCCATTGCGATTCCGTCAGCCGACATTTCGCGGGTCCCGGTCGAGCGCGCGTGCAGGCGGTCGGAATAACCTGTAGCCAGAATTGTGGCCTGCGCCAGCACGACGACGTATTCGCCGGTCAGCACCTGCAATCCGAACACGCCGCCTACCGAGCCGTCGGCATTGCGCAGGAGCGCGGTCACCACCGTTTCCTCGATGGTCTCGATACCCGCCTTGATGATCTGCTTGCGCCGCATGTCCATGAACGGCACGCCGGAATTGCCCTGCACGTTGGCGGCGACGCTGCGGATTTTTCCCGGACTGACGACCATGTTGCCGTCGTCGTCGCGCCGGAAATAAAGTCCCGCCTCCTCCAGCTCCGGATAGTAGACGCTCGCGATCCACGCGCCGCAGCGCTTCGCCCACTCCTGGTCGATCAGGAACTGGTTGTGGTATTTGATGAGGAATTCGGCGGTGTTGCGCGCCTGCTCCTCCGTGTTGCCGAGCAGGCGCCCAGAAAGAACGAGATTACCGGCAAAGAGCGAGGCGCCGCTTTTGCCGACGAGGCCCTTGCAAACGATCACGGCCTTGATGCCCTTGCGGTGCAGGTTGAGCGCGGCGTAGCAGCCGGCCGCCCCGCCACCCACAATGACCACTTGCGTCTTGAGAACCCGCATCGAGCCCGGACAATCCGTTTGCCGCTACAGGCTTGACTGATATCAATTAATCGGGCCGTTCGCCGGACCAGCCGGAGAGTTTTTTTGCACCATCCTGTGTCCGATTGCCGCAAAAAATCGTAGTGTGGGTTGGATTAAGATGCGCCTTTCAGGGAGGAATTGGTGAGCCGGGCGCCCGTGAAATGGGACGACCTGCGGGTGTTTCTTGAAGTGGCCCGTCAAGGCAGCGTGCACGCCGCGGCGAAGCGCCTGCGCCTCGATCATTCGACGGTGTGTCGCCGCGTCGGCAAGCTCGAGTCGATCCTCTCCGTCAAGCTGCTCAACCGCACGCGCAAGGGCGTCACGGTGCGCGCGGACGCGCACGATCTGCTCAAGCATATCGAAAACATGGACGTGCACGCGAACGCGCTCGAGGATGCGATCGTGCGCGGCAGTGCAGGGGCAAGCCAGCTTGTGCGCGTCGCCACCATGGAAGGTCTCGCCAGCCAATATGTTGCGCGCCGCCTGTCGCTGCTGGCGCAATTCGATTCCAGTGTGCGTCTCGAACTGGTCAGCATTCCGCAGACGGTCGACCTCTCCCGCAAGGAAGCCGATGTTTTTCTGAGTTTTTTCAACCCGCGTACGCCCGGCCTCACCAGCAAGCGCACGGCATCCGTGGCAATGCACCTTTATTGCTCGCCGTCCTATCTCCGGCGGCGCGGCACGCCGCGCACGCTCGCCGATCTCGCCGAGCACGATTTCGTCGGCTATATCGAGGAATTGCTGGCGATCGACGCCGTGCGCTGGCTCGACGATCTCGTGCAACACCCGCGCATGGTGTTCCACAGCAACAGCATTCTCGCGCAGTGCAATGCCGCCATCGGCGGGCTGGGAATCGTCATGCTGCCGACCTTTGTCGCAGCCGGCGTCGCCGGACTGCAGCGGCTGTTTCCGGACACCTCCGTGCAGCGCGACGTATGGCTATCGGTGCGAACCGAGCAGACTCACCTCCCGCGCATCAAGGCGGTAACGAAATTCCTGACGCATATTTTCGAGCACGACCGCGCATTTCTGCTGGGGCAGAGCGCGGTGCTGGACCAGGCGGCGGAATAAGCCAGCCGACACTAGCGTGTTTCGCCGGCGCTGGCCGCGCCTTCCATCTCCGGCTTCATGCCGTCGCGAAATGAAATCGGCCGATTGGCCCGGCGGTCGACCGTCACATCGAAAATATCAAAACGGTTGTAGTAGCCGACGACGTCGTGAAACTGCTTTGGCTCGACGCACGCCGAAAGGTCGAGTTCGCCGTAGAGAATCCCCTCCTCGTCGCGCAATTCCTCGCCGATCGGCATGCCGGTCGGCGCAATGATGACCGAGATGCCGCGCGGCGTGCGTTCCAGAATCTCGCGCTCGTCCTTGCTGAGATCGCCGATGGCATCGAGCGTCGCGTTGTCGAGAAAGCCGGAGGCGACCACGTTGAATGCCTTGGCCTCGAAGCTGTGCGCGCCGGCGCGTATCAGGATGGCGCTGCGCAGATCGTAATTGCCCTGATTGCCGCGCGGGTCGCGCGTCGGCCAGACCGGCGGATAGGACGACACATGGATCTGCTCGCCTTGCGCCATCAGCGCATAGCGCGCGAGCGGATTGGTGTTTTCGCCGCAAATCAGCATGCCGATGCGGCCGATGCTGGTGTCGCTGACGCGCAAGCCGGCGCCGTCGCCGTTCGCCCACACGAGCTTCTCATAGAATGTCGGCACCAGTTTGCGGTGATGCACCAGAATGGCGCCGTCCTCGCCGATCAACGCGTTGGAATTCCAGATGCAGCCGACACTCGCCGCGGTGCCCTCATTGAAACCAACGGAGACCATGATGTTGTGTGCGCGCGCGGCCTCGCGGATTTTCGCCATCTCGGAGCCGTCGACGCGAATGCTGTTGGCGGCAAGCCGCTTGAACAGGTCGTGGTTGTAGATCGGCGCGCGCACCGCCGCCCAGATCGGAAAGGCGGGGATGAACGTTTCCGGAAACGCGATCAGCCGCGCGCCGTGATCGGCCGCCTCCGAAATCAAGGCGCAGGCCTTGTCAACGGAGCGCTGCGCGTTGAGAAACACCGGCGCGGCGTGCGCCGCGGCGACCTTGATGGGTGAAAGGCCGGCCGGCATCACGCCTCCACACCGAGGTGGCGGTGCATGAATTCGGTGTCCTTGCGCAACCCTTCCGGCGTGCCCTCAAACACCACGTGCCCGTTGTTGAGCACGTAGCAGCGGTGCGCAAGACCGAGCGCCGCATCGACGTTCTGCTCGACGATGATGATGGTCTGCCCCGCCTCGGCGATGGTCCGGCAGACCCCGATCAGGTCCTGCACGATGATGGGGGCCAGGCCCTCGAACGGCTCATCGAGCAGAATCATCTTCGGCTCGCGCACCAGCGCGCGCGCAATCGCCAGCATCTGCTGCTCGCCGCCGGAAAGCTCGCGTCCGCGGTTGCGCTTGCGCTCGGCAAGGCGGGGAAACATCTCGTAGGCGCGATCCAGCGGCCATGGCTTTTCCGCCGTCAGCGTCGCGAGCACGATGTTTTCCTCGACCGTCAGCCCGCCGATGATGCGGCGCTCCTCCGGCACAAGCTGAAGGCCGCGCTGGGCGATCTCGTATGGTGGCAACGACGCAACATCCTCGCCGGCGAAGCGGATGGCGCCGGATTTCGGCGCCAGCACGCCCATCACCGTATTCAGCGTCGTGCTCTTGCCGGCGCCGTTGCGGCCGAGCAGCGCCACCACTTCGTGCTGCTCGACCTGCAGCGACACGTCGAACAGCGCGTGCGCCTCGCCGTAATAGGTGTTGATCTTGTCGACCTCGAGCAGGCTCATTTCTGCACCGGATTGCCCAGATAGGCGGCGCGCACTTCGGCGTTCGCCTTGATCGCCTCGGGCGGCCCTTCGGCGATCTTGCGGCCGTTGAACAGAACCGTGACGCGGTCGGCAAGCCCGAAGACGACGTCCATGTCGTGCTCGACGATCACGATGGTGACGCCGGCCGCGATGCTCTTGAGCAGGCGGATCGTGTCCTGCCGCTCGGAAGGGCTCATGCCGGCGGTCGGCTCGTCGAGCAGCAACGTGCTTGGCGTGGTGGCGAGCGCGAGACCGATTTCCAGCCGTCGCTTCTCGCCATAGGCAAGTTCGCGCGCCGGCGCATGCGCGCGATCCGACAGGTGCACGGCTGCCAGCGACTGCGCGACCAGTTTGTTCAGCCCCTCGGAATCGCGCACGTCGCGCAGCATCGAGGGATGAAATTTGCCATAGCTGCGCGCGATTGCCGGAATGCGGACGTTATCCCAGACCGTAAGACTCGGGAAAAGCTGGTTGATCTGGAAGCTCTTGACGAGGCCGCGCTGGCAGATGGCGGTGCTGCCCGCGCGCGTGATGCGCTCGCCGCGGAAGAACATCTCGCCGCTGGTGGGCGGAATGGCGCCGGCCAGCATGTTGAAGAATGTGGTCTTGCCGGCGCCGTTCGGACCGATCAGTGCGCGGATCTCGCCCTCGACAACTTCAAACGAGACCTTGTCGACGGCGGTGAGGCCGCCATAGCGCTTGGTGAGGTCCTTCGCTTCAAGGATGACTTTGCCCGTCAGCGGCGCGCGCGTGCGCGGAGACGCTTCCGCCGGCATCGTCGCGACGGAGGGCGCCTCCGCCGGAGCAACGCGCCCGCCGGCCATCCGCTCCCACAGCAGCGCGATGCCGCCGCAAATGCCGCGCCGGAACAGCGTCACGATCAGCACGAAGATGATGCCGAGCACCATTTTCCAGATCGGGCCGATCAGCGGCAGCTGCTGCAAGGCCGTGCGCAGATAGATCCAGATCAGCGCGCCGACGGTCGGGCCGACCAGCGTCCCCGCGCCGCCCATGATTGTCTGCACGACGAGCTGGCCGGACGTCTCAAGATAAAAGCCGTCCGGCGGCATGTAGCCCTGAAACAGGCCGAACAGGCTGCCGGCGACGCCGGCATAGGCCGCCGCGATTACGAAGGCGGCGAGCTTGTATTTCTGGACGTCGTGGCCAAGCGTGCGCGCGCGCACGTCGTTCTCGCGGATCGACAGCAGCACCGCGCCGAACGAGGAATTGACGATGCGGCGCGCCAACCAGAAGCCGATGAGAAACAGGATCGCGATGACCCAGTACATGCCTTCCGGCGTGTGCAATTCGACAAACCAGTTGCCGATGCCGATGTGAGTTGCGGGAACGCCGGCGAGTCCGTTTTCGCCGCCGGTGAATTGCTTGAGCGGCGAGATGTCGAGGAAATAGAACATCTCGCCAAAGGCGAGCGTGAGCATCGCGAAATAGATGCCGGAGCGCCGCAACGACAGCGCGCCGATGATGACGCCGAGGATAGCCGCGAAAACGGTGCCGATGATGAGCGCGATGACGGCGTTGTTCGTGATGCCGGCGATCAGCAGATAGGCGGTCATGAACCCGCCCGAGCCGAAGAACGCCGCCTGCCCGAACGACAACAATCCGGTGAAGCCGAACAGAATGTCGAATCCGAAGCCGAAAATGCCCCAGATCAGAATGCGGTCGGCCATGTCGGCGGTGCCGCCGATCAGCGCAAACACCGACGGAAAAATGATCAGCGCGATGACTGCGAGCGCTTCCGGAAGCCAGCGGCCGAACGGACCGTGCGCCGCGAGCTTCTCGACAATCATTGGCGTCCCTGCACGCCGAACAGGCCCTGCGGCCTGAGGATCAGCACGATGGCCATAGCCGCAAACAGCATCACTTCGGAATAAGCGGGCTGCACCATCGCGGTCAGGCTGATGATCTCACCGGCGATCAGGCCGCCGACCAGCGCGCCCCAGAACGAGCCGACACCGCCGATGACGACGACGACAAAGGATTGCACCAGCACGAGCGTTCCCATGTCGGGCACGACAGTGACGATCGGCGCGTTGATCACGCCGGCAAAACCGGCGGCCATGCTGCCGAGCCCGAACACCACGAGGAACGTGCGCCGCACGTTGATCCCGAGAATGTTGACCATCAGCTGGTCCTCGATCCCGGCCCGCACGATAAGGCCAAGCCGCGTGCGATAGAGCACGATGTAGAGCACGACCAGCGCGGCGGCGACGATGCCGAGCACCTGGATGCGATAGGTCGGATAATAGAGAAAGCCGAGATTGACCGCCCCGCCGCCCCAGCTCGGCACCGGCAGACGCTTGGAGATGCCGCCGAAGTAGGCGCGGACGGCCTCGACCAGGATGATGCCGAGGCCGAAGGTCATGAGGATCTGGTCCTCGTGCGGCCGCCGATAATAATACCGCACGAGGCCCCGTTCGACCACGAGGCCGAGCAGCAGCAGCACAAACGTGCCCGCCGCAACCGCCAGCACAAACGAATGCGTCGCCTCGAACATCACGTAGCCCGCATAGGCGCCGATCATGTAGAAGGCGCCGTGGGCGAAGTTGATCACGCCCAGCGCGCCGAAGATGATGGTCAATCCCATCGCGACGAGCACGAGCAGGGCGCCGAGCGTGAGCCCATTGAACAGCTGCGCCCAAAGCAGGGACCAATTCATCGTGTCGCGCTCCGGTACGATCGTGCCCTGGGGTCCGACCGGAAGCCTATCCGCTCGTCCCCGCAACAGCGGGGACCCAGAGCCGAAAATGCTGGATTCCCGCCGGAATGAGCGGAATATGCCGCCGGCGCAAGCCCAACCAATTACGGTCTAGTACGACGGCATCTTGCAGCCGGTCGAGTCGCACGGCGGCACGACGTCCGGCCCCGGCGTCAATCCGACCACCTTGTAGATGTCTTCCGGATTGCGCATCTCGCTCGGTTTCTTGCCGACGACGACCGGAACGGCGCGAACCTGCTGGTGGTCGCAGCCGCGGTAATAGACCTCGCCGAGCGGCATCTTGAGCTTGTGCTCGGCCTCGAGCGCCTTGATCACCGAGATCGGATTGAACGTTTTGGCGCGCTCGACCGCATCCGCCCACACCAGAAGCTGCGTATAGGCGATGTGTGCGGTCCAGCGCGGCTTGTACTTGTACTTGGCGTCGAAAGCGTCGACGAAAATCTTCGCCTCGGGAATCGTCTCGGCGAGCGTCCACCAGAAGCCGAGCGTGCCGTAGACGCCCTGCATGATCTCGGCGCCGACTTCCTTGCCCTGGAAGGCGGAGAGGTTCGGCACGATCATCTTCATCTTGTCGAGCACGCCGAACTGCTTGGCCTGCTTGGTGGAGGCGACCGAGTCGTTGCCGAACGCGACGTTGACGAACACGTCGGCGCCGCTGTTGGCGATGTTCAGCAGGAACGAGCTGTAGTCCGCCGTGCCGACCGGGCAGAGTTGCTGGCCGACCGTCTTCCAGCCCAGTTCCTGCTCGGTGAACTTGGAGGTCGAATCGTAGACCGAGTGGCCGTAGGCGTAGTCGGGCACGAGGTAGACGGCCTTGCGGTTCTTGCCGAGCTCCTTGCCGAGCACGGGCGCGAGCGCCTTTGCCGCCATGTACGCGCTCGGCTGCGAGCGGAAGGCGTAGCGCTGGCAATCCTTGCCGGTGGTCTCGTTTGCGCCGCTCGCGCCGACCATGTTGAGCACGCGATAGCGTTGCGCGACCTTCTCGAGCGCGATCGCCGTCGCGCTGCTCGAGCAGCCCGAGATCATGATCGCCTTGTTGTTGGTGATGAAGTTGCTGGCAGCCTGCACCGCCGGGCCGGGCTGCGTCTGCGTGTCGGCGACCTTGTACTCGATCTTCTTGCCGAGCACGCCCTTGCCGGACAGCGTCGAGATCTTGCTGACGAGCCCGCCGCCGCCGTTGAGATGGCTGATCGCGAGCTCGTAGCCTTTTTGCAAGTCGCCCCCTTCCGCCGAATAGGGGCCGGTCAGCGGACAGGTCAATCCGACGAACACGCTATCGCCCTGCACGCCGGCGGGATAATTGCCGATGGTCGGCTCCGCGGCCCAGCTGCGCGAAATGTTCACGAGCGGAAACGCGCCGACAGCCGCCGCACTTTTCAGCACGCTGCGCCGGCTCAAGCCCTTACGACTTTCCTTGTTCATTGGAATTCCTCCCATGGGAATGTTTATTGGGCCCGTTTATCGCTCATAATCTGGGCTCTTGTGGTCAAAGGTATCAATGGCTCAAGCAAAAGATCAATGCTTGGCGCCGGCGCAGGCGCCATCAAATTCGCAGTAGGTGGTGCAGGAATATTCTTGATTTAGAACAGGTTGTCGGCAGAGCTGCCCCGGCGCGCATGCCGCTCACGCGATCATATTTTTCTCTTGCACTGACGCGTGTGACACCCGTTGACGCACGCCGCCCACCAGGAGTTGTCGCCAGTAACGACGGCGGCTCACTTCGCTTTCATAGAATCGAGAGCGGCTTGCGATTTCGATGCTCGCGTGTGCGCACAATAAAACGGGCCAGCCTTTCGGGCCGGCCCGCCTTTTATCTTCGCTCAAGGGGCGACGTGAGAGCGAAGACAATTCGAGGAGGCAGGAGGTACGCACGCAGCCAACGAATGATTTCCAATTCCGTTCCTGTGCGCTTCGCGCAACCGCTGCGCCGGACAACGTAAAATTGCGTTTATGAGTCGGGCAGCGCACAGACCACCCCTTGAAAACGCACGAGGATAAAATATCTCGATGGTGGTTCGAGTATTCTCGTTCGTGGGGAGAATTCTGTTGCTCGCCAAAGGCGCTTCGTTCGATCCCGACACCATCGAGCTGTTGAGGAAAGTTCTCGACGACGCGTGGGCTTCGCTGTCGCCGGTGCAACAAGCGCGGCTCAGCAAAGCCGAAATGGCGCAACGCATTCTCAGGCTCGCGGCCTCCGGCGAGCGGGACCGCATCCGTCTGCGTGCGCGGGCATTGATCGGCGTCGTGACGCCGGCCCTCTAGAAATTCCTCCCGGCGAACCAAGTCGAACGTGCAACGTTGGCCTAGGCCGGGCTCAACGCGATGCCGGTCGAATCCGACTGGGCGCGAGCAAGCTTGTCGGGGTCTTCGAACGATGTACCCGCAGTCCGTTTCAGGCGCGATGCTGCGCGCCGCCGCCCGCCAGAAAAGCGGACCGCATCAAGTCCTTCGTTCGGCACGCGCCGTGAGAGCCCGGGCCGAGATATGGAAGGAGCAAGACGATGGCCCAGGAAAGCAAGCTGCCAACCCAAACAGGTTCGCGCGAAGCCAGGCGGCATCCGCTGAGCGAATGGAATCCGTTCGAAACTGTCCGGCGCGAGATCGATCGGATGTTCGACGATCTGTGGCGGTTCCCGTTTGTGTCGTCGCCGGGCGTTTCGCCGCCCGCCTCGGGCATGCGAACGGCCGGCGCGCCGGCGGTCGACGTGGTGGAAAAGCCGGGTGAGTTCCAGATCACGGCCGAACTCCCCGGCATCGACGAGAAGAACCTCGAAGTGAAGTGCGCGGACGGCGTACTCACCATCAAAGGCGAGAAAAGCGAGGAGAAGGAGGAAAGCAAGCAGGACTACTACCTCTCCGAACGCCGCTTCGGGTCGTTCCAGCGCTCGTTTCGCATCCCTGAAAGCGTCGATCCCGAGAAGATCGACGCATCGTTCAAGAACGGCGTGCTCACGCTGAAGCTGCCGAAAAGTCCGGAAGCGCAGAAGAGCGAAAGGAAGATCGAGATCAAAGCCGGCTAGCTTTGAATCGATTCACCGCTTGCCCCGGGGGGCCTGCATTCGCGCCGGTGAGCTGGACAAAAAGGCGAGCGCCGAATCGTCCGATTCAGCGCTCGCGCCGCACGCTCCTCGATTATCCGTCAGACGTACTTGCCTGTTCCTTTTGCGTCCGGCGACTGGCCTCCTCAGTTTGCTCGGCGAGCAGCCGATAGGACTGCGCGAGGGTCTCCCAACCGAGCCGATACTCAAGTGAGTGTTCCTCGCGCGCCTTCTTCTCACATTCCCGAGCGAGGTGGCGATATGAAAGGGCAGTTTGCATCGGCCACCTCATTCCGTCTTGCTTCTGTCTTTTCTTGTGTTCGCCAAACGACTCACACGAGAAAACGTTCCGGGAACAGCCGCTTTCCGTGCGGCGTAACTCCTTTGACATGACTGAGAACCTGGTTCCCCCGATCGAAATTCGGCATCGGCGCGGCCGGCTGCTCATGGACGCAACGCGTTGGCTGGCGAGGTCAGCTCGCCGCACCGCCTGTCTAGACAGGAAGCCCGGCGGCGCAACCGCAACGAAATTCACACCCGTTCAAACGGATTGACTGAACGTCGCGCTGTTCCCCGCCATCACCCTCTATTTCTCCGGCGCGCGTGGCGGCTCGCTCGGCGGCGGCGCTTCGCTTTCAGGCGGCGCTGCGCCCTGCGTCGTCGACGGCACGGGCGTCTGCCGTCCACTGCGCAAGGCTCACGATGCCGGCGCCCAGCTGCTTCGCGATCTGCGGCGCGTTGTGGCCGCAGGTCGGATGGCCCCACCCGCTTTCGCTCCTGCCGTCCTTGCCGACGTCATAGACGATCGCATCGTTGTGCTGCGGGCTTGGGCCGTTCCCCAATGCCCACAGCAAGCGTCGGCGCGACCCGAATGGCGCTCTTTTTCGGCAGCCTGCAAGCTATTCGGATTCGAGAGCTTGCAAGATGTTCTGACACCTCGGGCGGACTTGCCGGACGGCGCGCGGTTTGCCGGCTATCACGCGAACGCCGACATCCTGACGTTCAGATGAGCGCGTTTTGACACTCTGTTTTGCGAGGCATTCCGGGGCTAATCTCGCGGCCAAAGCAACAGCAGCGACTTGAAGGTGGGAAGCTCCGGCGAACGCAGTTCAAGGACTAGCACGGTAACAAGAACCGCAAACACGCCGTCGGGGAACGTGCTCAGCCGCTCCGGCGTGGCTTTCTGGAGCACCCGCATGTGCCTCATCGTTTACCTGCGGCCAGAACCTTTGGGAGCGCCGGAGTAGACGTCTCGCGCGGCGGCGAATTC
>DASSRW010000100.1:0-27484 GCA_035701545.1 Pseudolabrys sp.
GAGAACGAGGCGACCGGTCTGCCAGTTGTATCCGCCTTGAATGCCGCCAAGCACACCGGCCGGCGATATCTTGAACGATCCTACCTGATCCGGCAGGCTGAGTGGCGCCAGCACGCTTTGATCGGTGCCATTCCGACCGACGCCGTAGCCAATATTGGCGCCAATGTAGAACCCGGTCCAGTCGTAGACCGCAGGGGCGACCGGCACCTTGGACATCGGCGCTTTTAACGGAAGATCGGCTGCGGAGGCGATCGAGATGGGAGCGGTGCAAAGAACGGCAGCGATGAGGAGGCGAGACGAGCAACGCATCATCGCCCCCCGAACCGATAGTTCAGGCCGACGCGGACAATGTGGCCGTTGAATTTTGCGTTCGGCCGCATGACTTCGGTGCCGCCGAAGCCAAATGTAGCGGTGCTGACAACGGGGTACGATTCGCTTCCGAGGTCGAAATAAAGATAATCGATCCTGGCAGTCCAGTTGATGCCGATAAGCGCCTCGATGCCGCCGCCGACCGCCCAGCCGATGCGCGCATCCGACAGCGATCCAGTCGAGCAAAGAACGTTGCTGGCCGGGCAGTTTGCCGCAAGATCGACGTTGACGTTGGTTGACGCCTTCACGCCGCCATACGCCAACCCCCCGCTGGCATAGACCAATACCGACGGCGTCCACAGCCAGCCCAAGCGCGACCGCACTGTGCCGAGCCACGTGACCTTATTGGTCTGCGTGGTTGTCATTGGCGGGAGGACGGGAGGAGAAACGTTGGACGAATAGGCGGCGGTGCCTTTCATGCCTGAGTAGGCGATATCCGCTTCCAGACCCAGAATCGTTCGATCAAATCGAAAATTGTAGCCGATTTGTCCGCCGCCGATGAAACCTTCCATGCGCGGGCCAAGCGAGGTTGGCAAAGCCCCTATGGTTTGACCGCGAATGAAGAAATTCGGTTCGAGCGCGACGAGATCTGTCGATCCGGAGCCCCAACCATACCCGGCGTTGAGACCGGCATAGAAGCCGGCCCAGGTCGGCGCAGGCGCCATTATCGGCGGCGCCTTGTAAACCGGCGCCTTTATATCGGCAGCGCCCGCAAAGTTTGCTGCCGCCAGCACCTGGATCGTTATTAATGCGGCGGAAAGTGCCGGCGGACGAGGTAGCATTGTATTCCCCACAATTGCCCCGAGATGCAAATTGCTTCGACTCGGAGCGAGAGGTTGCCCCGCTTCTCGGGTTCAATTCCCGAAGTCCGGCTGTAACTTCAGCATCGAGGCCGTCAGGCGACCGTGAATCGAGCGTGAAATGCGCGCCAGTCCTGGCGCGAGGGGGCCATCAGTGTGTGGAAAGACGTGAAGCCGTGCGGCAAAAGCTACAAAGACGTGCCAAACGCGAGTTCAAGCCCTGAGCGGAGCCGGCGCGTGTTCGCGTAACTGCCTTCGGACCCGAGCCTGACCTGCTTCATCAGATCGGCCACGGCCGGGCTATCGGCATGGCTTCGCAAGTACTCGGCTTGTTCGGCGGCCGCCGCCTTGTTCCCGAGCAACGCGTATGCGCCGGCGAGAAACATGCGAAGCTTAGGGCTTGGCGGTACGTAAGCGGCCGACTTGTTAAACCATTCAAGCGCCGCCTTGTCGTGACCCAGTTCGAGTTCGGTGACACCGGCAAACATGGTCCAGTATCGCATGGCCGGATCTTCCGGGGAGAGCCGCATGGCATATTGGATGTGGTGCATGGCATCGTTGGCATGGCCCATAAGTGTCAATGTCATGCCAATCTGGGCGTAGGCGGGCGCGAAGCTGGGATCGATTTCGATCACGCGCAGAAACGAATTCTTTGCGCTCTCGTACCGGCCTTGCGCCTTGTGGACCATGCCCATCCAATAATTTGTAAAAGCCGCGTCAGGCCTGAACTGCAGAGCTTGCTTCATCAATGTTTCCGCACGCTCAAGGCTCGGCTTGGGATCGAGGGCGTAATGGAGGCTGCCCCTCGTTAGCTCGGCCGCGATGCCCACGAGCGCAGATACCGAGCGCGGCTCGCGCTGCAACGCTTTCTCGAAATTCTCGATTGCTTCCAAAATATTGGCTTTGCTCGGGCCGCGAAAATGGGCCCCATAAGCTTTGGCGAATAACTCTGCAATCGTTGGATTGCTCCGTTTTCGATCGTGGTGCGCGTTGAGAGTTATCGCCGCCACGTTCAACTCGCGCGCCAGCCGTTTGGCGATTTCACTCTGGCTGCTGAAGCGATCGGCATCGCTGCGCTCGATTTGATCGGACCACACTTGCAGACGTGTTGTCGTATCGACCAGTTCAACATTGACATGAATCAGGCTGTCCTGCGTGCGAAGGCTTCCTTCGACGACGTACCGAACCCCAAGCGCAGCGCCAATTGCATTGGAATTCGCGGAATGCGCGCGATAGTAATAGGACGCCTGGCGCGAAATGAGAGCTAGCCTGGCATTGCGCGACAGGTCGGCAATCAGATCGTTGGTAATGGCATCCGCCACCTTCAAATCGTTGCCGCCCATTGGAGCGATGAACGGCAATACCGCAATCGGCACAATGCCATTGGTCGAAAGGCCGGCCATTTGAGTTGCACGATTCGCGAGCGGCTTGGGCGGCATCCGGGACGCGCCGATTGGGTTCTGCGTCAGGGCCGTCCGCGATAGAAGCAACAGGCCTCCGGCAAGAACCACGAATACACAGACAACGGCGGTCGCCAGTTGCCAGCGCGGCAGATTCCTGGTCAGACCAGATCCTGCATGTTCTTCTCGCGTCGATGCAACCGCGGCGTCGGCAGCCCGAAAGTCTGCCGAGTCATCTTCATTGTCATTTACACCGTTAGGAGTAGAGAGAGGGGCAGCTCGCTTAATTGCCCCCTGCCTGATCTCGTCCAGCAGAGTGCTCGTCATCGAGTCCGGGGCGACACCGAGCTCGCGTTTCAACAAGACGATCAGGTTGTTGCCGTGCGCCAACGCGGCGCCGGCGCCGCGATGGCGCGCATAGACGTGCAGTAGCAGCCGTTGCCAATCTTCCCGCAGCGGATCAAGCGCCACCAGCCGCTCGGCCGCCTCGATGGCGCGGGCTCCGTCATTGAGGCTATCGTAGTGCGTGGCGCAGAACTCGAATGCTCTGGCCGCCGCCGACGCCATGCTGTCGCGCTTCATGCGGGACCAGTCGTCGAAGGCTTCAACGTTGAAATTGAAACCGCTGAGAAACTCGCCGCGGTAGAGCGCGGACGCGCGGATCAGGTCGCTGGCGTCAGGAGATTCGACAAGCGTCACAAATTCGCGGGCATCAACAGCGAGTGCCGCAGTATCCAACCGGACCACCTCGCCTTCGAACACCAGCAGGCGCGGCGCCATCGGGGCCAGGTTGCAGCGTAGCGACGCCAGACATTGACGCAAATTCTGCCGCGCCTGTTGGTCAGGATGGTTGCCCCATAACAGCGTTGCCAACGTTTCGCGGTTTTCGCTGTTTTCCGGGTGCATCGCGAGGTAGGCGATGAGCCCGCAGCCTTTTCTGGAGCCGATGCGGATTGGCGTGACGGGATTACCGTCAACTTGCATCGCAAAACGGCCAAGCAGGCGAAGCCTTATCGGTGCAGCCTGCATGAACGACTCCTCCCAGCCGGTAAATTCAGGACGTCGTCAAATAGAGTAGTATAGTAAAGCAAGGTATTGACTACACGTGCTGACCACCGTTGATGTGAATCTCGGCGCCGTTGACGTAGGACGACGTATCGGTGCAAAGCACGTAAATGATCTTGGCAATCTCGTCCGTGGTGCCAAGCCGATGCAGCGGAATCTGCTCGACGATTTTTTCCGTGCCCGGCGACAGGATCGCGGTATCGATTTCGCCCGGCGCAATTGCATTGACCCGGATGCCGAAGCGGCCGAAATCGGATGCCATTTCGCGCGTGAGCGCGGCAAGCGCCGCCTTCGACGTGGCATATGCCGCGCCGGCGAAAGGATGCACGCGCGAGCCCGCGATCGACGTCACGTTGACCACGGACCCTTTCGTCGCCTTCAGCTCATCGAGCAGGCCGCGCGCGAGCATGATCGGTGCAAAGAAGTTCACCCGAAACACGTGGCGCCAGACATCGACCGTGGTGTCGATGGTGCTCAGGCGCTTTCCGCCTTCTGCCTTGGGCGAGATCGCCGCATTGTTGACGAGAGCATGTAATTCGTTGTCGGCCAGCCGTCGCTTGATCTCGGCGATTGCCTCCTCCGTGCTGGCCGTGTCCGAGAGGTCGACCTGGATGTGATCTTCGGGGCCCGCCTCCCAGGGACAATTCTCGGGAAATGGATGGCGCGAGCAAGTGATCACGCGCCACCCGGCGGCGGAGAAGCGCTTGACCGTCGCATGCCCGATGCCCCGGCTTGCTCCGGTCAGGAGCAAGGTGCGGCGCGGATGATTTGCGGACGGCGAAGCCATAACGATCCCTTTGGAATCCCTCTGAACTGGAACAAGCTTTCGGCCGCGTTCAGATTAGCTCACGGATAAAGGCGCGTCTTGTTCCAGGGCGCACCCGGCGTATCGCGGCGAAATTCGATCCGGTCGTGCAGACGGAAAGGGCGATCGTGCCAGAATTCGACGATCAATGGGATGACCCGGAAGCCTGACCAGTTGGGCGGCCGGGGGACGGTTCCGATCGCATATTTGGTGGCGTAGATCGCGATCGCCTTTTCGAAGGCCAGGCGGCTTTCAAGCGGCGCGGACTGCTTGCTCGCCCACGCGCCGATCTGCGCCTGCTTGGGCCGTGTCGCAAAATAGGCGTCCGCCTCCGCGTCGGTGACCCGTTCCACCGGGCCGCGTATCCGGATCTGCCGGTTCAGCGACTTCCAATGGAAAACCAGCGCCGCCTTCGGCTGTTCGTCCAACTCATGCCCTTTTTGGCTGTCCATATTCGTGTAGAAAACAAACCCGCGCTCGTCGACGCCCTTGAGAAGCACCATCCGCGCATTCGGAAGGCCGTCCCTGTCGACCGTGGCCAGAGTCATGGCCGTCGGGTCGCGCGGCTCGGAGGCGGTCGCATCGCGCAGCCAGGCGGCAAAAAGCTGCAGCGGCTCGTCCGCCGCGGTGAAATCACCACTCGTTAACCAGGTTGGGTGTTCAATCGGCGCTGTATCTGACATCCGGCGGAGTACTCGTTTGGCCACGCTGATGGCCCGTCGCGTCCAAGGGCGCCTTTATACTGAAACGCTGCCGCCGCGCCTATGCCGGCGGCAGCGCTGCGGGTCTTTGCCGCTGATGGCCGCGCTGTCCCTTTCTTTGGCGTGCGGCGCCTGCAGCTTGCCCTCGAATTTCGACTCATTGTTCGGCACGGTCGGCGCATCCGACACGACCGGCTCGATCACGCCGCCACCCGGCAGCAAGCAGGCGGCCGAACTGCCCCCCGAGCGCGACCTCGCTTATACGCGCGCCGCGGTCAGCGAAGTTCTCACGCGCGGCGGCAAGAACGCGAGTCAGCCTTGGGAAAATCCGCAGTCGGGCGCGCGCGGCACGGTGACGCCGATCGCCTCGGCTTACACCCAGGACGGCGCGGTCTGCCACGATTTCCTCGCCAGCTACGTCAGCGGCAACGCGGAAGCCTGGCTGCAGGGTGAGGCGTGCCGGCAGGCGCACGACAAATGGGAAGTGCGCTCGCTCAGGCCCTGGAAGCGTTCCTGATCGGCATCTCCCCGGACCGCGTTGCATCGCGTCCTGCCGCGCCCCACATTGAGGGGCGAGTCGCCATCTTGGGCGACTGGGGGATTTGACGGAGAAGCTCAAGAATGCGCGACCCCTACGAGGTTCTGGGGGTATCGAAGGGTGCGAGCGAAGGCGAGATCAAGAGCGCCTTCCGCAAGCTTGCCAAGAAGCTGCATCCCGACGCCAATAAGCACGACCCGAAGGCTGCCTCGCGCTTTGCCGAACTCAATGCGGCCTACGAAATCCTGGGCTCGGACGAGAAGCGCAAGTCATACGACCACGGCGAGATCGATGCCGAAGGCAAGCCCAAGTTCCGCGGTTTCGAAGGCTTCGGAGCCGGCGCTCATCCGGGTGCGGGACCGGGCGGCTTTGGCCGCGGGGCTCATTTTGAATCGTTCACCTGGGGACCAGACGGTTTTCAGCGCGCCGGCGCGGGAGCGGGCGGCGGGGGTGCGCAGGGTGGTTTTGAGGATTTGCTGCGCGGCATGTTCAGTGGCGCGGCGCGGTCCCGCAGCGGCGGTTTCGGCTTCGAGGCGGCCGAATTCACCGAGCCGAAAACCGGCCAGGACCTTGAGGCCGCTCTTACCATCACGCTTCCGGAAGCCGCCAAAGGCGTAAAGACTCGCGTTCACTTGCCGAACGGCAAGGACGTCGAGGTGAAAATTCCGGCGGGCCTTACGAGCGGACAGCAGATCCGGCTGCGCGGGCAAGGTTGGCCGGGCCGGCGCGGAGCGGGCGACGCGCTGATCACGGTGACGATTGCATCCCATCCGATTTTCACGCCGGAGGGGGCCGACCTGCGCATGGAGCTGCCGATCACGCTGTATGAGGCGGTGCTCGGGGCCAAGGTGCGGGTGCCGACGCTCGACGGCGCGGTCGAGCTGGCGCTCCCGCCGGAGACGAATTCCGGACGCACGTTTCGCCTGAAGGGCAAAGGGCTTAGGACGAAAAGCGGCGCGGGCGATTTGCTCGCCACCGTGCGCATCGTGCTGCCGGAGCACGGCGATGCCGACCTCGCGGAACTAATGCGGAAATGGCGGGACGGAAAGCCGTACGATCCGCGCAAGAATCTGGGCTGAGAGCGGCGCGGTCAGACGCCGGAGCCGGGCCGGATCAACGCTGCGCCGATTGCTCCATGGCGAATTGACGCCTCAAGACGACTTCCGTCCGTCGACCTGCTCCCACACCGCCCGCGTCACCTTCTTCAGACGGTCGCGATCGGCCGGCCCGCTCACGACATAGGCGACGTTGTCCTCGACCCAGTAGAAAGCGGCCGCGCGAGTCTCGTCCCGATAGCGCAAGCCGGTCTGCGGCGAATGCGAGCGCGCGCAATAGACGGTGAAGCGCTCGCCCGACGGACCTTCGTACATGTAGAACGCCGCCGCTTCGCCGGTCGGCCCCGGCAGCAGCCGTCCGCCGACAAGCTTGAGCCCGATCGATTGCAGCTCCGGCACGTTCAGCGGATAGCCGATGCGCTTCGACAGCCACTGCTTCATGTGCGCGCGCTCGTCGCCGCCGACCTCGACCGGATGGCGCACTTCGACGACATAGAGCTTGTAGGCGTCGAGAGCGTCGGCCGTGAAGATCTCGAAGCTGCTCGGCGCCGCCGCCGATACGCCGCGCGCGACCCAGCCGGCGCCGCCGCCGATCAGGAACGTCACGACCGCGGCGGCCGCCGCCACCAGCCGCCACGTCCAGCTGCCGCGCCGGCCGCTTTGCAAGAGACGCTCGAGCTTCAGCCGCTCCGGCACCGGCTCGCTGGCGACGCCGCCGTAGCGCGCGCGAATGGATTCGGCCTGCGCCCGCCATGCGGCGACAAGCTCCGCATCCTGCGGGTGCGCGGCCAGCCAGTCGGAAACCGCGCCCTGGCGGTCGGCCGGCAGTTCACCGTCGATATACGCGTGGAGCTCGTCCACGGTAACCGGTGAATCATGATGGTTCATAGCTTCACCTTCATCGTCATTTCACGCGGCGCAGCATCGGACGCTCGCCGTCGAGATATGCCTTGATCTGCACGCGCGCGCGCGCCAGACGCGACATGACCGTTCCAATCGGCACGCCTTGAATTTCGGCGACTTCGCGGTAGCTCAGCCCCTCGAGCACGACCAGCAGCAAGGCGCTGCGCTGGTCTTCCACCAAAGTCGCCAGTGCCCGCTCGATGTCCCGCCCGCCGGCTTCCGGGCCCGCCATGTCGGGCGCGTCATTGTCCTCGATCGGCGAGAGCAACGGACGCCGCGCCAGTGACCGCAGGCGATTGCGGTTGAGGTTAGTCAGGATCGTGTACAGCCAGCTGCGGACGTCGCCCCCGTGGAACAGGTGCTCCGAGCGCAGCGCCCTGACCAGCGTGTCCTGCACCAGGTCGTCGGCGGCATCGCTGTCGCGCGTGAGCGCCCGCGCGTAACGCCGGAGCGCCGGTATCGTCGCTTCGACGCTTTGACGAAATCCCGCCAAGCCGAACTCCCGACCTCACCCGCCCCCGAGCAGCCCGAACGACGGAGCTACGCAAGGCCTACGCCGAACGTCTTTCAATAGCGTTGATCATCGACATAAACCCCGGAATCGCCGTGCATATTCCGGAAGCTGAATTGAACAACGGCCGGCCGGAGCAGCCCCGGCGGCTTGCTTGATGGCCCCATAGCCCTATGCCATAGGGGATGGCAACCGGCTCGGCATCGGGGCAGGCGGGAAGCGGAATGGCTGAAATTTCAGGGCTCATGCGCGGAAAACGCGGCCTCGTCATGGGCGTGGCGAACAACCGCTCGATCGCGTGGGGGATCGCGCGGGCCTGCCGCGATCACGGCGCCGACCTGGCGTTTACCTATCAGGGCGAGGCGTTGAAGAAGCGGGTGGAGCCGCTCGCCGAGGAGGTCGATGGCCTTGTGGTGGGACATTGCGACGTGACCGACAGCGGCACGGTCGATGCCGTGTTCGAGGCCGTGAAATCGGCCTGGGGGGCGCTCGATTTTCTTGTCCACGCCATTGCATTTTCCGACAAGGGCCAGCTCGACGGCCGCTACATCGACACCACCGAAGACAATTTCACCAAGACCATGCTGGTGAGCTGTTACTCGTTCACGGCCGTTGCGCAGCGCGCCGAAAAGCTGATGCCGCGCGGAGGCTCGATGCTGACGCTCACCTATTACGGCGCCGAGAAATGGATGCCGCACTACAATGTGATGGGGCTCGCGAAGGCGGCGCTGGAATGCTCTGTGCGCTACATGGCCGCCGATCTCGGCGACAAGAACATTCGCGTCAACGCCATCTCGTCGGGGCCGATCAAGACGCTTGCCGCGTCGGGCATCGGTGACTTCCGCTACATCCTGAAATGGAACGAGTTCAACGCGCCGCTGCGGCGGAATGTGACGCTCGAGGAAGTGGGCCAAACGGGCGTTTACTTTCTCTCCGACATGTCGCGCGGCGTCACCGGTGAAATTCATCACGTCGATGCCGGCTACCACATCGTCGGCATGAAGCATCCCGACGCGCCGGATATTACCGTCGGCAAGGAATAACCGACGTCTCATGCCGGGACCGATCGTCTACTATGTGCGGCATGGAGAAACCGACTGGAACGTGGCGGGCCGCCTGCAAGGCCGGCATGACGTTCCGCTCAACGGCAATGGACGCACCCAGGCGATCCATTGCGGTGAAATCCTGAAAGAGCTTTTCGCCAAGGAAGGCCGCAGCGCGGCTGAATTCGACTACCTGTCGAGCCCGCTCGGCCGCGCGCGGCAGACCATGGAATTGATGCGCGGGGCGCTCGGCCTCGATGCATCCGGCTATCGGACCGATGACCGGCTTGCCGAAATTGCCTTCGGCGATTGGGAGGGCTTCACCATCGCCGAGCTTCATTCCCGCGACCCGCAGCGGATCGCCGCGCGCGAGCAGGACAAATGGAATTTTCTGCCGCCGCGCGGCGAAAGCTACAAAATGGTGGCGGCGCGCATGGGCGAATGGCACCGCAGCCTTGCGCGCGATTGCGTCGTCGCTGCGCACGGCGGCACCGCGCGCGGGCTGATCGCTCACTTGCGAATTGCGCATGCGGCGGCCGCGCCGCTCATCGATATCGCGCAAGGTATCGTTTACGTCTTCAGAGACGGCGAGATGAGGCGCTTCGCTCTATAAAAAAACGGCCGGGCTGAACCCGGCCGTTTGCTGGCGCGATGGATGCGCCCGAAATCGAAACGGGAAGCTCAGGACTTCTTGTCCGTCTTCTTCTCCATCTTCTTGCTGGACTTCTTGGATTTCTTTTTCTTCTTCGCCGAGAGGTCGTTGGCGAGGCTCGACTTCTTGTCCGACTTCTTTTCCATTTTCTTGTCGGACTTCTTGCTGGACTTCTTTTTCTTCTTCGCGGAGAGATCGGTCGCCAGGCTCGACTTCTTGTCGGTCTTCTTCTCCATCTTCTTGCTGGACTTCTTGGATTTCTTTTTCTTCTTCGCCGAGAGGTCGTTGGCGAGGCTCGACTTCTTGTCCGACTTCTTCTCCATCTTGTGGTTGGACTTCTTGCTCGTTTTCTTCTTGCTCTTCTTCTTGGCCGCGATCGTCAGCGTCTCGCTCTTCGTGACGCCGTTCGTCGGCTGCGCCGCAAGCGTCGGCAGGCTCGTCGCAGCGAGCAGGCCAATTGCGGCAACAATGGCGGTGATTTTGCGCATGTTCATGATCCTCGTTCGTCCCATTCGAATGGCAGGAGATGACGGGCGGCTTGCCCGGCTCAGGTCGCGATGAATTCGGCCTTCGCCCCCTGTCCGACGCCAATTGCATTACTGCATCGGCGCGTGCCCGACAATCGGCAAAGTGGAAAAAACCTTTATTTTTCCGTATCTTAACGTCCATTCAGGTTGCGATTAACAGACATTCATTGAGCCGGCGGAAAATCGTGAACTGCGAAGCGTACGTTCCGCAGACCGCGCACTTGGCTGAGCGTGCTTATTTGACCGGCGCAAAGGTGCGGGCTACCAAACCGGCGAAAGCAGAATCGCATGTCGTTCAATACGTTCGGCCATCTTTTCCGGTTCACGAGCTTCGGCGAGAGCCACGGCGCCGCGATCGGCTGCGTCGTCGACGGCTGCCCGCCGCGCATTCCGCTGACCACGGAAGACATCCAGGCCTATCTCGACAAGCGGCGGCCCGGGCAGTCGCGCTTCACCACCCAGCGGCAGGAGCCGGATGCGGTGAAGATCATGTCCGGCGTGTTCACCGACGAAGCGAGCGGCAGGCAGGTGACGACCGGCACGCCGATCATGCTGATGATCGAGAATGTCGATCAGCGCTCAAAGGACTATTCCGCGATCAAGGACAAATACCGGCCCGGCCATGCCGGTTATACGTATGACGTCAAATACGGCATTCACGATTATCGCGGCGGGGGACGCGCCTCGGCGCGCGAGACCGCGGCGCGCGTTGCCGCGGGCGCGATCGCGCGCAAGATCGTGCCGGGCATGACCGTGCGCGGCGCGCTCATCCAGATGGGGCCGCACAAGGTCGACCGCGCGCGCTGGGACTGGAGCGAGGTCGACAGAAATCCGTTCTTCTGTCCCGACGCGCAGCAGGCCAAATTCTTTGAGAGTTATCTCGACGGCGTGCGCAAGGCTGGCTCGTCCTGCGGCGCGGTGATCGAGGTCGTCGCCGACGGCGTTCCTGCCGGATTGGGCGCGCCGGTTTACGCCAAGCTCGATGCCGATCTTGCATCGGCGCTGATGGGCATCAATGCCGTGAAGGCCGTCGAGATCGGCGACGGGTTCGCCACCGCCGCGATGAGCGGCGAGGAGAACGCTGACGAAATGCGGATGGGCAACGAGCGCCGCCCGCGCTTTTTGTCCAACCACGCGGGCGGCATTCTCGGCGGCATCTCGACCGGGCAGCAGGTCGTCGCGCGCTTTGCGGTGAAGCCGACGTCGTCGATCCTCACGCCGCGCAAGACCGTCGACCGTTACGGCAACGAGACCGAAGTCATGACCAAGGGACGCCATGACCCCTGCGTCGGCATTCGCGCCGTGCCGATCGGGGAGGCGATGGTTGCCTGCGTGCTGGCCGATCACTACCTGCGCCATCGCGCGCAAGTGGGCGAGGGGACGGCATGGCCGTTCGACAAACCGTGAACAATTCTCTCTCATTCCGGGGCGCGACCAAGTCGCGAGGCCGGAATCCATACTCCGCAGCCGGGGTTATGGATTCCGGGTTCGCGGTCTTGCGGCCGCGCCCCGGAATGACGGCGTAATGGATCGCTCAGTGGTCGACAATCATCAGCGCGTGGAAGACGCGATTGCCGCATTCGCCAAAGGCGAGATTGTGGTCGTCATGGATGACGACGACCGCGAGAACGAAGGCGACCTGTTCGTTGCCGCCTTGCTGTGCACGCCGGAAAAGATGGCGTTCATCATCCGCAATACCTCGGGCATCGTCTGCGCGCCGCTCGGCGGAGAGCTTGCGCGCCGTCTGCATCTCGAGCCGATGGTGGCCGACAACGAGGCGCCGCTCGGCACCGCATTTACGGTGTCGGTTGACGTGCGTCACGGGCTGACCACCGGCATCTCGGCGGAGGAACGCTGCAACACCGTGCGCGCGCTCGCCAACGGCAACAGCGGCGCCAGCGATTTCGTGCGGCCCGGTCACGTGTTTCCGCTGGTCGCCAGGCAGGGCGGCGTGCTCATGCGCTCGGGGCACACCGAAGCTTGCGTCGATCTGTGCCGGCTCGCCGGCTTGCCGCCGGTGGGCGTGCTCTCGGAGTTGATGAACGAAGACGGCACGGTCATGCGCGGGCCGGGCGTTGCCGCCTTCGCCGCCAAACACAAGCTCAAGCAGTTGTCGATCGCCGACCTGATTTCCTACCGGCAGGTTCGCGACAAATTGGTGGAGCGCGTCGGCGAATTTTCGCTCGCCTCCGAGATCGGCCCGCTCAAGGGCTATGCCTACGTGACGCCTTTCGACAAGGTGCACCACATGGCCTTCGTCTACGGCCGCATCGGGAGCGGCAAGGATGTGCTGGCGCGACTGCATCGCGCGGACGTGATTGGCGATGTGTTCGGCGGCGCAAAGCCCATCCATGCCGCGCTCGCGCGCTTCAAGGCGGAGGGCCGTGGCGTCATTATCTACCTGCGCGACGGCACCGCCGGCGTGCCGGTGGCCGAGATTCCGCACGAGGGCGGCACCGGCGCGGACGCTGCGCGCTCGCGGCAATGGCGCGAGATCGGGCTCGGCGCGCAAATTCTCAAGGATCTCGGAATCTCGTCGATCCGCCTGCTGACCTCGAGCCGGCGCACCTATGTCGGCCTCGGCGGCTTCGGCATTGAAATCGCGGCGACCGAGCCGATCGAGGGATAAAGCTGCCACCTTGCACCGTCATCTCTGTTGTCATGCCCGGCTTTATGCCGGGCATCCCGATAAGGAGCGCATTGCCTTTCCAAGCGGGATGGCCGGGACAAGCCCGGCCATGACGGCCGAAAATTTCAATATCTACGCCAGCTTCATCATTCGCAGTGCGGCGCGGCCGTTCGGTCCATAGGGATTGCCGAGCGACTCGCACATTTCGAAATGGTTGTAGTTGGCGGCCTCGATCAGCTCGACCGGCTTGCCCGCGGCCTTGACGGCGGCGGCAAAATCGCGGTTCTGCCGCTGGAATTCCGGCGTTTCATTTGAGCCATAGGTGCAGATAACCGGCGCGCGCAGATTGGCGATGTGGCGCTGCGAGCTCATCGCTTCTTCCATCGCGTCCGTGAACTTGATGTAGTGACTGCGCGCCGAGAGCCGCACCGGCTTCAACTCGTACATGCCGCTCATGCAAAGGCCGCCCTTGATCATGTCGGCGGGGGCGCCGTAGTCCTTCTGCCAGTCGGTCGCGAGCGCGACGCCGCAGAGATGCCCGCCGGAGGAATGCCCGCCGATGTAGAGACGATCGGCGTCGCCGCCGAACGTCGAGGCATTCTTGTGCACCCACACGATCGCGCGCCGCACCTGGTCGGCCATCGCCGCGATATCGCCCTTGGCGGCGATGACGTTGACGAAGTCGAGCGCAACGTAGTGTGCGCCAGCGTTGACGAACATCTCGGCGGGAAAGGCGTAGTTCTTCGCCTCGCCGCCGCGCCAGGCGCCGCCGTGGATGAAAACGAAGATCGGCGCCTTCGATTTTTTGGCCGCAAAGATGTCGAGCGTTTCGACCGCGCTCGGTCCGTAGCTCACATGCCTGGGCTCCCCAAGCCGCGCGCGCGCTTCGTTGCTGCTCGACGCATAGCGCTTGATGATCTGCCGCAGTAGCGGCGCGTAGAATGACTGATCGTAGGCGGCATCGAGCTCGACCTGATCCATGTTCATCCAGACATGCGGACCTTCGGCGTGCGGCGGCGGGCCCAGGGGGCAGCCCGCGGCGCTTGCGCCCGTTGCACCGAGCGCAACCGCGGCGCCGGCGATGCCGGCCGTTTTCAGGAAAACTCGACGATCTTGCTGCATTGTTTCTCTCCCCATCGCGCGTGGACGTGTGCGCTGACGCGCAAGTCTAGCGCATCTGCAATCTGCGTGCGGGAACATCTGCCTGTTGCAGTGCGGAAGTTTTGGCGAGTTGCCCACCGCCGACGTTGCGGCCTGGCCGGAAGGGGCAAATAATGCCAGGGCCAAGGGCATCAGGGGAGTAACGTCATGGCGACAGCAGTAACGGCCGCGGACAGGTCCGCGTGGTATTGGAATCGCTGGTCACAACTCATTCTCGGCCTGATTGCGATGATGTCGATCTCATCGCCGCAATACGTCTGGACGCTGTTCACCGGGCCGCTCAACCAGAAGCTCGGCACGACGCTCGCCGAGTTGCAGTGGACGTTCTCGCTGCTCATCATTCTGCAGACCTGGTGCTCGCCGCTGCAGGCCTATCTCGTCGACCGCTTCGGCCCGCGGCTGCTGATTTCCGTCGGTGCGCTGATGTCGGGCGGTGGCTGGGTGCTGTCGAGCTATGTCAGCAATATCTGGGCGCTGTACTTCACCTACGGCGTCATCTGCGGCTTCGGCACCGGCATCATCTATGTCGGCATCATCGGCCTGATGGTGCGCTGGTTTCCGGACCGGCGCGGGCTTGCCGCCGGCATTGCGGCGGCCGGCTACGGCTTCGGCGCGTTCTTCACCAGCTTTCCGATCGACAGCATGATCAAGAGCTCGGGCTACGCGCACACGCTCGTCGTCTGGGGCATCATCCAGGGTATTATCGGCATCGCGGCCGCGCAGGGCTTGCGCACCCCGCCGGAAGGCTGGCTGCCGCAGGGCTATGCGCCGGAGACCGCCTCGACCATGCAGGCGCGGCGCAGCTACACGCCGCGCGAGATGCTGCGCAACCCGATCTTCTGGCTGATGTTCGTGATGATGAGCATGATGGCGACGAGTGGCCTCATGGTGACCTCCAACGTCGGTCCGTTCGCGCGCGACTACAACATCGCCAACGCGCTGGTGCTCGGCATGGCGGCGCTGCCGCTGTCGCTCACGCTGTCGCGGCTGACCAACGGATTGACGCGGCCGTTCTTCGGCTGGGTGTCCGACCATATCGGCCGCGAGGCGACGATGGCCCTTGCCTTCACGCTGGAGGCGATCGCGATCCTGATCCTGTTCGCGTTCATCGATCGTCCGGCGCTGTTCGTGGTGCTGACCGGCGTGGTGTTCTTCGGCTGGGGCGAGATCTTCTCGCTGTTCCCCTCGACCCTGACCGACACGTTCGGGCCGAAATTCGCCGCCACCAACTACGGCTTTCTCTACATCGCGCAGGGCGTCGGTTCGATCCTCGGCGGGCCGGCGGCGGCGTTCCTCAAGCAGATGACCGGGAGCTGGACGGCGGTGTTCTTCATCGTCGCCGCGCTCGACATTCTCACCGCCTTCCTGGCGATCACGGCACTGCGGCGGATGCGGCAGAAGCACTTCGAGGCGAGCTGAAAACTCGCTCGGGCGAGCCAGACGCTCGCGAGAATGTGAGGCTGGCCGGCAATCGCCGGCCGGCCTTTTTATTTTTGTAAATTGCCGAGCCGTGGCACGATCCGCGGCGGGGGAGACAAGGGTCCATGATGCTCCGGAAGCTGCTTGCCGCCGCCGTCGCCGTGAGCTTCGCGGGCGGCATGGCTGGCGATACGGGCTTTGCCGCCGGTCCATTGCACTACAGCGATACGAAGCCGGGCGCCGTGCCGGTGGACGTCGAACTGGTGCTGGCGGTCGACGTCTCTTATTCGATGGATCCGGACGAGCAGGCGCTGCAGCGCGAAGGCTACGCCACGGCGCTCACTTCCAGGGAGTTCTTGCAGGCGCTGCGCGAAGGCGCCAACGGAAAGATCGCGATCACCTATTTCGAGTGGGCGGGTCCGAACGATCAGAAGATCGTCATGCCCTGGCGGCTGATCGATGGACCGGAAGCGGCCGACGCCGTTGCCGCCGAGATTTCGCGCGCGCCCTATCGCCGCGCTTCACGCACGTCGATTTCCGGCGCGCTGAGGTTTGCAAAGCCGCTGTTCGACAATAGCGGCTACCGTGGCCTGCGCCGCGTGATCGATGTGTCCGGCGACGGCGCCAACAACGCCGGCGAGTTCGTCGTACCCGTTCGCGACGACATCCTCGCCAGCGGAATCACCATCAACGGCCTGCCGATCATGCTCAAGCGGCCCTATCCCGGCACGATGGATATGGCGGACCTCGACATCTATTACGAGGATTGCGTCATCGGCGGTCCTGGATCGTTTGTCGTACCCATCCGCGACCGCGCGAAATTCATCGAGGCGACCCGCACCAAGCTGGTGCTGGAGGTCGCCGGCCGCACGCCGGAGCCGCGCGTCATTCCGGCCTCGTCGCAGGCACCGCGCATTTCATGCACCATCGGCGAACAGATGTGGCAGAAGCGCTGGGGCGGATATGATTTTCAGTGACAGATCTGGAACTGTCATGCCCCGCGAAAGCGGGGCATCCAGTAATCCGAGTTATTGGATTCGAATGCATCCCACCGGGGTTACTGGATCATCCGCTCTCGCGAATGATGACAGCAAACGTTCGATTACCGTTCAAACTTTGCCACGATCTCGACGTGATGCGAGTAGCGGAACTGGTCGACCGGGGTGACCGACGTTAGCCTGTAACCACCGTCAACGAGGATTTTCGCATCCCGCGCGAAAGTCGCCGGATCGCACGACACCGCGATCACGATCGAAACGGCGCTTTGCGCCAGCTGGCGCGCCTGTGCTTCCGCGCCCTGCCGCGGCGGATCGAACACGACGGCATCGAAAGCTTTCAATTCGATCGCCATCAGCGGGCGGCGAAACAGATCGCGGGCCTGCGCGGTAACGGGTTTCAGCCCGGCTGCGGTCGAAGCGGCGCGCGTGAGCGCGTCAATCGCCGTCTGATCGATATCGATGCCCGTGACGCGCGCGCTCTCGGCGAGCCGCAGGGCAAAAGGGCCGATGCCGCAGAAAAGGTCCGCAACTCGTTTCGCTTTTCCGCCGTGCCGGCCGACAAGCCGGGCAAGCGTTTCCTCACCTTCAGCAGTCGCTTGCAGAAATGCGCCCGCGGGCAGCGGCACGTGCGTGCGGCCGATCCTTACAAACGGTTGTGATTGCTGTGCGACCAATTCGCCATGCCGCGTGAGGCGCGCCAGCTTGTGTTTTTCCGCGATGCGCGCGAGCGCACGGCTTGCGGCGGGATCGAGCGGTCCAGAGCCGCGTACATCGATATCCATTCCGGAGTCGGTCGCGGTCGCGTGGATATCGAGCGGCTTTTCCGCAGGTTTCAACACCTCGGCAATGGCCCAGGCGGCGCGCACCGCGCCCTCCAATGCCGGCGCGAGGATCGGACAGCGGTCGATTGCAACGATCTGATGCGAGCGCTGGGCGGCGAAGCCGACCTCAAGAATGTCTTTTTGCCTGTGCCGCGCATGCAGTACGGCGCGGCGGCGGCCTTGTCCGTGCGCGTCGACCAGGTTCTCCACCGCTGCAACGAGGCCGAGACCGGCGAGCGCTTCGACGACTAGCGAGCGCTTCCACAAGTGATATTCGGCCAGCGACCAGTGCTGCATTGCGCAGCCGCCGCAGACGCCGAAGTGCGGGCAGATCGGAGCGACGCGCTCGGGCGAAGCGCGATCCACGCGCAAGAGGTGGCGGCGATCGGGGTGCCCGACGACCGGATCGACCGTCACGATCTCCCCCGGGAGCGCATGCGGCACAAAAACCGGGCCTTCCGCCGTTTCCACGACGCCGTCGCCACGGCGGCCAAGCCGGCTGATGGTGAGCCGTTCCGTCATGTCTCGCCTTAGCCGAGGTGACGACCTCTGCGCAACGCGCCGTTCAGTCCGACGCGTGCGCGATGGACGGCATGTAACCGCGGCGGGTCAAGATATCGAAACGCCAGGTCAGCAGGGTGGCATAGAGCAGGAGACACCCGGTAAATCCCATCCAGATCCCGATGACGCCGAGCCCGAGTGAAAATCCCAGAACGTAGCAGGCGGTAAATCCCACCAGCCAAAAGCTCGTCGCCGCGAACACCATCGGAACGCGCGTGTCGTTGAGGCCGCGCAGCGCGCCGGCGGCGATGGTCTGCACGCCGTCAACGATGAAGAAGGTCGAGCCGATCGTGAGCAAAGTCGCCGTCAGGGCGATGGTCGCGTCGGCGTCGCTCTTACCCGGATCGAGAAACGCAAGCGGGATCACGTGCCGCAACGCCACGATCACGATCACCATCGTCGCCATGAATCCGGCACCGAGCCCGATCGCTGCGAATCCGGCCCGCCGCGTCGCAGCCGAATCGACGCGCCCCACCGCGTGCCCGACGCGCACCGTCGCTGCCATCGAGATGCCGAGCGGCACCATGAACACGATCGCGGCAACCTGCAGCGCGATCTGGTGCGCCGCCAGCTGCGCCGTTCCGAGCCAGCCCACCATCAAAGCCGCGCTCGCGAACAATCCGTACTCTAGCAGGAACGAGCCCGAAATCGGCGCGCCAACCGCGATCAGCCGCCCCATGAGCGGCCAATCGGCGCGATAGAAGTTGCCCAGCACGCGAAACTTCTTGAATGGAGGCTGCGTATACGAAACCCAGAAACTTGCGATGCACATGCCGGCATTGACCAGCGTCGTCGCGATGCCCGCGCCGGTCATCTCCAGCCGGGGCAAACCGAAGGCGCCGAAGATCAGCGCATAGGCAAGCAGCGTGTTGAGGGGAACGGCGGCAAGCGTGATCCACAGCGCCGGCTCCGGCCGGTTCACCGCGCCCATGAAGCTGCGCAGCGCGATGAACCACCACGCCGGCACGGTGCTCCAGGCAAGTCCGGCGAGATATTCACCGGCCAGATGCGCAATGTCCGGCTGTTGTCCGAGCGCGAGCAGGATGCCCTCTCCATGCAGTTGAACGATGAGAAGCGGAACGCCCAGGATCAGCGACGCCCACAGCCCGACGCGCAGCGCCCGGCGCACCATGCGTGGCTCGCGCGCGCCGAACGCCTGCGCCGCAAGCGGCGCCACTGCGGAAACAAGACCCATGCCGAGCATGAATCCGACATACAGGACAACCTGCGCCAAAGCGGCCGCGGCGACCGCCCGGTCGCCGAGCCGGCCGACGAGCACGAGATCGCTGGTCATCATCGCGACCTGGCCGAGCTGCGTGAACGCGATCGGCAGCGCGAGTCTGACGGTGTCCGCAATTTCAGTGCGCCAGAGCGAGCGGCCGGGCTGGATCAGCCCGGCCGCCATATCGGCCGATGAATTTGTCATGACGCGCACGGTAGGATGCCTTGTGGCGATACGATGGCCTCTCATTCCGTTTCGGCATTTGGCGCCGAGGCGTTGCGCAAGGGTGACAGGAATCCGGATGTTTCGTCGCAAAAGCAGAGACAAATGCGACTAGTTACGCTCTCCACCCAACAGAAATTCCTTGTTTCCGTCACCACCCGCAATCGGAGAGGGAATGATGCCGAGCACGCGCCAGCCGAGCGATGCGGCCAGGTCCAGAATATCGTTGCAGACCGTTTCGTGAACGGCGCGGTCACGCACGATTCCTTTTTTTATCGCCGCACGTCCGGCTTCGAATTGGGGTTTGATCAGCGCAACGAGACGAGCCGGCGCATTCGCAAGCGCGAGAGCCGGCGGCAGCGCCAGCTTCAGCGAAATGAAACTCACATCGACGGTAATGAGATCGGGCCGTTGATCGAGGCGATCGGGGCGCAACGTGCGGACGTCTGTTTCTTCCAGCGACATAACCTGCCGGCACTTGCGCAGAGACGCGTGCAATTGCGCGCGTCCGACATCGACGGCAAAGACTTTTGTTGCGCCGCGTTCGAGCAGGACCTGCGTGAAGCCGCCGGTCGATGCGCCGACATCGAGGCACACCCGGCCGCGCGGATCGAAGCGAAAATGATCGAGTGCGGCGGCCAGTTTCACCCCGCCGCGCGAAACGTAAGGGTGCGTGGGGTTCGCGCGCAACGCGGCGTCGACGGTGATTTCCTCGGAGGCTTTGCGTACGACCCGTTCGTCCGCGGTCACCAAGCCCGCCTCGATTGCGGCCCGGGCCTTCGCGCGGCTCTCGAACAGGCCGCGCTCGACCAGCAGGCGATCGGCGCGAAGGCGGTTTGGCATCTGTCTTTCCCGTTCAAAGATTTTCTGGGGCGCGGCGCGAAGCGGTGCGCCGCCGACCCGGGATCGCGACGACACGTCATCGGTTATTTATCGGTGACGGCACGGTCCCGGTTCTGCAGCGCATCGCTTCGTGCTGCGCTGCGCCCGGGACAGGCTAGGCCAGATTGACCGTCTCAGCCGCGACATCCTTGCCGAGCGCTTCAAATGCCTTGGCGACAATGCCCTTCGCATCGAGCCCAGCCTTGGCGTACATCGCGGCGGGCGAATCCTGGTCAATGAAGATATCCGGCAGCACCATGCTGCGCACTTTCATGCCGCCGTCGAGCATGCCTTGCTCAGCCAGTTCCTGCAGCACGAACGAGCCGAAGCCGCCGATGGCGCCTTCCTCGACGGTGACCAGCACCTCGTGCTCGCGCGCAAGCCGCAACAGCAGATCGGCATCGAGCGGCTTGGCAAAACGCGCGTCGGCAACGGTGGTCGAAAGGCCGTAGGTCGCAAGTCCGTCGGCTGCCTTCAGGCATTCGCCGAGGCGCGCGCCGAACGAGAGCAGCGCCACTTTCGTGCCCTCGCGCAGGATGCGGCCCTTGCCGATCTCGAGCGGCTTGCCTTCCTCGGGCATCGATACACCGAGCCCTTCGCCGCGTGGATAGCGCAACGCGCTCGGCCGGTCGTCGATGGCCGCGGCGGTCGCGACCATGTGCGCGAGCTCCGCTTCGTCGGCGGCTGCCATCAGCACGAAGCCTGGAAGACAGCCGAGATAGGCGACATCGAACGAGCCGGCATGTGTCGGTCCGTCGGCGCCGACGAGGCCGGCGCGGTCGATGGCAAAGCGCACCGGCAGCTTCTGGATCGCGATATCGTGCACGACCTGGTCGTAGGCGCGCTGCAGAAACGTCGAGTAGATCGCGGCAAACGGCTTGAAACCTTCCGCCGCAAGGCCGCCGCAAAACGTGACGGCATGCTGCTCGGCGATGCCCACGTCGAAACAACGAGTGGGAAACTCCTTTTGAAACAGATCGAGCCCGGTGCCGGACGGCATTGCGGCGGTGACGGCGACGATCCTGTCGTCCTTGCGTGCTTCCTTGATCAGGCTTTGCGCGAACACTTTCGTATATTGAGGCGCGTTCGACTTCGATTTCGCCTGCGCGCCGGTCGCGACATCGAACTTGACGACGCCGTGATATTTGTCGGCGGAGGTTTCCGCCGGCGCGTAGCCTTTGCCTTTTTGCGTGACGATGTTCACCAGGATCGGCCCGGTGTCGGTGTCGCGCACGTTTTTCAGCACCGGCAACAGATGATCGAGATTGTGCCCGTCGATCGGCCCGACGTAATAGAAGCCGAGCTCCTCGAACAGCGTGCCACCGGTCCAGAAGCCGCGCGCATGCTCGACGCCGCGCGTGATGAAATCGTCGAGCCGCTTCGGCAGGCGCGCGGTGAGCTGCTTGCCGACATCGCGCAGCTTGAGATAGGCGCGGCCCGATAGCAGGCGCGAAAGATAGGCCGACATGGCGCCGACCGGCGGCGCGATCGACATGTCGTTGTCGTTGAGGATGACGATCAGGCGCTCGTTGCGCGCGCCGGCATTGTTCATCGCTTCGTAGGCCATGCCGGCCGACATCGCCCCGTCACCAATGACACTGATGACGGTGTGCTTCTTGCCGGCGAGATCGCGCGCAACCGCCATCCCGAGCCCCGCGGAGATCGAGGTGGAAGAATGCGCGGCGCCGAAGGGGTCATATTCGCTTTCGGCCCGCTTGGTGAAACCGGAAAGCCCGCCGCCCTGCCGCAACGTGCGGATGCGGTCCCGGCGGCCGGTGAGGATCTTGTGCGGGTAGGCCTGGTGACCCACGTCCCAGATCAGGCGGTCGTTCGGCGTGTCGAAGATGTAGTGCAGCGCTACCGTGAGCTCGATCACGCCCAGGCCGGCGCCGAGATGCCCGCCGGTCACCGCAACGGCGTCAATCGTCTCGTGCCGAAGCTCGGCGGCAAGCTGCGGCAGCTTTGCCGCGGGCAGCTTCCGCAGGTCGCTTGGGACAGTAATCTGATCGAGCAGGGGTGTTTTTGATATCGGCGACAATCCGCACTCCGCAATATTTTCGCCGCATATGCGGCAGGCTGATCTCAGGCTCAGGGCTACAGTAAACCGCTCGTCGCGCGGAATTCAATGCGGGGGCGAGGGTGCTTTCTGCGGGCATTGGCGGGCTCCGAGGGCCGCCTGTGCCGGCCGTGCCGCCCGTGCCATCAAATCGACCGGCCCGCAGCAGATCAGGTAAAAGTCGTAGGCCGCGCCCAGGCGCTCGTTGGCGCACAGAAACTGGAAATGCGCCTGAAAAAAGCGCCAGCGGCGGCGCTCGAAGTTTTCGGGCGGCCACAGGTCACGAAAGCTGATCGGGACCACGACCGGATTGCGCCGCCCGGGCGCGGGCTGGAGGCCATGGCCGGTGACCGGATCGAACGGCCAGAAGTTCATGATGTCGTGCCGCGACTGGTAATCGACCCAGTCGATATCCGGCGCGCTTGCGAGCCGCTTGATGCGCTCGCGGAACCAGGCGGCCCGCCGGTGAAATCCGACGATAGGCAGATTGGCGCCAATCGTGAGCAGGCGCACGCGCGGGCCACGGCGGCCGAGGTCGGGATCGCGCGCGAGTGCGCGGCCGAGCACGTCGACGGCGAGAAACGATCCCGAGCTGTGGCCGACAATGATCGCTTCATCGGCATCCGATCGGCGGATCGCGTCAACCACGTAGCCGGCGAAGATTTCCATCCGGTCTTCCCAGTCCGGCCGCCGGCGGTGGGCGAACTGGTAAGTGGAGATGCCGTCGTCGCAAAGATAAAGCAGGTAAGTTTGCGACTCGGTGGCCCAAAGCAGACCAACAAAAGAAGCGAGTCCGGCCGCGGCGCCGGCGAGATCGCCGACGGCTGTCGGCACGCCTGCGAGATTAATCAGCTTCGCGCAAAGCAAGCCGAACAGCGCGGCCACGAGGATAAAAATCGTCATCAGCACCATCGGATAAAGAACGAACAGCCCGAAGCGCCAATGCGCGCGCATGATGCGCGGCGTCACGCCGCTCAGCAGCGAGGCGCCGTAGGTGCGGTACATGTGCAGGACCTTCCACCACGTCGGCCGGCCGAAGTCGCGGCGAATGATGTCCTGCCAGCGCAGGAACTTGTAGGCGGTGTCGACGCGCCAATCGTCGCCTTGCGTGGCGATCGACCAGTCGGTGATGAAGCGATCGGGATCGTTGACGGCGGGCGTGACATTCCCGCTCAGGCCGTACAGTTCGCACGAGCGGCGATAGTTGCGGCGGAACATGCGGTAGTATTCGGGCAGCCCGCGCGGATCGTAGCCCTGGACGTAAATGACGAGGCGCCGGCGGATTTGCACAGGCCGCCGTCAGTCGACGTCGAGAGGCTCGGTGCCGGCCGGTTTGCCGGCTGCATCGAGCGTGATCTTCTCCACGCGCGCCTCCGCCTGCCGCAACAGTTCCTCGCAGCGGCGCTTGAGCGCTTCGCCGCGCTCGTAAATTGCAACCGACTCCTCGAGCGCAACCTTGCCTTCCTCGAGCCGCTTCACGATCGATTCAAGCTCTTCGATCGCCCGCTCGAACGGCAGCTTCTTTACGTCGGCATTGTTGTTCTCGGCCATTGAAACTCCCGGCGGGTCGTCGCCCGCTGCCAGTCGACGGCGAATATAGTCGGGATCGACGCAAGCGTCACGGGTTGTATCGGCGGCTGCTTTGCGTCAATGCTCGCCCATTTCGAGCACCTCAACGCAGGCTTGCATGGCGAAACTCACCGGCAAGGTCGTCCTGGTGACCGGCGCGTCCGGCACGATCGGCGCGGCCGTGGTTGCGGCGGTCAGGCGCGCCGGCGGCATCGCGATCGCCAGCGATCTTGCGGATCGCCCGGGCATCGATCATGCGCTTGATGTCACGGCGGAAGCGGATTGGCTGCGCGCCGTCTCCCAGATCGAGCGGCAGCACCGCCGGCTTGATGGCCTGGTCAATGCCGCCGGCATCGTCGCGCTTGGCTCGGTCGAAGACACCGATTTCGCAACCTGGCGCCGCGTGCTTTCGGTCAATCTCGACGGCGCCTTTCTGGGCTGCAAGCATGCGTTCCCTTTGCTCAAGCGGGAAGGCGGCTCGATCGTCAATCTGTCCTCTGTCTCGGGGCTCGTCGGCGGCCACAATCTTGCCGCCTACAACGCATCGAAAGGCGGATTGTCGCTGCTGACCAAATCGGTCGCGCTGCACGGCGCCCGCCTGCAGCCGCCCGTGCGCTGCAATGCCGTGTGCCCCGCCTTCGTCGAGGGATCGATGGTGGACGGGATTGTCGCCGCGGCGCGCGAGCCCCAACGCGCCCGGCAGCGACTTTCGGCCGATATCCCGCTTGGGCGACTCGGGCGCGCGAGCGAAGTTGCCGATCTATGCGTCTACCTGTTGTCCGATGAGTCGGGCTTCATCACAGGCGCGGATTTGCCGATCGATGGCGGTCTGACGGCGCGGTGATGCTACGTTGCATCCGGAATAGCTGCGACGAACTTAGCCCTGCATCAGTTCGCCGACATGCGCGGCGACCGAGCGCGACAGGCCCTGCAGGTCGTATCCGCCTTCCAGCACCGACACGATGCGCCCGTCAGCGCTTTCGTCCGCGACGTCCATCAGCTTCTGCGTTACCCAGGCGTAGTCCTCTTCAACCAGATTGAGATTGGCGAGCGGATCGCGCGTGTGGGCGTCGAAACCGGCGGAGATGATGAGCAACTCCGGTTTGAAGCCGCGCAGGCGAGGGAGGATCACTGTTTCGAACGCTTCGGCAAAGGCGTCGCCGCCGTCGCCGGCGCGCAGCGGCGCGTTGACGATCGTGTTGTGCTCGCCACGCTCGCTCACGGCGCCGGTGCCGGGATAAAGCGGCATCTCGTGCGTCGAGCAATACATCACGCTTGCATCCGGCCAGAAGATGTCCTGCGAGCCGTTGCCGTGATGCACGTCGAAATCGACGATGGCCACGCGCTCGACACCGTGCTTCTTCTGCGCGTGGCGCGCCGCGATGGCGGCGTTGTTGAAAAGGCAAAAGCCCATTGCGCGCTCGGTTTCCGCGTGATGGCCCGGCGGACGGGTCGCCACGAATGCGTTTGTCGCTTTTTTCGTCATAACCTCGTCGACGGCCAGCATGCCGCCGCCGACACAGCGCAGCGCCGCCTCAAGGGTGCCCGGCGACATGGACGTATCGGCGTCGATGCGGACCATGCCTTCCCTGGGTGCGGCCTCACGAACGGCCTCGGCATACTCCATCGGATGACACAGCGACACGCTTTCAAGCTGCGCCATCGGCGCCTGAACGCGCACGACCGCCTGGAACTTCTCGTCTTCAAGCGCTTGCTCAATCGCGCGCAAGCGATCCGGCCGCTCAGGATGGCCGGCGGGCGTCAGATGATTGAGGCAGGCGGAATGGCTGATGAGCAGAGTGGACATTGCAAGGTTGTAACGCGGTGTGCGGGGAACGCGCAAACCTCTCGACCGCTCATTCCCGCGCAAGGGGGAATCCAGAAAATGTGCGGTCAGTCCACTTCGGTTCAATCTTGTAGCCAGGTCCCCGCTTTCGCGGGGACGAGCGGCTCAACTATTCGGACCCAAGTTCACGCCTTTCGGTGGCGGCAGGTCATCAGGCACGAAAAAATCCAGCTGCAACGGCTCGGCAGGATCGACACGGTACTGATCGAAATCGCTCACACCCTCGGCCGTCAGGAACGTGTCATCGATCAGGAAATTGCCGGTGAACCGGCGGGCCGGCTTCTCGAAAATGCGGCACGCGGCGTCCGCCAGAATTTCCGGCCTGCGCGAGCGGCGCATCATCGCGTCGCCGCCGAGGAGGTTTTTGATCGCCGCGGTGGCGATCGTGGTGCGCGGCCACAGCGCGTTGACGGCGATGCCTTTCTCGCGCAATTCGCCGGAAAGGCCGAGCGCTACGAGGCTCATGCCGAATTTCGCCATGCTATAGGCGGTGTGCGGCGCAAACCATTTCTCCGCGATGTCGAGCGGCGGCGACAGCATCAGAATGTGCGGATTGTTCGCGCGCTCGAGATAGGGCAGGGCGTATTTCGACACCATGAAGGTGCCGCGTGCGTTGACCTGCTGCATCAGGTCGTAGCGCCGCATGTCCGTATTGGCGACTTTTGTGAGCTGGATCGCGCTCGCGTTGTTTACGACGATGTCGATGCCACCGAATGTCTGCGCGGTATGATCGATCGCGTCCTTGACGGCGCTTTCATCGCGGATGTCGACGGCAAGCGGCAGCGCGCCGCCGCCGGCCTTGGCGATCCGCTCGGCGGCGGTAAAGATCGTGCCTTCAAGTTTCGGATGTGGTGCAGTCGTCTTGGCCGCAATCGCGATGTTGGCGCCATCGGCGGCGGCCTTGAGCGCAATCGCAAGGCCGATCCCGCGCGAAGCGCCGGTGATGAAAAGTGTCTTGCCGCTCAATGACATCGTTCAAACTCGCAATTTCCCACGGCCGATCATACATCGTGACGATCTCGTTCGACCACTTGAGGCCTGCGTGCAGCTACTGGGTGTCCATCATCTTACGGCGGTCTCGGCCGACGCGCCCGGCAACGTGCGATTCTACACCCGGCAGCTCGGCTTGCGACTGGTGAAGAAGACGGTCAATCAGGACGACGTCAGCGCCTATCATTTGTTCTACGCCGACGGCGTCGCCGCGCCGGGCACCGACATTACCTTCTTCGACTTTCGGACGCTGCGTGAGAAACGCGGAAACAACACCGTCACGCGCACCGGCATGCGTATCGCCGGCGAGGCGGCGCTGCGGTGGTGGCATGAACGGCTGAAAGGCGCGGGCGTTTCTGTCGGCGAGATTGTCGAACGCGACGGCCGGCTGACGCTCGACTTCGAAGATCCCGAAGGCCAGCGGCTCGCGCTCGTCGACGACGGCGGCAAAGGCGGCGCCCATCCGTGGGCTAAGAGTCCTGTGCCGACCGAACATCAGATTCGAGGCCTTGGGCCCATCGTAATGACAGTGCCCGATCTCAAGCCGACGGATATCGTGTTGACCCGCGTCATGAACATGAAGCCGGTGCGCGACTACGCCCATCCGGAATCGAACAAGGACCGCGTGCACGTCTATCGTATGGGCGGCGAGGGACCCGGCGCGGAATTGCACGTGGCCGTGCGGCCGGACTTGCGGCGAGCGCACCCGGGCGCGGGCGGCGTGCATCACGTGGCGTTC
>DASSRW010000101.1:0-14059 GCA_035701545.1 Pseudolabrys sp.
CGAGAACATGCCGGGAGCGGGTGGCATCACCGCCGCGCGCGCCGTGCTCTCGGCGCCGGCCGACGGCTATACGCTCGGCTTCGTGACCAACGGCACCGCGATCAGCGTCGCGATCTTCAATCATCTGCCGTTCGATCCGGTGAAGCAGTTCGAGATGATCTCGACCATCGGCACGTTCAACCTCGTGTTCGCGGTGAAGGAAGAGTCGTCCTACAAGACCCTCGGCGATTTCATGAAGGCGGCGAAGGCGCAGCCCGGCAAGCTCAACATCGGCACCATCAATGTGGGCGGCACGCAGAACCTGGGCGGCGAGCTGTTCAAGGCGATGACGAAGCTCAATGTCGTCATCGTGCCGTTCAAGAATTCGCCCGATATCGTCGTCGGCCTGTTGCGCAACGACGTGCAGATGCAGATCGATTTCCAGCCGGCGATCCAGGGCCAGTTGAACAGCCACAAGATGCGGGCGATTGCGACCTCGGGGCCGAAGCGCTCGCCGTTCCTGCCGGATGTGCCGACGGTCGACGAGGCCGGTGTGAAAGGTTACGAGGTGACATCCTGGAACGGCATTTTTGCGCCGCAGGGCACGCCGAAAGCCGTAATCGACACGCTCAACAAGGCGATCCGGGACGTGACGGCCGACTCCGATCTGAAGGCGAAGTTCGCGAAAGTCGGCATCGACGCGTCGGCCAGCACGCCGGATGAACTGATGGCACGGCTCAAGTCCGACATCGTCAAGTGGGGCAAGGTCATCGACGACGCGCACATTCACAAGCGGTAACGCGTTCAACAAGGACCTTCCGCTTGTCCCCGCGAAAGCGGGGACCCAGAGAAAAAAGCTGGATTCCCGCTTACGCGGGAATGAGCGGTAACAACGGCTGTCCCGCCCGCCTCAGCTCTCTTCCCCGTAGAGCCATTCAATGCCGTCGAAGGATTGCTCGGGCGACCGGCCCGCGAGCATCATGTTGCGCAGCTCCGCGGTGGGCCCGCGCGCGTGATAGAACTCGCCGTAGACGCGCGCCATGATCTGCACGCGCGCGGTGCGGAGATAGCGCGCCTGCTGGTAGGCGAGGAACGCGGCGGGAAGATCGTCGGGCTGCTCGGCGACCTTGTCGGCGAGTGTCACCGCATCTTCCGTCGCCATGCACGCGCCTTGCGCGAGATATTGCAGCATCGGATGCGCGGCGTCGCCGAGCAGGGTGACGCGGCCGGCGCTCCAGTTCTTGACCGGCTCGCGGTCGCACAACACCCACATGCGCCAGGTCTCGATGCGCTCGAGCATGCGCAGCACTTCCGGCCGCTCGCCCTTGAAATGCTGCCAGAGGAGATCGGTGCTGCCTTCCGCGTTCCAGCCTTCCTCGTAGTGGTCGGAATGAAAGACCGCGACCAGGTTGTAGAGCTCGCCGCGGCGTAGCGGATAGTGGACGAAGTGCGTGCGCGGGCCGGCCCACAGCACGACGTCCGGTCGCCAGAGATCGTCCGGCACATCAGCGCGCTTGAGCACGGCGCGGTATGCAATATGGCCTGAAACGCGTGGCTTGCCGTCGGCGACGATGCCCTCGCGGATGACCGACCACATGCCGTCGCAGCCGATCAGCGCGCGGCCGTGCACCTTTTCGCCGCCCTTGAGCGTGAGCGTCACGCCATCGGCGCTTTCGTCGTAACCTTCGACATGCCGTTTGTTTTCGAGGGTGATCAGATTGTTGCTGCGGCAGGCCTTCAGATAGGTATCGAGAATATCGGCGCGGTGGCTGACGGCATAAGGCTGCTTGAATTTCTGTTCGAAGCGCCCATCGAGCGGAATGTTGACAATCAATTCGCCGGTCAGTGCGTCACGCATCTCTTGCGCGGGCGGCCGATGGGCGTCGGCCAACACGGCCTCTTTCAGGCCGAGCCGTTCGAGTGCGCGGAAGACGTTGGGGCCGAGCTGGATGCCGGCGCCGACCTCGCGGAATTCCGGCGATTGCTCGAGAACGCGGACCTGGAAGCCTTTGAGCGCCAGTGCATAGGCGGCGGCCAGTCCGCCAATGCCGCCGCCGGCGACCAGGATGGGCGCCGAACCGTTCGATCGTGACATGAGAGACTTTCGCCAAGTTTCGTCGCCGGCTCAGATTAGAACGCAGATGCGCGTCGCGCCAAGTCTCACCTGGATTGTCGGCGGCCCGGCCGCCACGAAAAAACCCGCCGGCGCAAGGCCGGCGGGTTTGCGAAATGCGATTGCAGGCCGAAAGCGGTTATTTCTGCACTTGACCGCGGATTTCTCCGCCTTTGTTGGCGGCGGTGTGGACATTAACGTACCACATGCCGGCCTCGAGATCCTTGATCTGCTCATCCGTCAGGGTGGCCGAGCCCTGGAACGGGCTGGTGTTCGGCGAAATCGGGATCGCAACGCCGGCGTTCTTGCCGGGACCAGCGGGGCCATGGAAATGCGCGGCGGTGGCCGGTCCGGTCAGTCCCTTGTAGCTGCCTTTCCAGGTCAGCTTCTTCGACGAGGTATCGAGCGTGGCCGTGAGCGACCCTGTGCCTTTGCTCTTGGTCGGAGGCACTTCGTTGGAAGCCTTCATGTTGGCCTTGAAATGAACCATCGCCGCCATCGACGGCGATGCCAGCACCACGGCCGTCGCGCAAGCAAGCGTCGCCAGGGCGGTCCGCAGAATTGTTGACGTCATACGTGCTCCCTCCATGCATGGCCATTCGGCGGCATTTGCCGCACGTGGCTTACCCTAGCAAACACCACGCATGCGGGTCTATTCACTGGCCTGGCCGAACGAAGACGCCGCTCAGTGTCTTGAGACGGAAGCGACCGTCACGGAAGTCAGTGACTCGCCGCTGCACGTTTCGCAGGTCCAGTGGTGGCGAATTTCTCCGCCCTCGACAAATTCGGACGCAACCGGCGCGACGAGCCAATCGCCGCAATGCGGGCAGCGGGTGGGCAGCGCAAAACAACGCGAAAGGGCGGATTCGGCTTGACGGTCAAGCTGCATCGTCTCGTCCTCCTCGTTTGTTCCCTTACCCATGCCGTCTTGTAGGCGCTCTTCGTGGCGACCCAACGACGCTTTCGTGAAACTGTGATGACGTGTGCCGCGGTAAAATTCGCGTAAAAGTGCGCGTTTGGAGAACGGTGTTGTTGTGCACTGCGGCGAAGTCACCGCAATCGGGTGCATCTCCGCAGGCAAATGCCGCGTGGAAGCCGATGCCGCACAGCGCGGGGCCGGCGCCAAACAAGGGAGCCGTTATGGCGGATCGATTTGCGTGTAAGCCCTAGCGGTCTCAGTCGACTTCGCCGGTCAATCGCTGCCGAAGGAATGCGTTCTCGCGCTCAAGCTGCCTGATGCGGCGAGCCGATTGCATCGGAATTGGCGGCTCGGCGTCCGCAAATCGCTCGATTTCGACGCCCGCCTCGGACGAGCTGCGCCACTTCATGCGCGCACGATAGCCGGCCTGCCGCTGCGGCACGTGAAGCTCGAATGTGTCTGGGACGAAGGCGTTGTTGTCGATTGCCAGCTTCGCTCCCGATTTCGAAGTGTTGCGGATCAGGCAATCGGCTGTCGAACGCCGTCCATTGAATGCAATGGTCCCGCCTAGATAGGCGCGAGTTCGCGGATCCCTGCGTCGCTCGATCATCGCTGCACCTTTTCCGGGTGACTGTTCCCCGGAAACATCATGCCGTGTGATGCCGGCTGCAAGCGCAACGGCTGTTCAACCTTAAGGATCAAGCTTAATTTGCCCGCGTAACCGCCGTGAATGGGTCATTGCGGGTTTTGACGAGGGCGGTGCGGATGATGAAAATCCTGGCGGCGGCGCTGTTCATAGTGTTCGTGCCCTGGAGCGCACTGGCGCAGCAGCCACGTCACAAATCCGAAAAGGCCCAGGCGCCGGAAACTCCGGTCAAGAGCAGCAAGCGCGTGCCATGCGCCGAATATGGCCCCGGTTTTGTCAGGGTGCCGAATACGAATGCGTGCATTAAGGTTGGCGGCAGCATCGACGTTCAGGGGCAGGTGCGCTGAGGCCTGAAGGGCAGATAACCAGCTTCAACACGTCACGATTCATGTCGGCGATGGTGCCGGCGATGCTTGCCGTAGTGCGCCATGAAATCGCGGCACGGCGCGCTCACTTCGCGGAAATGCCTGCGCAAGCAGGCGGTGATGCGGGTCTGATCGGGAACGCTGTCCTGGCATAAAGCGAAGACGTCATTCTGACAGACTTGCTGCGCCGCCTGCATGTCCTCCTGCGACATCGCTTCCGGCTGCGCGGTCGCTGGCGCGCAGAGCAATACCAGCGTCAGCACAGCGGCAACCGGATAGCGAAGTTTCATTCTGCTTTTTGTCATCACGCCTGTCCCATCGGCAGAACGGCAATGCAACGAGCCGGATTTATGTTCCAAGGCGTGTTGCCGGCAGGCATGCGGCGGAAACGTGGCGACGTGCTTTTGCGTTTGAAGCGCGGCGAACCGTCCGGCCGAGTGTGGTGAGCGCGCAGGGACTCGAACCCTGGACCTACTGATTAAAAGTCAGTTGCTCTACCGCCTGAGCTACGCGCTCGTCACCGGCGCAACGGTTTATCCGACGAGATCATTCGGATCGTGCGCTGTGCCGCTGTGTAGGGGGGCTCTCCCGCGCGGTCAATAGCCGCCCGGAGGGGTGGCTTGAACGCGTGCCGGCAATATTTGCTACACTGCCGCTTTCCGCCGACCGGACGCCACCAGGAGCCCCAATGCCCATCGTCAACCGTATCGCCGACCTGCACAAGGACATCACCGAATGGCGGCACGACCTGCACGCCCACCCGGAAATTCTCTACGACGTGCAGCGGACCGCGGCGGCCGTGGCGGAGAAGCTCAAGGCGTTCGGCTGCGACGAGGTGGTGCCCGGGATCGGCCGCACCGGCGTCGTCGGTGTCATCAGGGGCCGCAAGGGCGGCGATTCCAAAAAGGTGATCGGCCTGCGAGCGGACATGGACGCCCTGCCGATCGAGGAAGAAACCAACCTTCCGTACAAGTCGACCGTGCCCGGCAAGATGCACGCCTGCGGCCATGACGGCCATACCGCCATGTTGCTGGGCGCCGCCCGGTATCTCGCCGAGACGCGGAACTTTTCCGGCACGGCCATCGTGATCTTTCAGCCCGCGGAGGAAGGCGGCGCCGGCGGCAAGGCGATGGTCGACGACGGCATGATGGACCGCTTCGGCATCCAGGAAGTCTACGGCATGCACAACTATCCCGGCATGCCGCTCGGCACCTTCGGATTGCGCCCGGGCGCAATCATGGCGGCCGCCGATCACTTCACCATCGAGATCGAGGGAAAAGGCGGCCATGCCGCGCGCCCGCACATCTCGACCGACAGCGTGCTGATCGGCGCGCAGATCGTCAGCCAATTGCAGACGATCGTGTCGCGCAATGTCGATCCGCTCGAATCGGCGGTGATTTCCGTCTGCATGTTCCACGCCGGTTCGACCGACAATGTCATCCCGCAGACCGCGCAACTGCGCGGCACCGCGCGCAGCCTCGTACCGCAGGTGCAGGATATGGTTGAGCGGCGGATGCACGAGGTCGTCGAAGGCACGGCGGCGTTGCTGGGCGGCAAGGCGAGGCTCAGCTATCGCCGTGGCTACCCGGTGCTGAAGAACCACCCGGACCAGACCGACTTCGCGGCCTCCATCGCGGCGCAGATCGCCGGCGACGACAAGGTGAACACGTCGCTCGCGCCGGTCATGGGCGCGGAGGACTTTTCCTTCATGCTCAACGCGCGTCCGGGCGCGTTTATTTTCGTCGGCAACGGCGACAGCGCCGGGCTTCATCATCCGGCGTACAACTTCAACGATGACGTGATTCCATATGGCACGTCTTACTGGGTGAAGCTGGTCGAGACCGCGCTCGCGGCGTGATATTCCGCGGCGGCTGTTTTCACCTCTCCCATAGGGAGAGGTCGACGCGCGAAGCGCGTCGGGTGAGGGGTTGTGGTCTTGTCGAGAGGCTTTGTCCCGCTCACCCCAGCCCTCCCCCCAACGGGAGAGGGAGCGCGCGGTGCCGCCGGCCGCCGCTTCAAACTGATCTGATCACGCTTTAATGCGTCAGCTCACGCTGATCCGGCGCCGCCGATGTCGTCGCATGCCGGAAGATCGCCGGACGGCGCGGCAGCAATTCCATCACCTTGGCCTCGAGTGCATGCCAGGTGGCGAACTCGTTGAGCAAGGTGCGTTCGATGATGGCCAGGCCGACTGCCGCCAGGAACGGAATGCTCTGGATCACGAGCACGCCGGCGAAAATATAAACCTCGCGCACTTCCTTGTAATTCGTGGCGTAGGTCACAAGGGCGCCCAGCAGCAGCAGACCGGCGAGCACGGCTTCCCAGAACGCGTTAAAGTCGGAGGATCGCTTCATGCCTCCTTTGGCCGTGCGAACGAAGGGGAGGTGATCCTTGATCAGGCCGAAGCTCACGGCGCGGGCGACCGTCCATTGCACCGACATCGCCGCGAACACGGAGCCGAGCAAATCGCTCGTGCGCGGCGTCACCCGGATGCGATAGAGCGTGACGAAGTGCACCACCGACACGAGGAAGCTTGCGACAATCGGGATGGTCAGCACCTTGTCCGGCACCGCGATTCCGACGAACGCAATGACCGGCACCCACACGATGTTGAGGATCGCGACCACCACGCCGATGCTCTCGGCGCCGAGCCAGTTCAGCCATCCGAGCGCGAATTCGCGCTTCTGGTCGCCGGTCAACCGGCTGCCGCCCGGCAGGAAGCGTCGCCAGTGCTTCTTGACGATCTGGAATCCGCCGTAGGCCCAGCGGTGGCGCTGTTTCTTGTAGGCCTCGAAGTTGTCGGGCAGGAGGCCGTGGCCGTAACGCTTGTTGGTGTAGTGCGCCTGCCAGCCGAGCTCGAGAATTGAAAGGCCGAGATCGGTATCCTCGCAGATGGTGTCGCTCGACCAGCCGCCGGCGGCTTCCAGCGCCGCCCGCCGGATGAGACACATCGTTCCGTGCACGATGATGGCGTTGTACTCGTTGCGCTGCACCATGCCGATGTCAAAGAAGCCGGCGTATTCGCCGTTCATCGCGTGATGCATGACGCTGCGGGCGCCGTCGCGGTGGTCCTGCGGCGCCTGGATCAAGCCCACGTCCGGATTGGCGAACAGCGGCGCGAGCTCCTTGAGCCAGTCGGAATGCACCACATAGTCGGCGTCGATGACGCCGATGATTTCGGCATCCGCCGCCGTATGCGCCAGCGCGAGCCGCAGCGCGCCGGCCTTGTAGCCCGCGAGTTTCTCCGCATTAACGAATTTGAAGCGCTCGCCAAGCGCGCGGCAGTGTTCTTCGATCGGCTGCCACAGCTCCGCCTCCGGTGTGTTGTTGATGACCACAACACATTCGAAGTTCGGATAGTTGAGCTTGGCGACGGCGTCGAGCGTCTGCTTGAGCATCTCCGGCGGCTCGCGATAGGCCGGAACGTGAATTGAGACCTTCGGCGTGTAGGCCTCAGGTACGAGCGGCGGCGCGTTGATGAGCCGCAGCGGCTTGCGCCCGAAGACAATCGCGGCGATTTCCTCGACGCGCGCCAGCGCGATGACAATCAGCGGAATGAGCAACACGGTGCCCAATCCGAGTGCGAACGCGGCCCCGGGCACGAAATAGTGCCCGTTCCAGTAGCCGAACAGCCCAGCAAACCATGCGCCGACCACATTGGCGGCGCCGACAAGCACCACGGATTGCATCGTGCTGACCGGATTGATGGCTAGCACCGGAAGCGAAAGCAGGAGGCCGATCAGCAGCGCGATGCCGGCGAGCTTCCAGTGGTCGGGATTGTAGATCGGCCCCGTCCAGCTGAACTTCGGCTGACGCGATGCGTCGAGCAGGCCCCAGTAAGGGCCGACGCCGCCTTCGAACGTCTTCCAGGGCTGATCGATCGCCTCGATAATGTTGTAGTCGATGCCGTAGAAGTCAGCGCGCGCCACGAAATTGCGCAACACCTCCGCTTCCTTGATTCGACCCGGGTCGGCGTTCTTGTAATTGTATCCCGCGCTCGGCCAGCCGAACTCGGCAATGACGATGCGCTTGCCGGGGTAAGCCTGCCGCAGCTTGTCGTAAATCATGATGGCCTGATCGACCGTCTGCTCGGCCGTCAGGCCTTCCCAGTAAGGCAGAATGTGCGCGGCGATGAAATCGACAGCCGACACCAGTTCGGGATGTTCGATCCACACGTGCCAGATTTCGCCCGTTGTGACCGGCACGGGGCTTGAGTGCTTCACACGCTGAATGATCTTGATGAGCTGCTTGGTATCGAGCTCGCCACGGAAGATCGTTTCGTTGCCGACATAGATGCCGTTGACGTTGCTATGCTTATGCGCAAGCTCAAGCGCCGACCGGATTTCGCGCTCGTTGCGCTCCTTGTTCTTGTCCAGCCAGGCGCCGACGCTCACCTTCAGGCCGTAGTCGGCCGCGATGCCGGGCACGAGCTCCGCGCCGCCCGTTGCCGAGTAGGTGCGGATCGCGCGCGTGATTGGCGCGATCGCCTTCAGGTCGGCGCGAATCTGGTCAGCTTGCGCCTTTTGGGCTTCGGGATCGGAAATATTGGCAAAGGGCGCGTAGGAAACGCTTGCCAACTGGTTGCCGACATCGGGCGCACTGCCCTGGTCACGCAGCAGTGCCCACAACCCGGCATGCACGCACGCCACGAGGGCGATCACGGCAGCGACGGAGCGCATTCGCTCAAAACCAAATGGGGCGAAAGAGCAGGTCCTTGAGCCCGTCCCCTGGGCTCGGCCGTGACCCGTTTTGCGTGGCTGGCAAAACCGCGGACGACGGCTTTAGGCGTACCGATAGGTAGGAACAGGACATGGCAAATCCTAGGCAATGCACAGCGGATAGGAAAAAATAACTTGGCTGCTCCCGGAAGCCTTAACGCCGGTCAATGCGCGCTGGTTCCGTTCGCCGGCGCAGGTGCCGCGGCCGGGGTAGGGGCGAGACCCGGATTCAGCCAGCAGGCGTGAACGCGGCTGTTGAGGCTTTCCGGCGCCTTCGGGTCGATGTCGCCTTGCAGGATGACGCAGCGGAAGGTCGCCTGGATGTGGTTGGCCGGGCATCCAAACCGATCGTACAGATCGAGGTGGCGGAAGGCGGTGTCGAGGTCGTCGCGCCAGAGAAGCCCGACCACCCGCCGGCCGAGCCACACGCATTCGGGGTTGCCGGCGGGCCCGTTAATTAACTTTCTGGCCTCTGTAATTTCTGCAGCACGCTTCTCCCGCTCTTTCGCTGCCGCGGCGTCGGCCGCGGTCGGCTTTTTCTGGTCCTGAGGCTTTCCGTCGCCGCTTTGCGCCAAGACGGCGGGCGCGCTGCCGACGATGAGAACCGCCGCGGCAAGCGCGGTGACGATCCGGCGGAAGAAGATCAACGGCATTGCGTTCTTGTCTTTGTTGGCAATCCCAGTATTGCCTTGCCCCTTTGCCGCCGGAATAGGTCTGTTTTGCGGCGTGAAGCGAGCGGTGGTGCGGGAGACTTTCGCCCTAATTCGGAAAGCTTGTCCAGCGACACCGCGCCGATTGCTTAAGATGCGAGCCTTGGCAGTAAGCGCGAACCTGCGATAAGTCGAGACCGCCACGTTAATTGTGTTTGCAGAGATTCAATGGGCAAGGCGCTCGCACTTTTCGTGCTGTCGTCCGCTGTTATCGCCGCCACCTGGGCCTGGCTCGGCGCGCCGGTAACCATGCCGAACGCTCCGCTCGCGCCGGGCGACAAGCTCTATTGCGTTTCATACGCGCCATTTCGGCCAAACCAGACGCCCTTCGATCCGGCGACGCATGTCTCGTCTGCGCAAATCGGAGAGGACTTCGCCTTGCTTGCGAAGCTGACCGGATGCGTGCGCACGTACTCGGTCGAACTCGGCCTCGACCAGGTGCCGGAGATCGCCAGAGAACATGGGCTCAAGGTCATTCTGGGCATCTGGCTGTCCGGCACGCCGGAGAAGAACCGGCTCGAAATCGAAACCGGGGTCGATCTCGCCAATCGCTATCCGGATGTCGTCCAAGCGGTCGTTGTCGGCAATGAGGTGCTTTTGCGTGGCGAGATGTCGGCGGCCGACCTCGCGAGCACAATCCGCGCCGTCAAGGCGCGCGTGCACGTGCCTGTAACCTATGCCGACGTTTGGGAGTTCTGGCTGCGCAACGAGCCGCTCGCGGCCGCGGTCGATTTCGTGACGATCCACATTCTGCCCTATTGGGAGGACTTTCCGATCGCGGCCGGCGAGGCGGCGGCGCATGTCGCGGCGATCCGGCGCAAGGTCGCGGATGCATTTCCCGGCAAGGACGTTCTCATCGGCGAGGTCGGCTGGCCGAGCGCCGGGCGGATGCGCGAGGGCGCGCTGCCGTCGCCGGCCAATCAGGCGCGTGTGATCCAGGACGTGCTGGCCTACGCCCGGCGCGAGAGCGTTCGCGTCAATGTCATCGAGGCGTTCGATCAGCCATGGAAGCGCGCGCTTGAGGGGACCGTCGGCGGCCATTGGGGTCTGTTCGACGCCTATTCTCGCCACCGGAAATTTGAATGGGGCGCGGCGGTGTCGAACCACCCCTATTGGATCTGGCAGGCTGCCGGCGGCGTGCTGTTCTCATTCGTCATTTTCAGCGCGGCGCTTGCGGCGCGGCGCGGACGCGAGCCGCCGCTGCGCGTGTGGGCCACCGTAACGGCGATAGCGATCGCCGGCGGGATCATGATCGGCTGGACGGCCGCAAACGTGCCGCTGGAAAGCTACGCGATCGGCGGATGGGTTCGTTCGGTTGCTTTTGCGTCTTTGGCTGCGGTTGCGCCGCCGATAATGGCCGCGGCACTCACGGCCGGAGTCGCCATTCCGCGCTTTTCCGAAGTCGTCGGCCCGGCGCCGATGCGCATCGGCGATCCGCTGGCGCGGTTGGCTGGCGCAATTGTCATGGCGCTGACCGTTATGGCGGTCCAGTCAGCGCTCGGACTTGTCTTCGATCCCCGCTACAAGGACTTTCCGTTCGCGCCGCTGGCGGCGGCGGCCCTGCCGGTTGTCTTGCTCGCGCTCACGACCGCAGGACGTAAAGGCGCGCGCGGCGCGGCCGAGATCGCGGCAGCGGGAGTGCTGGCTCTTTCGATTGTTTACATTGTGCCGAACGAAGGCTTCGCCAATTGGCAATCGCTCTGGTTTTGCGTGGGCTTGGCGGCGCTTGCGCTCACTCTGGTTCGGGTGCGCGGCGCGCAAGGCTGAGAACAAGCACGCCCACGGCGAGGCCGGAAAGACCGGCATTGTAAAGCACGAGCCCGAGCGCGCTCACCGCCAGCGCCGCCGCGAACAGAATCAAGGAAGGCCGGATGAAATTGAGCACGGCGAGGGCAAGAGCGACGCCGCCGAACACCGAATGCATATAAAGCGCCACGGCGATCTTGCGCGTGAGGCAGAGCCAGGTGTCCAGCCCGGCGGCGCAGGCGAGGCCTACTCCGGATTGCTCGATGCCCATGTAGCGAAGGTAAAGCGCGTAGCCGAGCGAGCTGAAACCGACGATGAGCAGCCAGTTCATTGCGCGCACGCCTGGCAGAAAGAGCTTCATGACGAAAGCGCCTGCGTTCGGCGCACTATGCGGGATGCGGGCCTGGACGGCAATCCGCCGCTATTGCGCGGCCAGATGCGCGCCGTCGAAGGTTGTGGCGTGGCAGTCGACGTGCACCGTCGCAAGAATGCTGCACAGCCGGTTGGCCGAAGGCCCGTCGGCAAACGGGCCGACAAGCAACCGGTATTTGAGCGGTCCGGCCTCATGCCCATGCCTGCGATAACGCGGCTCCAATCCGGTCAGGAGCGGACCGTAGCTCGCCTTTATGGCAACCCATTGCTCCCACAGCGCCGCGACCGTAGCGCTGCCGCCGACATCAGCGGCAAATTCTTTTGCTGGTGCCACGTCTTCCGATTTGGCCACGTTGTGTGCCACCAGACTGGCCACGTGCGCCGACGCGGCGGGGTGCGGCGCCAGGACGAATTGGTTCGACCACTGCGCCAATGTAGGTCCGTACGGGGGCGAGGGTTTGAGACTGAAACTTGGCACCGCAATCAGAGGCATCGAGATGATATCGGGCTGACGGACGGGCGCGGCAGCCCGCATCGTCGGCGAATTGGCAGCCGGGACGGCCGATGTCGCCGCCTGCTTTTTCGCTGCGGCCTCCGCGACGACGGCGACTTCCTTGACCTGCCGCGTTATCGTTCCGGTGGTGTCGTCAAGCGCGCGCTCGAGGCTCGCAAGGCGCGCCTTCAGCCGGTCGCGATCGGCGGACAACTCCCGCACGGCAGCCGAAAGCCGCACGAGCTCAAGGCGGTTTGCCGGGACAGAGGAGGATGCGGCTTGCGCAAACAGACGGCTCGGCTCGCGCGCGCCGGCGAGCGCGATCTCCAGCCGCGCTGCGCCGGGCCTGGTCTGTGCGGTCAAGGCGGCAGCCGAGACGGCGATCAGGGCGGCGATGCCCCAGCGAACGGCCGGGCGTGCGGCGCGTTTGCGAGCGGGTGGTTGTTTGTTTTTTTCAGGCAGGGAATAGGTCTCGGCCACGGCAATTCCGGCAGCGAATCAGCTCATTGAAAACATTAGCAGAATCTAGGCATTCTGACCTCGGTCGAATGCCGAAACCTGGGAACCAGCGCACGTGCCTCGCGATCGTGCTTGCCGCCGGCGACGGCACGCGCATGAAGTCGCGCGTGCCCAAGGTGCTGCACGCCATCGCGGGGCATTCGCTGCTTGCGCATGTGCTGGACGCGACGGCGCGCGCAGGCGCGCGGGAGATTGCCGTCGTGACGGCGGCGCAACAGGGGCAAGTGGCGGAAGAGGCGCAGCGGATTGTCCCGGACGCGCGCATCTTCGAGCAGCGTGAGCGCCGTGGAACGGCGCACGCCGTGCTTGCCGCAAAGTCTGCGATAGGACGTGGCCTCGATGATGTTCTCGTCATCTTTGGCGACACGCCCCTGATCCGGCCGAGTACACTTGCGGGCTTGCGCGCAGCCTTGGCGGCGGGCGCATCCGTCGTGGTCCTTGGTTTCACGCCGGCTGATCCAAGAGGCTACGGCCGTCTTGTGGTCGCAAATGGCGAACTTGCAGCAATACGCGAGGAAAACGACGCAACGCCCGAAGAGCGCCGCATTCGTCTGTGCAATGGCGGGCTCATGGCGCTTGCGGGCGACAAGGCGCTCGCGATCCTCGAGCGCATCGGCGACGCTAACGTGAAGCGGGAGTTCTATCTGACCGACGCGGTTGCCATCGCCCGCGAGATGGGCTTGAAGGCGATCGCGGTCGAAGCCGAGGAGGACGACGTGCGCGGCATCAACACCAAAGCGCAACTCGCGGAAGCGGAAGCAGCCTTGCAGCACCGCCTTCGTTCGGCGGCCATGGAGGCGGGCGCTACACTGACCGCGCCGGAAACCGTTTTTTTGTCGGCGGACACGAGGTTAGGCGCGGATGTTATCATCGAGCCGTACGTTGTGTTCGGGCCCGGCGTGGTGGTGGAGGATGGGGCGGTTATTCGTTCGTTTTCGCACCTCGAAGGAGCGCATGTCGGCAAGGGTGCGCGCGTCGGCCCCTACGCACGGCTGCGGCCGGGGGCCGATCTTGGGCAGGACGTCCATATCGGCAACTTCGTCGAGGTGAAGGCCGCGACCATCGAAGAGGGCGCAAAGGCGAACCACCTGACCTACATCGGCGATGCGCGCGTCGGAGCGGGCGCCAATGTCGGCGCCGGCACGATCACCTGCAACTACGACGGCGTGGCGAAGCACAAAACCGATATCGGCAAGGGCGCCTTCATCGGTTCGAATTCGGCGCTGGTCGCGCCAATCAAAGTCGGCGATGGCGCCTATGTCGGTACTGGCACCGTGGTCACCAAGGATGTGCCCGCCGGTGCTCTCGCGATCGCCCGCACGCCGCAGACGGTTAAGGAAGGTTGGGCGAAGCGCTTGCGCGAGGTCAAATCGCTCGGCAAGAACAGCAAATCCCGGAAGAAGCCGAAGGTTTGAAAAGAGTCCTGGAAACTGCGGCGGGTCCGTCACACGACGTAATATGTTTTGATTTCCAGCTACT
>DASSRW010000102.1:0-7198 GCA_035701545.1 Pseudolabrys sp.
GCCGCGCGCAGGCGCAGGTCGAGCGCATTGAGCAGCCCGACATGCGTGAACAGATTGTCGGCGGCCGCCGACAGCACGCCCTCGATCAGGCGGTCGGCTTTGGCGCGCCATTCGTCCTCTCCCGTGAACACGGCCAGCCGCAGCAGATTTTTCGCCGCGAGCGAATTGGCGTTCGGCGTGGCGTCGTCCGCGGTCGAATGCGGGCGCACCAGCAGGTCGGCCGCCTGTTCGGAGGTGAGATAATAACCGCCGTTCTCGGCATTGGCGTAGTGGCGATCGAGAAGCTGCTGCCAGCTCAGCGCCCAGTCGAGGTAGCCGCGCGTTCCGCTCGCCTCGTAGAGCGCGAGCGCGGAGCGGATCATCGCGGCGTAATCCGAAGCGAGCCCCGGCACCAGCAGCTGGCCCGCCCGCCAGGAGTGGCCGAGCGCGCCGTCCCGCGTCATCGCGCGCGCGATGAAGTCGAACGCCTGCGCCGCCATCGCAACCCATTCCGGCTCGTCCAGCATGACGCCCGCGTTGACGAGTGCGGCGATCATCAGCCCGTTCCAGTCGGCGAGCACCTTGTCGTCGAGCCCGGGCCGCACGCGCTTGCTGCGCGCGGCTAAAAGTTTCTCGCGCATGCCCGCAAGCCGCGCTTCGTCGCCTTCGTTGCGCTCGCGCCGCGCGAGCCGGTTCAGGATGTTGTGCTCTTCGAAATTGCCGGCGTCGATCACGTCGTAATGATGCGCGAAAAACTCGGCATCCTCCTTGCCGAGCAACGTCTCGATCTCTGCTTTCGACCAGACGTAAAATTTCCCCTCCTCGCCTTCCGAATCCGCATCGAGCGAAGCGGCAAAGGCGCCCTCTCCCGTCAGCATCTCGCGCTTGAGCCAGCCGACCGTCTCCTGCGCGCGCTGCCTGAACAGCGGCTCGCCGCTGCGCGCACAGGCGAGCGCCAGCAATTCAAGCAGCTGCGCATTGTCGTAGAGCATCTTCTCGAAGTGCGGCACCAGCCAGCGCTCGTCGACGGAGTAGCGCGAAAATCCGCCGCCGAGATGATCGTAGATGCCGCCCTCGCACATGCGCTCGAGCGTATGCTCGACGGTGTCGAAAAAAGCCGCAGCGTTGCGTCCGTCATCCTGAGGTGGCGGTCGCAGACCGCCCTCGAAGGATGACGGCCCGTTCATCAGGCCGGCCGTCTCCTTCGAGGCTCGGGCTTCGCCCTCGCGCCTCAGGATGACGGCCGGATCGGAGCGCAACCCCGCGCGCCAGAGCATCTCCAGCATCATCGGCTGCGGAAATTTCGGCGCGCCGCGGAAGCCGCCGTTGACGGGATCGAACATGTTGCCGATCTGGCGCGCAGCGGCGTCGAGCTCCTTGATGCCGATCGTAACCTTGCCGGCGGGCCGCGCGCGCGACGCCAGGCGCGCCAGCAGCGCCGCCCGGTTTTGCTCGATCTTGCCTGGCTCGTCGCGAAAGATGCGGGAGACTTCCCGCAGCACATCGGTGAACGCCGGCCGGCCGAAGCGCGACTCCTTCGGAAAATACGTGCCGCCCCAGAACGGCTCGCCCGCGGGCGTCAGGAACCTGGTCAGCGGCCAGCCGCCCTGCTCGCCCAGCAGGTGCAGCGCGTTCATGTAGATCTGGTCGATGTCCGGCCGCTCCTCGCGGTCGACTTTGATGTTGACGTAAAGCTCGTTCATCACGCGCGCGGTCGCCTCATCCTCGAACGACTCGTGCGCCATCACGTGACACCAGTGGCAGGCGGCGTAGCCGACCGAGAGCAGGATCGGCCGGTTCGAGCGTTTGGCTTCGGCGAGCGCGTCCGGCCCCCACTGCCACCAGTCCACGGGATTGTGCCTGTGCTGGAGCAGGTAAGGGCTTGTCGCCTGCGCGAGGCGATTGGTGTGGGCGGTATCGGCGTGTTCGGTCATGCGGCTCATCCATACAACGCTTTGCGCGCGAAAAGGTAGCGAGCCGCCTTTCCTGCCGCCGCGCGGCAATCTACCATCTGCCGCAACGGGGGAACGTTTCATGCCGATGACTGCGCGCGCTGTACTTTTATTCCTTCTGCTCATGGCGGGCGTTGCCCGCGCCGACGAAACGGTGATGATCGGCGCCTCGAGCGCCGTGTTGCTGAAGCCGGCCGCGCCGCGCGCCAGCGTCATCCTGATGGCGGGCGGCGACGGCTACATCGGCGCGGCTCCCGGGGGCGTCATCACGCGGCTCAAGGGCAATCAGCTCGTGCGCACGCGCAAGGCCTACGAAGCACACGGTCTCGCGGTGCTCGTCGTCGATGCCGGCGTCGATCTTGCCGCTGCGGTCAATTACATGCGCAAGATCAAGTCGCCGGTGACGGTGATCGGAACGAGCCGCGGCACGTTGCGCGCGGCGCAGGGGATCGCGGCCGGCGCGCGGCCGGATGCGCTGGTGCTTACCTCCGGCTTTCTCTCCAATGACTCCGGCAGCTCGCAGAACGTCGTCAACATTCTCGGCTCGCCGGCAAAGTTGCCGCGCACGCTCGTCATCGAGCATCGCCAGGATGGCTGCCGGTTCACCGCGCCGGCGGGCGTCGAGCCGTTCATCCGCTGGGCGCACGGCAAGGCGCGGGTCGTATGGGTCGATGGCGGCACGAGCTTCGGCAATCCCTGCGAGGCGCGCGCGCATCACGGCTTCAACGGTCTCGACGGCCGCATCGTCTCGATCGCGGCGGGATTTCGCTAGTAGGGTGGGCTTCGCGCTTGCGAAGCCCACCGGCAGCCGGTGGGCGCGGCGCTACCTTCGCCCACCCTACGGCAAAATCGCAAACGCGCGCGCGGGAAAGCCGAGGCCTTTGCGCACCTTCGGCCAGGTGACAACGATCAGTGCGCCTTTCGGCGGCACCTTGTCGAGGTTCGCCATCACTTCGATCTGATAGTGGCCGTGCCGCAGGATATAGGTCTCCGATTCCATCTTCTCGGTGGTGTCGGTATCCATCGCTTCGTGGCCGGTGGCGGTGACGCCGCGCTGCTCGTAGAGAAACTTGATCGTCTCGAACGCCCAGGCCGGGAACGGCTGCCGCTTGAAGCGCTCGGGATTTGAGTTCCAGTCCTTGTACATGTCGGTGCGCAGCGCGACGAACGAGCCGCGCGGCACGCGGCCGTGCTTCTTCTCCCAGCGTTTCAGATCGGCAACCGAAAACGCGTGGTTGGGGTCGTTCGCGAGATAAGGCGTATCGTCGAGCACGATCAGCGGCAGGATCATCTGCTTGAGCGGAATTTCATCCATGGTGATGCCGTTCTCGGCGAAATGCGCCGGCGGATCGACATGCGTGCCGTATTGCCCGACCATGTCGTAATAGGTCGTGCGGAAACCGTCTTCCTTGATGGTGTAGGGCCGCTTCGTCTTCGGGTCGTAAGCCGGCGTGAACTTCGCTTGCCCGAAGCCGGACCACACCGGCGTCTCAGGCGAAAAGCTGTGCGTGAGGTCGACGAATTTTTTCGATTCGATAATTTTATACGCGCGCGCCAGGTCGCTTTGCGCCTGCGCCGGCGCGGCCAGCGCCATCAACACGACGGCGCAAAGCGCGAACCTGAGAATTCTCATGGGGGCCCTCCCGATGCACGAAACAGCATCGGATCATACCGCTGTTGGGGCGGGCGCTCCTATGCCGGGGTTCGCGGCAGACGGCCGGGCGGATGGCGCGCCAGCAGGATCACGGCGCGGACGAGAATGTAGGCAAGGATCGGGGCTCTCACTGCATGAAGGACGCCGTTGACTGCCCGAAAAAACGTTTTCTCCATATCAGACCGATGCAATCAGCGTTTCAAACTGGCTTATCGCAAGGAAAACCGTATAAGGCGGCCCTTGGTTCCTTGCGATGCTGTGCCCGTGAACGTAACGCCGATCAGCTGATTTTTGTCACAAACCGCTTGAGCGCGGCAGCGACAACGTCCGTGTCGCTGTTGGCAGGAAAATGCCCGCTCGCGGGGCACACCACGAGCTTCGGCTTTGATGTAAACGCCGCGATGAACGGCTGCTCCGCTTCGGCGGGAAAGCGCTTGCTGGCGCCGCCGCGGAAAATGAGCAGCGGCTGGCGCACGTCTTTCGCCTTGGCGAGCAGATTGAAATCGCTCGCGGGCGAAGCCGTGAACACGCGCAGGCGGCGCAGCCGTTCGAGCGTATAAGGCAAGCGCCACGGCCCCTTTTCGCTATCGCGCAGCGTCACATCTTGCGCGAAACGCTTCAGCGTATCGTCCGGCCAGGCGCCCTCCTCCGTGCTGCGGAAATGGTGCATCGCGTCCTCAAGTGTCGCGAAGCTGTCGGCATAGGCGATCTGCGGTGGCGCGGACGGCGCACCCGGCTTGCGCATCGGCACCACGGGATCGACCAACACCACGCCGGCAACATTCGCGTTCGTGCGCGCGACCTCGAGCGCGATCGAGCAGGCGAACGAATGACCCATGACGACGTAACGCGTCGGCAAAAGTTTTGTCGCCAGCGCAATCGCATCAGAGGCAAACTCTGCACACTCATCGCTGCCGGGGTCCTCGCTCAGACCGAAGCCGCGCTGGTCCGGGCACAGCATGCGGATCGTTTGCATCGCTTCCGCGAGCACGATCCACGAGCCGCTTTGCGTCAGCGAGCCGTGCAGCGCCAGCACCGGCAATCCGAATTCCTCGCGCGGGCGCCAGTCGCGATAAAACAACGAGAAGCCGTCGATCGTTTCGCGGCCGGTGTGCCAGCTCATCGCGCGCTCAACTTTGCAGCATCGCGACGCTGCCCAGCCCGCCGTCGGCGCAGATGCTGACGATGGCGCGGCTGCCTTTCGGCATCGCCGCCAGCTCCTTGAGCGCCTGGCTCAGGATGCGCGCGCCGGTCGCCGCGAACGGATGCCCGAGCGCGACGCTGCCGCCGTTCGGATTCATGCGCTCGCGCGGGAACGCGCCGAACGTGTGCTCGACGCCCGCCTTCTCGCGCACGAAGGCCTTGTCGTCGAGGCCTTTCAGATGACATGCCACCTGCGCCGAAAACGCCTCGTGGATTTCCCACAGCGCGATGTCGTCATACGTCAATCCGTTGCGCGCGAGCAGCCGCGGAATGGCGGACACCGGCGCCATCAGGAAGCCTTCCCGGAAAACATCGACGGCGGCGAGCTCGAAATCGACCAGCCGCGCGCGCGGCGTTTCCGCCGGCAGGCGCGACAGGCCCTCTTCCGTCGCAACCCAGATCGCGGCGGCACCGTCGGTCAGCGGCGAGGAATTACCCGCCGTTATTGTCCCCTTCCCGCTCTTGCGGTCGAACGCCGGCTTGAGTTGACCGAGCTTTTCGAGCGAGGTATCGCGGCGCGGGAAATGGTCTTTGGAAACGCCGTCGAATGGCACGATCAGGTCGTCGAAAAATCCGCGGTCCTGCGCCGCCACCACGCGCTGATGGCTCTGCAGCGCGAGCTCATCCTGCTCACGCCGCGTGATGCCCCAGCTCTTCGCCATGTCCTCGGTGTGCTCGCCCATGCTCTTGCCGGTGACGCGGTTCTTGATTTCCGGAATGTAGAGCCGCACGTCCTTCAGGCGCAGCTGGCCGACCGCCGACATGCGCCTTGAAAAGCTGCGCGCCTGCACGACGCGGCGCAGCCACACCGACAGTTTCTGGCCGAGCGCGATCTGCGCGCCGCTCATGCTCTCGACCCCACCGGCGATCGCAAGCTGCGCGCGCTCGCCGAGCATGCCGGCCGCCTCGAACACGCCGACCATGCCGGTCGAGCATTGCATCACGGTGGTGAACGACGGCACGTGCGGATCGAGCTTGGCGTCGAACCAGATCTCGCGCGCGAGGTTGGCATAGTTCAGGTTCTGCACCACCCAGCCCCACACCGCGAGGTCGATCTTGCCCTTCACGCGCGCGGCCATCGCCTGCGCCACCGGCACCGACAGCGCCACCGCGTCGCGCTTGGCGAAGCCGCCGTCGACATTGAGAAAGGGCGTGCGCACGCCGGATGCGAGCCATACCTGTTCAGTCATTGCCGTTGCCTCCGCCCAGCGCAGGCCTATGGATTAAACCTCGACGCGTCGGCTGGGAAGCTACTCCAGGCCTATGCGGCGGAAGGCTTCCAGACAGTGCTCCCGCTCGGCCGGCTCCCAATGCGGCGTCCACAGTTGTGACGCAACCGCGGGGTAAGAATGTCCATGAGCAAACCAATCCTCGACCAGATAAACCTTGTTTGCGGCGATCTTGATGCGTCGGTTGCGTTCTACCGCAGGCTTGGCGTGGAGATTGCCGACGCCGGGGTCTGGCGGACCGCCACGGGCGCACATCACGCCAACGCTGCCCCTCGGCCAGCGGACCACGCGATCCATTTCGATCTCGACTCGGCCGCCTTCGCTCAAATCTGGAACGCTGGCTGGAAGGGTCGAAGCGACTTGCGGGGGCGCGTCGTCGTCGGCTTTCGCGTGCCCGCGCGCGCCGACGTCGATGACGTGTTCCGCGGCATGACCGGCGCCGGCTATTGCGGCTTGCAGCAGCCGCAGGACGCGTTCTGGGGCGCGCGCTACGCCATCATCGAAGATCCCGATGGAATTGCGGTGTGCGTGATGAGTCCCATCGCGCCGGAGAGGAAGTCGCCGCCGCCGGATGTGTGACGGTGGTGGCGTGGGAACGAGAGCCGCCGCCCGGCGTTGCTGTGCAATGTTCATCCGAACCGCCTTCGATCGGTTGCCCTACGCGATGAGCGTAGGGCGACACCTCGCGGCCGCGCTTCTGGCGTTCGGCTTCGTTTGCGCAGCCTTCTGTGCAGACGCTCAGGAGCTGGTGGCGACGGAGCCGGCGGCAAAGGATTTCCGGCTGGGTGCATTTGAGATTTCGGTGTTGCGCGACGGCGGCCTTTCCGTTCCGAACGACGGCTCCATCTTTGCGCAGAACGCCAAGCCATCCGATGTCACAAAGGTGCTCGCCGACGCCGGTGCGCCGACGGACAGAATCCTCCTCGACATCGATGCGCTGCTGATTCGAATGCCCGATCACCTCGTCCTCATTGATGCCGGCTACGGTCCAGCGGTACACGGCGTCCTGCGCGATAGCCTCAAGCTGGCCGGCGCAGCGCCCGATGACGTCACCGACATTCTCATCACGCACGCCCACCCCGACCACGTCGGCGGCCTCGTCGATTCCGCAATGGCGCCCGTCTTCCGCAAAGCCATTGTCAGAATGTCGGACAAGGAATGGACATTCATGAAGAGTGAAG
>DASSRW010000103.1:0-25110 GCA_035701545.1 Pseudolabrys sp.
TCTTGTTGAGCTCGAGGCCCAGCGCGACATTGTCGATCGCGGTGCGCCACGGCATCAGCCGGTCGTTCTGGAAGACGATGCCGATCTTGCCGCGGAAAAACGCAAATTCGCGAAACGGGTCATGGCCGATGACCGACACGTCGCCGGACGTCGCCGCAATCAGGCCCGCAACGATGTTGAACATCGTCGATTTGCCGCAGCCGGTCTTGCCGAGGACCGCGACGATTTCGCCCCTGCCGATCTCGAATGACAGGTTGTCGACAGCGGTGAAGTTTCCGCGCCCGTCCAGCCGCGCGAACACCTTGCACACGTCCTTGAAGCGGATGATCGGCTCCGCCATGACCTAGATCGCGCGCTCGGCGACGGCGCGATAGCGCAGCACGCGCGTTTCGATCAGCGTGATGATCTGCTGGAAGATCAGCACGAACAGCACAAGCTGCAGCGTCCACGCCATGGCGCCGGCCATGTCGAACAGTTGCTGCTGCCGCAACAGCTCGTAACCGACGCCGCCGGTCGCCCCGACGAGCTCCGCGACGACGACCACGCGCGCGGCATTGCCAAGGTTGACTTTGAAAGCGGTAAGGATGCCCGGAACGATGGTCGGCACAATCAGGAAGCGAAACAGGATCGCGCGGCTCGGCCGGAACGACAGCGTCATCTCCAGCAAATCCTTCGACATCGAGCGAAAGGCGTCGAGAATCTGGAAGGTGAACGCCGGCAGCGTCGTCATCACCATGATGAAGAAAATGCGGAATTCGGTGCCGTGAAACCAGATGATGGCGAACACGACCCAGGAGAGGGCAGGAATCCCCTGAAAGAACGTCAGCACCGGCGTGAGCAGGTTCTCGATCGCCCGCGAGCGGCCGATCGCCAGCGCCAGGATACAGCCGCACAGGAATGCGCCGATCAGGCCCGCGAAGATTCGCGCGGCTGTGGTCACGACGTCGAGCAGAAGCGAGCCGGTGATGAGGATTTCGACCGTACGCGCGATGATGTCAGGAACGGGCGGGAAGATGAAATGCGGCACGAAAAACGACGCGATCTCCCACGCCGCCGCCAGGATCAGGAGCCCGGCGGCAGCTTGCAGATAGCGGATCGGCCGCGCGCGCATCACTGCATCGGCTTGGTGTAGATCGCGTTTTTCGACGGCATCGACTTGAGATACCCGACGTCGACGCCCGCCTTGAACACGGCTTCGATCTGCTTGGCGATCTTGTCGGCCGGTACGACGCCCATGCCGAGCCGGTCATTGGCTTTGATGAGCGACACAACGGCGGCGCGGGTCGCCTCCGTCGCTTTGGGCGCGATCAGCGCAGCGGATTCCTCCGGATGCTTGGCGATGTAATCGCCCGCCGCCTTGTAGGTCGCGTAAAGTTTTTTCACCGTGTCTGGATGCGCCGCGGCCCAGTCGCTGTGCGCGGCAACGCCGAGATAGGGAATCTGCCCGCCGGCAAATGCGTTCCACGTTTTGTCGATGCTCATGTCGAGCATGCGCACTGACGGCTTCTGCGCCTTGAGCAGCGTATAGGCCGGCTCCCATAATTCGACGGCGTCCGCGCGGTCGGCGATGGCATAGCCGACGAGGCCCGGCGTTGCCGTGTTGACGACCTTGAGCTTGGAAAGATCGACGCCTTGCTTCTTGGCGAAGAACTCGAACATCACGTAGTTCGTCGTCGCGCGGGCGGCGGCAAGCTCTTTGCCTTCGAGGTCCTTGAGCGACTTGATGCCGGGCCGCGAGGTGACCACCGCGCCCCAGTAGTCGAACAGGTTGAAAAGATAGGTCGCCTTCACGCCGCGCACATCGGCAAGTCCGATGGTCAGCAGCGCGCCGCTGCCGCCGACCTTGAACTCGCCCGAGTTGAACTCGTTGGCGTAAGCGGTCGGCGTGCGCTCGACGAAATTGATGTCGAGGCCGTTGGCGGTGTCGAGCTTCTTGCCCTTGATCACCGGCGGCATGAAAGCGCCGAGCGACGGGAAGCTGAAGATGACGATGGTGAGCTTTTCGGGGTTTTGCGCCGCGGCCGGCAGGCTTGCGCCGAGGCCGAGCAGCGCCGCCGCAGCAAGCGCGGCCATCCGTCTTGTGAATGAATGCCGTGTCATCGTTCTCCTCCACATTTTCTGGCTTCTTGTTCGGGCGAAGCCATTTTCGCCTACTTTATCCCAAACAGCGCCTTGGCCAATGTCCCGTTGATGGATGCGGCCTGGTCGGGCTTGAGGCCGGCCTCGGCAACAATGCGCATCGGCTCTATGTCGCCGATCGGGAAGGGCATATCGGAGCCCATCATCATGCGGTCGGCGCTGATCATGTCGATCACGAATTTCAGGACGCGTGCGTCGTGCACGATCGTGTCGGTATAGAGCCGCGCGAGCCCCTCGGCCGGATCGGCCACGCCCTTGGTGATGGCCGCGTTGCGCTTGAGCCGTCCAATGACGAAGGGCAGGGCGGCCGCGCCCATCGGCACGAAGAATTTGGCGTTCGCGTATCTCGTCACATGCCCGCTGCTGATAAGCCGTGCGACCGCGATCACGGCGTCGGTGATGCGGCCGAGGCCGTTGGCGAGCCCGAAGTCGTTCACGCGCACGTCGCCGGCGTCGAAGCTCGGATGAATATGGATGACCGCGCCGGTCTCGTCGGCCGCCGCCCAAAATGGATCGAGGTCGGCGTGGTCGAGCGTGCTGCCAACCCCGCGCGGCAACGTGCCGATCATGGCGCCCGGCATGCCCTCTTTCACGGCATCCTTCAGCACCGCCGCGGCGCGCGCGCCGTCCTGCAACGGCACGGTCGCGAGCGGCACAAATTGCGGCGCTGCCTTCGCCGTATCGAGCAGCACGTCGTTGGCAAGGCGGCTCCACGCTTGGCCTTCCTCGCCCGGCAATTCGTAGCCGAACATGTCGACCCACCCGCCGACCACCTGTCGGTCGATGCCTTGCGCCTTCATCCAGGCGAGGCGCGCCGCAATGTCCGACAGCCCCTTCGAGATCGGCCGCGTCGGCTTGTGATTGGCGAACGCCAGCGCCAGACCGCCGTCGCTCTCGATCTGCCGCACGGACGGAAAGCGCGTTTTCTCCTTGCGGATTTCTGCGAGAAGTTCAGGCGGCACCAGGTGGGCATGGGCGTCGACGATCATTTTATGTCCTTGGCGAGTTCGTCATTCCGGGGCGCGGCCGTAAGGCCGCGAACCCGGAATCCATAATCCCGGCGCTGCGGCGTATGGATTCCGGGCCCGCTCGCTTTCGCTCGCGTCTCGGAATGACATGGAGGGTAATTGCACGACCGTCCTCCTACTGGCCCCGCACTGAAGCGATCAGGTCGCCGAGTTTCGAGGCCTTCAGCGGCAGCGTATTCATCGACAGACCGAGCGGGCGCAGCGCGTCGTTGACGGCGTTGGCGATTGCCGCGGGCGCGCCGAGATAGCCGGATTCGCCGGAGCCCTTTTGCCCGAGAACGGTATGCGGTGACGGCGTCTCGTGATCGACCATCTCGACCGCCGGCACTTCGTGCGAGGAGGGCAGCACGTAATCCATGAACGTCTGCGCGATGAGCTGGCCGTCGTCGTTATAGGCGAACTCCTCGTAGAGCGCCGCGCCGATGCCGTGCGCAATGCCGCCCATGGTCATGCCGCGCACGATCTTCGGATTGATTTGCGTGCCGCAATCGTGCCCGAGGCGATAGCGCACGATCTCCGGCGCGCCGAGATCGGGATCGATCTTGACCAGCAGCAGGTGAAACTCGAACGAGAAACACGGATACATCTGCACGCGTCCGTCCGGCGTCGGCAGCTTGCCGCCGGTCGGCACCTGCATGACGTGGCTGACCGACAGGCCCGGCTCCATGCCGTCCGGCATGCGGTGATAATTGCGATCGGCGATGGTCGCGATTTCCTTGATCGTGCGCCGTTTCGCGGGCGCGTCGCGATCGAACACCGCGCCCTGTTCGTAGACCGCGCGCTCGGCCGGAATGCCGAGGTCGTGCGCAGCGATGGCGATGAGCTTCGCTTTCAATTTCTGCGCCGCGTGGAACGCCGCGCCGCCGAGCATGATGGCCATGCGGCTGCCGACCGGCGTGCCGCTCGGCAGCGAGGAGAGCGAGTCGGGACGTGTCACGCGGATCGTGTCGGGATCGATTTGCAGGACCTCGCCAATGACGGTCGCGACCAGCGTCTCGTGCCCTTGGCCGGACGACGTGGTGTGCATGGTGGCGGCGATGGCGCCGCTGCCGTCCACGTTGATGCGGCAGGAGTCCATGAAGGTCGAGGTCGTCACCTTCGGATTGATCAGCGCCTCGAACGTGGCGTTGCCGCCACTCGGCTCGAGGCAGGCGGCGATGCCGATGCCGGCGAGCATGCCTTCGCGCCGCAGGCGGTCGCGCTCCTTCTTGAGTTCGTCGTATCTGCCGCCGGCAATGACTTTGGCGATGACGGTCTCGTAATCGCCGCTGTCGTATTCGGTGCCGCTCGGAATGCGATACGGAAACTCGTCGTGCCGGATCAGGTTGCGGCGGCGCATCTCGAGCGGATCGAGATGAAGCGCATTGGCGACCTCGTCCATCATCCGCTCGAGCGCGAGGTTGGTCGGTCCCTGGCCGAAGCCGCGCACCGCTTCCTGTGTCGTCTTGTTGGTGACCACGGCCATGGCGCGATACTGCACGCTTCTGATCTTGTACGGCCCGACGATGGAGCCGATCGGCTTGCCGAGCTGGAACGGCGAGCGGCCCGCATAGGCGCCGACATTTTCCAGCGCGCGCATCTTCATCGAGCGCACGATGCCGCTGTCGTCGAACGCGACCTCCACGTCGAACAGACGCTCCGGCCCGTGCGCGTCTCCGCCGCGCATGTTTTCGAGCCTGTCCTCGATCAGCCGCACCGGAAAGCCGAGCCGCCGCGTGAGATAGCCGGTCAGGATCGCGTGCTTGATGCCGCGCTTGATGCCATAGCTGCCGCCGACGTCGACGTCGTGATGCAGCCGGACGGATGACATCGGAATTTTCAACGCGCCGGCGATCTGCTCGGTGTAGCGCGGCATCTGGATCGAGGCCCACACGTCGAGAATCTCGCGCCAGGGGTCCCAGCTTGAAACCACGCCAAACGTTTCGACCGGCACGGTCGAAGAGCGTGCCCATTTCACGCGCAGCGACAGGTTGTGCGGGCTTTCGGCAAAATCCTTCTCGACCTCTCCCCAGGTGAAGGTTTTGTCGAGCAGCACATTCGAGCCGTGCGCCTCGTGCACGAGCGGGGCGTTCTTTTCGAGCGCCTCCTCGGCATCGAGCACGAATGGCAGCGGCTCGTAGTCGATCTCGACCGCTTCGGCGGCGTCCTCGGCGAGCGCCCGCGTGTCGGCGACAACGGCCACGACCCATTCGCCGGAATAGCGTGCCACATCGGGCGCGAGCGGCCGGCGCGGCACGTTCGGCGTGTCGAGCCCGGCCGCAAGCGGGTTGGTCGCTTCCGCCAGTTCGCGGCCGTCGAGCACGTAGTGCACGCCGGGCATTGCCAGCGCCGCCGTCTTGTCGATGCTCTTGATGCGCGCCGCGGCATACGGGCAGGTCACCAGCGCGACGTGCCTGGTGTTCGCGACATCGACGTCGGCGACGAAGCGTCCTTTGCCGGCGACAAAGCGTCGGTCCTCGCGCACGCGGCGGTCGGTCGAGACAAAGCGGAAGTGCGACGGGGCGCTCATGTCGTCTCCACCGGCCGGTTGGCGCCGCGCATGCGCTCGGCGGCGAGCGAGATCGCTTCCACGATCTGCGCGTAGCCGGTGCAGCGGCAGATATTGCCGGAGATGGCGTCGACGATTTCTTCGCGCGTCGGTTCCGGGTTGTTGGCCAGCAGCGCGTGCGCGGTGAGAATCATCGCCGGCGTGCAATAGCCGCACTGCATGCCGTGCGTTTCACAGAAGGCGTCCTGGATCGGCGACAGCTCGCCCGGTCCGGGCGCGATGCCTTCGATGGTGGTGATCGGCGCGCCGTCGGCCTGCACGGCAAACATCAGGCACGAGCGCACCGCGACCCCATCGAACAGCACCGTGCAGGCCCCGCAGACGCCGTGCTCGCAGCCCGCATGCGCGCCAGTGAGTTTGAGCTGATCGCGCAGGCAATCGAGCAGCGTCGTGCGTGGTTCGACCTCGACGACATGCTTTGCGCCGTTGACAATAAGCTCAGTGCGCATGGCGCTTTCCCTTGGCGTCGGCGGCAGCGTTCGCGATCGCGCGCGTGGCCAGCTTTACCGCAACGCGGCGGCGATAGTCGGCACTCGCGTGCAGATCGGACATCGGCTCAATGTCCGCGAGCGCACCTTGCACGGCGTCCCGCACCTTCGCCTCTTCAAGTCGCGTTCCGGTCAATTGCTTTTCAACTTCCGCCAGACGAAGAGGGGCCTCCGTCACCGCTCCGATGCCGATGGCGATGCGTTTGCAGTTGCCATCGTCATCGAGCGCGATCTGTGCCGCGGCCGACGCAAAGGCGAAATCGCTGCGCCGCGCATTCACTTCATGAAAGCCGGTGCCGACCTTTTGCTCGCGCCAGACCGGAAAGCGTGCAGAAGCAAGGCAGGCGCCGGCGGGCAACGCCGTGGTCATCGCGCCGGCAAAAAATTCCGGCGCCGGCACATCGACGGATTTGCCATCGAGCCGGTACGTCAGCGTTGTATCCAGGGTAATCGCAATCAGCTCAAGCTCCGCCGCCGGATCGGCGTTGGCCAGCGAACCGCCGATCGTTCCGCGCGCCCGTGTGGCCGCATGCCCGATCCAGGGCATCACTTTCGCGAGCAGCGGCAAGCGCTGCGCCACCAGTCCGTCGTGCTCCACGGCGCATTGCCGCGTCGCCGCGCCGATGGCGATGCCGTCGGTGTCCTCGCGAACATAGGACAGCGCCGCGATGCGGCCGATGTCCACCAGCCGGCTTGGCCGCGCCAGCCGCATCGCCATCATCGGGACCAGCGTCTGCCCGCCGGCGATCACGCGCGCGCCGTCGTCGGCCGCCAGCAGGGCACAGGCTTCGTCGATGTCGGAGGGGCGGGAATACTCGAACGGCGCGGCTTTCATGTCCCGGCGCGGATGCCTTCGGCGATGCGAAAATGTCTGACGGAGCGTTTTTCGGGGCCGACACTAAGCCGTGTCACCGCAAAAGAAAACAAGGCGGTAACGCGCTCCCGCCATGCAGGACGGGCGTCCGCTCTTGCGGCGCTGATCGCGCCACAAAAGGCCGTATTGCCTCTCTAGATAGACGATCCGAATGGCGTCAACTCGTCGGCCGCGGGGTCGATAACCGGAGTTCAATATGGCAAGTCACCTTTTTCGCGCGGCGATTTTATCGGTTGTTCTTGCCGTCGCCGCGCCGGCGCTCGCGCAGCAGCACCGCTCCGCTGCTCATTCGGACGGACAGAAAGCGGACAGCGGCGGCGTACTCAGCCTGCTGCCAAAGGACGCGGTCACCGAGCACGCGATCACCGTGCATGGCCGCAAGCTCGCCTACACGGCGACCGCCGGCACGCTCGATCTTTACAAGCAGAGCGGCGAGCGCTCCGCGGCGATCTTCTACACCGCCTATGTGCTCAAGGGTGCGCCGGCGGCGAGCCGGCCCATCACGTTTGTGTTCAACGGCGGACCGGGTGCGGCATCCGCCTATCTGCATCTCGGCCTGGTCGGGCCGAAGCTGCTCGACTTCGGGCCGGATGCGCGCAATGCCGCCAACGCGCAGCTGCGCGACAATCCCGATACCTGGCTCGACTTCACCGATCTCGTGCTGATCGATCCGGTCGGCACCGGCTGGAGCCGCGCCGCCAGGCAGGATGACCTCAAGGAATTCCTCGGCGTGCGCGCCGACGCCGAGGTGCTTGCGAAAACGATTGCACTTTATCTCACCCATGCCGGCCGCAGCGCGTCGCCGAAATACATTCTGGGCGAAAGCTACGGCGGCCTGCGCGCCGCCAAGGTGGCGCGCGCCGCGAAAGAGGATCAGGGCGCCGTCATCGACGGCATCATCATGCTGTCGCCGCTGCTGGAAGGCTCGTTCCAGTTCGGCAACAAGTCGCTCGCGCTCGGCGCGGCCTTGCAGTTGCCGTCGCTTGCCGCCGCCGAACTCGAGCGCAGGCACGCCTTCACGCCGGAGGCGCTCGCCGCCGCCGAGCATTTCGCGATGCATGAATACCTGACCACGCTTGCCGGTCCCGCGCCACAAGGCGAGGCGGCGAAGGCCTTCTACGGCAAGGTTGCGCAAATGACGGGACTGCCGGTTGACCTTGTCACCCGGTCACGCGGCTTCATCCACGATCTCTATGTAAAACACTTGCGTGGCGAGGGTGACAAGATCGTCAGTCCCTACGATGCGACCTTTGCCACGCCTGACGCCTTTCCCGAATCGCCGTCGCACTCCGGCGATGACCCGATCCTCGACGGCGTCACCCGCGCCTACGGCGGCGCATTTGCTGACTACGCGCGCAACGAGCTCGGCTTCAAGACCGAGATGACCTACAAGCTGCTCGCGACCGACGTCACGCACAAATGGGACTGGCACGGCGGGCGCAGCTCGGTGAGCGCCAGCGACGACCTGCGCGAGCTGCTGGCGCTCAATCCGTCGTTCAAGCTGATGGTCGCGCACGGCTATAGCGACATGGTCACGCCGTATTCCGATTCGCGCTATGTGCTCGATCACCTGCCGCCGATCGGCGCGCCCGGCCGAGTCTCGCTCAAACTCTACCGCGGCGGCCACATGCTTTATCTCGATCCGGCCTCGCGCGCGGCGTTCACGGCGGATGCCCGCGCGTTCTACGGTTCCGTCCCGGAGTAGGGGTGCGGAGGATCAGGCGCTCAAAACAGCGGCACGATGTAGCCGGCCGCGAAAAAGAGCGCGAGAATCACAACGATCGCGATCGCGACCTTGTCGCCCAATCGTTCCGGCAAACCCGCCGTCCCGGCGCCGTTCGTGCTCATGCCGTCTCGCTGTCGGAGCGGAAAAGCTCCAAGCCGAAGATAAGCGGGGCCGCCATGCGCGTCAAATGAGGTTCGCGGCTTGCGCGGATTGACGGCGGCCAAGCGGACATGCAAGCAGAGCGGCGATCGTGCGCGCGGGCTTTCGCGCGGCGAAACAGGCGGTCTTCAGTGGTCGATCTTTCGCAACCCTTCGACGTGGTGGTCGTCGGCGGCGGCAACGCGGCGCTCTGCGCCGCCATCACGGCGGCGCGGGCCGGCCGCCGCGTGATCGTGGTCGAAGGCGCGCCGGCGTTCTATCGCGGCGGCAATTCGCGGCACACGCGCAATCTGCGCTGCTCGCACGACGGCACCGCGCCGACCATGACGGGGCCTTATCCGGAGCAGGAGTTTCTCGACGATCTCTACCGCGTCACCGGCGGGCAGACCAACGAGACGCTGGCGAAGCTGACGGTGGCGCGCTCGAACGAACTGATCGGCTGGATGAGCGGGCAGGGCGTCAAGTTCCAGCCGCCGCTCGGCGGCACGCTCAGCCTCGGCAAGACCAACGCGTTCTTCCTTGGCGGCGGGCGCGGCATGCTCAACATGCTCTACCGCAAGGCCGAAGAACTCGGCGTCACCGCGATCTACGATGCGCCGGTGACGGGCCTCACGATCGACAACGGTTATTTCATGTCGGCGGCCGTGAAGCACCAGGGCCGTACGCTTTCGATCCGCGGGCGAACGCTGGTGGCCGCGGCCGGCGGCTTCGAAGCCAACGTCGAATGGCTGAAGCAGTACTGGGGCGAGGCGGCCGACAACTTCCTTATCCGCGGCACGCCCTATAACCGCGGTGACGTGCTGCGCATGCTGCTCGACGGCGGCGTGGCGCCGATCGGCGATCCGACGCAGTGCCATGCCGTCGCAATCGACGCGCGCGCGCCGAAGTTCGACGGTGGCATCGCGACAAGGCTCGACAGCGTCATCTTCGGCATCATGGTGAACCGCGAGGGCAAGCGCTTCTACGATGAGGGCGAGGACACCTGGCCGAAGCGCTACGCGATCTGGGGCCGGCTGGTCGCGCAGCAGCCGGGGCAGATCGCCTTTTCGATCATCGACGATCAGTCGATCCGCCAGTTCATGCCGTCGATCTTTCCCGCGGTGCAAGCAAATTCGATTGCCGAGATTGCGGCGAAGTTCGAGCTCGATCCGGCGGCGCTGGAAAAGACCGTCAGTGAGTTCAATGCGGCCGTGCAACCCGGCACGTTCGATCACACGCAGCTCGACGACTGCCGGACGGAAGGCCTGGCGATTCCGAAATCGCACTGGGCGCGCAAAATCGAGAAGCCGCCGTTCTACGGCTATCCGCTCCGCCCGGGCATTACCTTCACCTATCTCGGCGTGCGCGTGAACGAGGAAAGCCGCATGCTGCTCGCCGACGGCAAGCCTGCGGGCAACATGTTCGCGGCCGGCGAGATCATGGCCGGCAACGTGCTCGGCAAGGGCTATCTCGCCGGCATCGGCATGACCATCGGTGCCGTGTTCGGGCGTCTCGCGGGGGAGGGAGCGGCGCGGCATGCACAGAATTGATTGTTTGTACCGCGAGCGCGGCATACGCCGCTCATTCCCGCGCAAGCGGGAATCCAGAAACCAAATATGCAGGCGCCTGAGTTTTAGCTCCTGGGTCCCCGCTTTCGCGGGGACGAGCGAAAATTGGTAGCCGTTCGATGAATCAAACGCGTTCCGCCGCGCTGCAGGAAGCCGACCGGCTGATGACGGTCTGCAATGCCTGCCGCTATTGCGAGGGATTGTGCGCCGTATTTCCGGCGATGGAGATGCGCCGCTTCTTCGGCGACGGCGATCTCAATTATCTCGCCAATCTCTGCCACCAGTGCGGCGCCTGCTACACCGATTGCCAGTATTCGCCGCCGCATGAGTTCAACGTGAACGTTCCCGCCGCGCTCGCGAAGCTGCGCAACGAAAGCTACCGGACCTATGCGTGGCCGCGTTCGCTCTCCGGCGCCTTCGAGCGCAACGGCGTTGTCGTCACCGTGCTGGCGGCCCTGAGCGTTGCCGCATTCATCATCGGCTTTGTCGCCTTCGAAAATCCCGCGGTGCTGTGGGACCGCCACGCCGGAAACTTCTACGCGCTGATGCCGCACAATGCGATGGCGGCGCTGTTCATGGCGGTGACGCTCTACGTCGTCGTTGCGCTGACGATGAGCCTGCGCGCGTTCTGGCGCGACATCAATGGCGGCAGCCGCGCGGGGCTGGCGGCGATCGGAAGAGCCACCGCCGACACCGCGCATCTCACCTATCTGCACGGCGGGGGCGGCGGCTGCACCAGCGAAAACGACCAGCCGTCACCGGCGCGCCGCATCTATCACCATCTGACCTTCTACGGCTTTCTCTTCTGCTTTGCGGCGACCTGCGTCGGCACGCTGTATCACTATGTCTTCGGCTGGCCGGCGCCTTATCCGCCCTACAGCCTGCCGGTCGTGCTCGGCATCGTCGGCGGGATCGGGCTGCTGATCGGGCCGGCCGGATTGTTTTTCCTCGCGCGCCGGCGCGATCCGATTCTGACCGACCGTCCGCATCGCGGGATGGATACGGCGTTTCTCCTGATGCTGTTCCTGACGAGTCTCACCGGCCTGCTGCTGCTCATCCTGCGCGACACGGGCGCGATGGGGATCCTGCTCGCGCTGCACCTCGGCGTCGTGCTCGGCCTGTTCCTGAGCCTGCCTTACGGCAAGTTCGTGCATGGCCTTTATCGCTTCCTCGCGCTGGTCAAATACGCGCGCGAGAAGAAGAGCGGCGCGTTCGTCGACTGAGCGGCTTGCTTTCGCGTCGGCGCGGAGAGCCGCGGGCCTCGCAACCTCTCCGCCGTCATTGCCGGGCTTGACCCGGCAATCCATGAGGCCGCGCAGCAAGCACGGCTGAACGTAACTCTTTCATTTGCGGATGCTCACCATGGACGCCCCGGGTCAAGCCCGGGCATGACACCGATTATGTGACCGAGAAAGACCGCGGTTGACAGGTTTCCATGATAGGAATATAATCAACATGTCTTGCTCAGGCTGAGGGCGTCATCATGAGACGTCTCGATGGCGAGGGCAGGGTGCGGCGCGCCGACAACGCGCGCCGCGCGTGGAGCGCCGGGAGGCGCAGCGGCCTACGTCACTGGCCGCGCGCGCCTCGCAAGCGGCCGCCCCGGGTAACCGGGACCGGCCGTAGGCGCGTGAAACGGGCCGATCGCAAGGCTCGTTCAAGGGACGCCGTAGCGCAGCGTCCCGAGGCGCCTCCCGGCGCTCCATTCCCCTCGCGGGGACGGAAAAAGGGACACCGGCGTACCCGGCGCCGCAAAGAATACGGGCGCTGATGCTTGGGCTGTTGCGCAGAGTGTTAGCGAAGGGGCTGTTTGAAATTCGAATGGATGTCGTGTTGCGCACGCGCAGCATACCCACTGTCATCACCGGGCTTGTCCCGGTGATCCCGATCAGGAACGCAGTGCCTTCCCAAGCGGGATTGCCGGGTCAAGCCCGGCAATGACACCTGAGAGGCTGGGCGAATAACCTACACCGCCGCGACGGCCTGCACTTCGATGAGCAACTGCTCCTTCACCAGTCGGTCGATCATCAGCAACGTGTTCGGCGGATAGCTGCCGCTGCCGAACATCCGGGGAAATTCACGCAGGCGGAATTTCATGAAGGCCGGAATGTCCTGCGAGTGCACGAGGTAGGTCGTGAACTGCACGATGTTCGCCCAGCCGGCGCCGCAGGACTTCAGCGCCGTTTCAATGTTGGCGAACGTCTGCACGCATTGCGCATCGAAATCGTCCGGCCCGATGATGGTGCCGGATTTGTCGACCGAAACCTGGCCGGCGATGAACATGAATTCGGACGCCTTCACGCGCGCGATGTTGGAATATTGGCCGAGCGGCTTACCGAGCGCATCCGGGTTGATCATCTTGATGTCGGGCATGCTACTTCCTCCAACATAATCTTAGAGCGAATTCCGATCTGATTGATGCGCCAAACTTCCAGGTTGTCATCGCCCGCGAAAGCGGGCGATCCAGTAAACACAAGGTTTCAGTCGTCTGCCGGATGCCCCGCTTTCGCGGGGCATGACAATGGACTTTTGTAGCAAAAGAAAACGGGGGCCGAAGCCCCCGTTGCAGTGCGTCAGTTCACCTGCACGCCGCTCGCCTTGATCGGCACGGCCCATTTGACGATTTCGCTCTTCACGAATTCGCCGAGATATTGCGGCGTCGCCCGCTCGTTCGACACAAGCTGCGCGCCGAGTCCTTCGAGCCGGGCGTGCACGGTCTCGGTGTTCATCGCCTTGACCATGGCGTCGTTGAGCTTTTTCACGACATCGGCCGGTGCGCCCTTCGGCAGGAACAGCGCGTTCCAGGTATAGGCCTGCACATCCAGGCCTTGCTCTTTGGTGGTCGGCACGTTCTTTTCGACCGACGAGCGCTCTTTCGTCATCATCGCGATTGCCTTCACGCGTCCGCCGTCGATCTGTGGCTTGGCCGTGCTGATGATCTCGCAGAGATAGTCGATGCGGCCGCCGATCAAATCCTGCATCGCGGGTCCGGTGCCTTTGTAGGGAACGTGCACGATCTTGACGCCCATCGCGGTGTTGAGCACGACGCAGCCGAGATGCGTGGCGGAGCCTGCGCCGGCCGAGCCGAACTGCATCTTCGCCTGGTTCGCTTTCGCGTAGGCGACGAATTCCTTGAGGTTGTTGACCGGCAGATCCTTGCGCGTGATCAGCGCGATCGGCACCTCGGCGATCAGGCCGACCGGCGTGAAATCGGTCACCGAGTTATAGGCGGGACGCTTGTAGAGGGTCTGGTTCTGCGCATGCGTGCCGACGGTGCCGAGCACCATAGTGTAGCCGTCCGCCTTCATTTCGGCGACGCGCTTCGAGCCGGTCATGCCGCCCGCGCCGCCAATGTTCTCAACGATCACCGTCTGGCCGAGGATTTCGCCCATGCGCTGCGCCATCACGCGGCCGAGCACGTCGGTCGGGCCGCCGGCGGCGAACGGGATCACCATCGTGATCGTGTGATCGGGAAAGCCGGCCGCATTGGCCGTTCCGGTCAGCGCCAGCAAGCCGGCCAGCGCAGCCGCCATCATCGTCTTGGACATGGATTCTCCGTTTGGGTGGGGATTTGAATTGCGAAGCGGGTCAGCCGACTTCGACGATCTCTTCCGGAAACTGGTGCAGCCGGTCGCCGGGGCCGTTGCCGCCGATCAGGTAGTTATCGCATAGCCAGTTCAGATAGCCGTTATGGACATAAGTCGGATGCACGACGATGTTCATGTCCTTCTCGATGGCCATCGGCTCGTCGCTGCGGATGAGCGGCCGCTCGACCAGGTCGTAGCCCTGACCATGGCAATAGAGCCGCGCCTCTTCCGGCCGGCCGTTCCTGCGCATGAAGGCGTTGAACTGGTCCCAGATGTCCTTGCACGGCGTGCCGGGCTTGAGCAGATCGAGCGTGAAGCGGCGCGCTTCCTTGCAGAAATCGAGTTCGTCCTTCATCGCCTGCGGAACTCTGGCACCGACGACGCAGGAGCGGCCGAGCTCGGTGTACATGCCGCCAGGGCCGTTATCCTCGACCAGCAGCGCGATCTGGTCGCCTTTCTGGATGACGCGGTTTTGCAGATGGCGATTGGCAAATTTCGACGGCTGGCCGAGCGGCATCGAGGCACAGAGATAGATGCCGTTCTCGCTGCCGTGGCACTGGCTGTAATGCTGCGCAACGGCGGCGACTTCGGTGTCGCGCATGCCGGGCTTCACGGCGGCAAACGCCGCGCGCATGGCGCCGTCCTGCATGAGGGCGGCGCGCTTCACCAGCTCCATTTCCTCGGCGCTCTTGATGACCTTGATGCGGTCGACCAGCTCGGAAGCGTCGACAAAGCGCGCGTCGGGAAACACGCGCTTGATGGTGTCGAGCATCGCATAGGACATCTGATACGTGCCGACATAGCCGATTGTCGCTTTCGCATAAGGCGCGAGGGCTTTCGCTGCAAGCTCGGGATCGTAATCCTTCGTGTAATGCGCCGACGCGTAGCTTGGCGTGGTCATGATCTGTTTCACCCCGCGCCATTTCAGGTCGCCTTGCGCGGTCGTCTCGCTGCCGCCGAACGGGCCCTGGCAGACAACGGTCATCTCGTCGTCGCGCGGGAAGACCACCGTGTTCGGGTAGCCGTTGGTCGCCGGCATGTCCGTGAAATAGCGGACGTAGCCGCCCATGTGATCGTTGTTGTTCTGCATCAGCAGAACGTCGATCCTTTCCTTCGCCATGGCGGCGCGCACCGCGCGCCAGCGCCGCTCAAGCTCGGCAGTCGAAATCGGCGCATTCAGGCGTTCGGACAGTTGCATCTACTTTCCCCAGGAGGCGGGCGGGCGGACGACATTGATCATTTTTCGCGGCTCGCCCGCAAGATAGTGAGCCATGTTGCCGGCGATGGTCGGCATGGCGCGGTCTTCATAGCCTTCCGAATAGCCGCCGAGGTGCGAGTAGATCAGCGCGTTTTTGGCGTTCCAGATTGGGTTGTCGGATGGCAGCGGTTCCTGCGAGAACACGTCGAGCGCGGCGCCGGCGATCCGGCCCGCATTGAGGGCCTCGATCAGTGCCGGCTCGTCCACCACGCCGCCGCGCGCGACGTTGACGAGATAGGCGGTCGGCTTCATGGCGGCGAAAACGCGGCCACCCACGATGCCACGCGTCTCATTGGTGAGCGGGGTCAGCGCGACGAGGTAGTCGAGTTCGCCGGCAATTTTCACGAGGTCGTCGCGATGGACCATGCGGTCAAAGCCTGCGGTCGGCCGCGGTGCCGAACTGATGCCGACGACCGTCATGCCAAAGGCTTTGCACATTGGCGCCAGCGCCTCCGCGATCAGGCCGACGCCGAGAATGCCGACGGTCTTTCCGTGCAGCAGTTGCGCCGGCCAGCGAGTCCAGGCGCGCTTTTCCTGCGCACGCGTGGCATCCGGCAGCTTGCGCGCCAGCGCCAGCATGTAGGCGACTGTCGCTTCGGAGACCGGCGGCCCATGAATGCCGCGCACGTTGGTGACCAGCACCTCTTTGTCGAGGGAGGGCAGGTCCACGATGTTGTCGACGCCGGTGCCGAGCGCCTGAATCCATTTCAGCTTCCTGGCGTCCCGCACGACGTGGTTGGCCATCGGCGGCGAGAAGCACAGGAGGATTTCCGTTTCGGCGATGTAAGGATCGACCTGGCTGTGATGGCCGACGACGTTGATCGTCAGCTGCGGAAAGCGCTCCAGCAGCATGGCCCGGTAACGGGCGCGCATGGACTCCTGGACTTCGGTGAGGATGAGGACCTGAGGCATGGGGGCGCAAGGTATAATGGGAAACCTCCGCAATAGGAACGCCGGGTTGACCTGCCGCGCGGCCATGGCCGATATAGATGGGAGAGGGGCGGAGAGTGGTGGAGTTGCATGAAAAAGCTTTATCCCGACGCAAAGGCAGCGCTGGCCGGTCTGCTGAAGGACGGCATGATGGTCATGGCCGGGGGGTTCGGCCTCTGCGGCATCCCGGAGACGCTGATTCAGGCCATTCGCGAGTCCGGCGTCAAAAATCTGACGATCGTCTCGAATAACGCGGGCGTCGACGGGGCGGGACTCGGCCTTTTGCTCGATACCCACCAGGTCAAGAAAATGATCTCGTCCTATGTCGGCGAGAACAAGCTCTTTGCGCAGCAGTTCCTCGCCGGCGAGCTCGAGATTGAGTTCAACCCGCAAGGCACGCTCGCCGAGCGCATCCGCGCGGGCGGCGCCGGCATTCCGGCCTTTTTCACCCGCACCGGCGTCGGCACCGACATTGCCAAAGGCAAGGAGGAGCGCACCTTCGACGGCGAGCGCTACATCATGGAGCGCGGGCTGGTGGCGGACCTCTCCATCGTGCACGCGTGGATGGGCGACCACGAAGGCAATCTCGTCTACCGGAAGACGGCGCGGAACTTCAATCCGATGATGGCGACTGCGGGCAAGGTCACGGTTGCCGAAGTCGAGCACCTCGTGCGGCCCGGCGAGATCAATCCGGATCATATCATCACGCCCGGCGTGTTCGTGCAGCGGATCATCCACGTGCCGAATGCCGTCAAGCACATCGAGCAGCGTACCGTGCGCAAGCGACCCGCTGCGGCTGCAACCGGAGGGGACGTCTGATGCCCTGGACTCGTGAGCAGATGGCGGAGCGCGCCGCCAAGGAACTGCGCGATGGCTTCTACGTCAATCTCGGCATCGGCATTCCGACGCTGGTGTCCAACTACATACCGGCCGGCATGACCGTGCAGCTGCAAAGCGAGAACGGCATGCTCGGCTTCGGGCCTTTTCCTTACGAAGGTGACGAGGACCCCGACCTCATCAATGCCGGCAAGCAGACCGTCACCGAGTTGCCGACCACGAGCTTTTTTTCATCGGCTGATTCCTTCGGCATGATCCGCGGCGGCCACATCGATCTCGCGTTGCTCGGCGCGATGCAGGTGGCGGAGAACGGCGATCTCGCCAACTGGATGATCCCCGGCAAGGTCGTGAAAGGCATGGGCGGCGCGATGGATCTCGTCGCCGGCGTGAAAAAAGTCGTCGTCATCATGGAGCACACCGCCAAGGATCAGCCGAAGCTCCTGCACAAATGCGATCTGCCGCTCACCGGCGCGAATGTCGTCGATATGGTCATCACCGATCTCGGCGTCTTCAGCATCGACAAGAAGGCCGGCGGCATGACGCTGATCGAACTCGCGCCCGACGTGAGCCTGGACGAAATCCGCAAGAAGACGCAGGCGACCTTCAAGGTCGATCCCAAGCTCACGCACTGACGCCGGCCTGGCCAGAGCCAAGGCGCGGCAGGAAATTCCCGTTACGCCGCAACCGATTAGGGTGTGCGGTAACGCGGTATTGGCCGGGCATCGCCCGATGTGCCAATCTAGGCGGGTTCTTGGGGGAATCGACGGGGGCATCCGCTCAGCGCCTGCACCAGTTGCGCGGCTGATTGATCGCAATTGTTTGCGAGCCCTTGTCGTTGGGGATTGATTGCTCGGTACCGTCTTCAATGCCGGCAGAGCGCAAAAGCGGGGGCTTCGATCAGATTGCGCAAAAATGGCGCGATCTGGCGGAGCGTCGCCGCACCTATTTCATGGAGCTTTATCGCACCGGCCGCTGGCAGCGTTACTACACCGAGGCCCAGTTCAGGTCGCGCGTGCGCGATGTCTTGCACGCAACCATGCGATGGGACGAACTGGCCGGAGGGCGGAAGGCATCCGGCGACGACGTGCCGCCCGCGGCCTAGCGAAAAAAGACGCATAGCCCTGCGGGCTTTAATGTGCGCGCTCCGGATGCCATTATCGCGTCTTCACATCAGCAACAGCGTTGAGCGTCCGCTCGCCGCCTTCACGAACGAGTTGCCTTGCCATGACCAGCGCCTTGTTTTCGCCGCTCAAGCTCGCGGCGTTGGAGCTTCCCAACCGTATCGTCGTCTCGCCCATGTGCCAGTACTCCGCCGACGACGGCAGCGCCACGGACTGGCACATGATGCACCTCGGTATGCTGGCGAATTCCGGCGCGGCGCTGGTGGTCGTCGAAGCGACCGCCGTCGAGCGCTCCGGCCGGATCACGCACGGCTGTCTCGGACTTTATTCCGACGATAGCGAACTCGCGCTCCAGCGCGTCATTGCCCGCTGCCGACGCGCGGGCACGGCCAGGTTCGGCATCCAGCTCGCGCATGCCGGCCGCAAGGCCTCTTCGGAAAGACCATGGGAAGGCGGCGGTCCGCTGAAACCGGGCGCCGATCCATGGCCGACAATGGCGGCGTCGGCCATTCCGTTTGGCGACCACTGGCACACGCCGCGCATGGTAACGGAAGAAGACATGGCGCGCGTGCGTGATGCGTTTGTCGCATCCGCTCAGCGCGCGCTGCGCATTGGCTTCGATTCAATCGAGCTGCACATGGCGCATGGCTACCTGATGCACGGGTTCATGTCGCCGATCTCCAACAAGCGCACCGACCGCTACGGCGGCTCATTGGAGAACCGGCTGCGCTTTCCGCTTGAGGTTGCCCGCGCGGTGCGGTCAGTGGTGCCAAGGGAGATGCCGCTCGGCGCGCGCATGACAGGCAGCGACTGGCGCGACGGCGGGCTGACAGCGGACGATGCGGTTGCGATCGCCAAGGCGTTGAAGGACGCCGGTCTCGATTTCATCTGCGTCTCGTCCGGCGGCGTCGCCGCCGGCATCCACAATCCGGCCGATCCCGGCTACAACGCACCCATTGCCGCGCGCGTCAGGAAAGAGGCCGGCATTGCCACGCGGACGGTCGGGCTGATCGTCACGCCTCAGCAGGCCGAGGCGATCGTTGCGGAAGGAAAGGCCGACATGATCTCCATGGCGCGCGCCTTTCTCGACGATCCGCATTGGGCCTGGCACGCCGCGAAGGCGCTTCGCGCCGAGGTCGCGCGTCCACCGCAGTATCAGCGCGCCGGCCCGAAGCTGTGGGCGCCCGCGGCGGCGAAGGCGTGAGGGCGGCGTTTTCCTTGGTCATGCGCGGGCTTGACCCGCGCATCCATCCACTTTCGAGAAAACGCCTGCTCAAGAGATAGATGGATTGCCGGGTCGAGCCCGGCAATGACAGTTGATGACGAATATTGTCTTCATCGCCGTGCTGTTCGCCGCCGCCTGCCATGCCGGCTGGAACGCGCTCATCAAGGTCGGCCTCGATCCGCTGGCGACGACGGCGCTGATTTCGCTCGGTTCCGGCCTGGTGGCGCTGATCCTGTTGCCCTTCGTCGGAACGCCGGCGGCGGCGGCGTGGCCATACCTGATCGCGTCCGTGCTCATTCACCTCGTCTACTTCGCGGCGCTGATCGAGAGCTACCGCACCGGCGATCTCGGTCAGGTCTACCCGATCGCGCGCGGCGCGGCGCCGCTGATGACGGCGGGCGTGGCGACGGCCGCCGTCGGCGAGCGGCTTGCGGCGGCCGGTTGGGCCGGAATAGCCGCGCTGGTCACCGGTGTCCTGCTGCTGTCGATACGGGGCGGACGCAATCTTGTACGCATCGACAAGCGCGCTGTGGGATTCGCGCTCTTTACGGCGGTGACAATCTGCACTTATTCGGTGGTTGACGGCGTCGGCGTGCGGCTTGCGAACAACCCGGTCGCTTATGCGACGTGGCTGTTCGTCGGCATGGCGGTTATCGTCGTGCTCTATGCCCTCGTGCGCGGCGGCCCTCCGGTGTTGACGGCAATGCGGCAAAACGCGCTGCGCGGTCTTGCCGGCGGCGGATTTCAGGTGATGTCCTACGGCATTGCGTTGTGGGCGATGTCCGTGGCGCCGATCGCGATCGTCGCCGCACTGCGCGAGACGAGCGTGCTGTTCGGGGCGATCATTGCCGTGCTGGTTCTCAAGGAGCCGCTGCGCGCCGCGCGTGTGGCCGCGGCGGCGCTGATCGTCTGCGGGCTGGTTTTGATCCGGCTGCAGTAAAGAGCAGTACGGCACGTTGTGTTGAATTGAATCGCTACAAGCACCCTTCACCTCTCCCATAGGGAGAGGTTGGATCGCGGAACGCGATCCGGGTGAGGGGTTACCGCGTATCGAGAATCATAGATCCCCCTCACCCCGCAGGGGAGAGGGGGCGCGCCTTGCTCGCGGCGCCTCAAAGTGAAGCAACATAGCCCTAAGAGGCGACCGCCTTGTCGGCCTGAGGCTCGTGATGGTCTTGCGCAACGAGGCGCGTGTCGCGCAGTTCGCCGGCGGCTTCCAGGATCGGGTAAGCGACAGAGGTGATGTGTCCGTGCACGCGCTTCAAGTCGCGGATGATGTCGAGATGGATGGAGGAGGTCTCGATCGATTCGGCGCGGCCGGCGCGCAGGCGGGAGTAGTGGCTTTCGGCGGCGGCCGTTTCCGCCGAACGCATCGTGGTCTTTTCCGCAAACAGCCGGCGCGCCAGCGCAATGTCGCGCGTCGCGAACACATTGAAGGCGAGCTTGAGGTTCTCCATCACCAGCGCGTGGAAATGCCGGATGTCCTCGAGGCCTTCCGGCGAGAATGTGTAGTTGTGCTTGATCTTCTTGGCCGCAAGCTCCATCAGGTTCTTGTCGATGATGTCGCCGACGTGCTCGAGATTGGTGGTGAACGTCAGAATCTCGATGTAGCGGCGGCTTTCCTCTTCGCTCATCTCGGCCTTCGACGCCTTGACCAGATAAAGCTTGATCGCCTCGTGAATGGCGTCGATTGCGTTGTCGGCGCGCTCCACGTCGCGCACCAGTTTCATGTCCGATTTTTCGATCGCCACCAGCGTATCGCGCAGCATGTCGGCGACCTTGTCGCCCATGTTCAGCGTCTCGCGCAGCGCGCAGGCGAGCGCCTCGGATGGGGTGTCGAGCACATGCGGGTCGAGGTATTTCGGCTTGGATTTATCCTCGCGCTCCGGCCGGTCGGGCATGATGGCATTGGCCGCTTTCGCGAACAGGCTCGTGAACGGCAGCAGCGCCAGCGCGGCGATCAGATTGAAAGCCGTGTGGAAGTTCACGACCAGGCGGGCGGGGTTCGGCTCGACCAGCGCAAGCAGGTCCGCGCACGGACGAACGAGAAATATGAAGGGCAGGGCTGCGACTGCGCGCATCAGCAGGTTGCCGAGCGCGACGCGCCGGCCCGCCGGCGGCGAGGCGGTCAGCCCCGTCATCGGCGCGATCGCGCCGCCGACATTGGCGCCAAGCACAAGCGCGAGCGCCAGCGGCTCGGGAATTGCGTGCGCACCGGCAAACGCCATCACCAGCAACACCATCGAAAGGCTCGAGTGCATGAGCCAGGTGATGAGCGTTCCAACCAGAAACGCCATAAACGGATCGCCGCCGAGGCCGGAAAGAAACGACTTGAAGGTGGCCGAGTCGCGCAGCGGCTGCGCCGCTTCGCCGAGATGGGCAAGCGACAGCAGCATCAGGCCGAGCCCGATGATGATGCGCGCGATGGCGCGTGGGCGGTCGGCTTGCGCGGCCATGAAAAGGAACACGCCGAAGGCCAGCACAGCCGTCCACAGCCACGTGACATTCAGCGACAGCACCTGCGCCACCAGCGTCGTCCCGACATTGGCGCCGAGCATCATGATGAGCGCGATCGACAGGGCGATCAGCCCGCGCGCAGCGAACGACGCGAGCAACAAGGCGGTTGCCGTCGAGCTTTGCAGAACGCCCGTCAATCCGAGGCCGACAAGAAAGGCGCTTGTCGGCGAGCGCACGTAGTGCGTCAGCGCGCGGTGCACCGCCGTCCCGAACGCGCGCGTGATGCCGTTCTGCACCATGCGAACGCCCCATAACAGCAGGGCTACGGCACCCAGGAATGAGATGAAAAGCTCAGTGCCTTCCAACGCGACCTCCAGCGGCGGCGCGGCGGCCGCGGTTGTCAACGCCGACGGCGGCCGAATCGTCGACGGCCGGTGTCAAAAGGTCATATGCCCCCGAAGGCTGAGCCGTGCAATGGCCTCGCGGCTTTTCCGCCATCTAGACGGCAATGTCCGCGTGCTCGCGCTCGAGTCGGGCAAGATCGGCTGGCCGGTCGACGTCCCAGAGCGGCGCGAACTCTTGCGCCCGGAGGCGGAGCGCCGCGAGGCGTGCGCGCGTTTCCGCCAATACCAGATGTGTGCCCCACGGCATGGCCTCGAACAGATCGGGGTGCGGCCGTCTGGCGCCGATCAGCACGTAGCCGCCGTCTTCCGCCGGCGTGATGACGATCTCGGCTTCTCGGCAAAGCGCCGTCGCGGCTTTGCGCAAATGATCGGCGTCGAGCGATGGGCAGTCGGTGCCGATGACGATTGTGGCGCAGTTCCCGGCTGCGATCGCCGCCAGCATGCGTGCGCCGAGATCGCCGTCGGGCTGCCGCTTCAGCGTGATCGGCAATCGCGCTGCAAGATTCTGGAATGAAAAGTGATCGATTTCCGGCGCGCACCAGAGCGTGGCCGGGCCGGTATCGGCCGCCACCGCTGCTTCAATCGCGCGCTCGGTCAGCCGCTCCTGCAATACGGCTGCGGCATGCGCGCCGATCTCCGGAATGAGCCGCGTCTTGGCGAGGCCCGGGATCGGCGCCTTGGCGAGAACGGCAACCGCGACCGGATCAAGGTTGGTGCGGGCCATAGCCGTAGACGCGCGCGAGCTTTGCCGGATCGGCGCCCAGGAAATAGGCGAAGCGAAGGCGCCACATCAGCGCAATGGTGGTGAGCGTTCCGTGCGCTTGCCAGCGCCGTCCCGACGTGACCACGGCGGCGCGCAGGCAAAGCGGGCGGCTTATGCGCTTGAGTGCGCGCGAGATGGCCACATCTTCCATCAGCGCAATGGGTGGAAATCCGCCGACGGCATTGAAAGCCTCGCGGGTCACGAACAAGACCTGATCGCCGGTCGCGATGCCGGTCAGGCGCGAGCGCCAGTTCATCGTCGCGCCGACGAGATTCAGCAATTTACTACCGTCGATCCGCACGTCGAAGCGTCCCCAGACGCGGCCTGAACGCTGAATGCCCTCACGGACGAGATCGTCGGCATTTTCCGGCAGGCGCGTGTCGGCGTGGAGGAAAAGCAGGATATCGCCGGTCGCAATTTCCGCGCCGGCATTCATTTGGCTGGCGCGGCCACGCCGGGCTTGCACGACCCGATCGGCGAGGGAGTATGCCAATTCGAGAGTGCCGTCATGGCTCCCGCCATCCACGACAATAACCTCGGCGTTTTGGCCTCGTAGCGGTGCGAGCGCGCGCAATGCGGCCTCGATGCCGTCGGCCTCGTTCAGCACCGGCATGACGATCGACAACGTCATGGCGCCGCCTGCGCGATGGAATAATCGGGACCTTTGATGATGCGATCATAGTATGACGCATACGCCGGAGTGCCTTTCGGCCAGCGCCGTAAGAACTGCGTGAGGAATTTATCGTGATCGTAGGCCAGCGGGATCGCGTCGATCCAGACTCCTTCACGGTGCGCGCCATAGAGCGGTTTGCGTGGCGACGGTGCCGCCCCGATACGCGTAAGCAAGCCGAGTCGCGAGCCGGAAAAGTTCGGCATCCCGGCCGCGCCATTGTTGACTACCGTTAGAGGCCCGCTCGGAAAATCAAACGCGCGCAGGGCGGCAAGGCACGTGTGCGTGCACGCAAACGCATTGACCGATGCCGATTTGGCGGCTTCAGCCAACGCCATCCGATTGTGAGGACTATCCAGATTCTCCGGCGCAAAATCCCAGCCGGCCAACGACCAGGCGTCGCCGTGCACGATGCCGATGCGCAAGCCGCGTACCTCGGCGACGGCATGCATCGGCAAACCGCCCAACCTTGCGCGCGCCGAGGACGGCATTTCACGTCGCAGTTGGGCAAGGATATCGTTCGAGCGGCGTACAATGTCTTCGCCGACGCTTTCCGGGTAATTGCAGCCGCAGCCTGCGCCGATATCCGCTTTGCGTGCAATCTCCGTTTCGACATTGCCGCGCAGCGCCGGATAGCGCGCGAGGTGGCGCTCCACTTCGCCAAACCACTCCGCGTCGGCGTCGAACCAGTGAAAGTCGCCGTTGAAGACAATGGTGGTCGGCAAGCGTTCCGCACCGGCGAGCCGCTCGACCGCATCGAGCGCGGCAAGATTGCCGTACAGGCCGCCAACGACGTAAAGCACGTCCGTGCTGATGTCCGGCGCGCGCGCGAACACCGAGGGCGGGTAGGCGTAGTCGGCCGGACATAGGCGGCCGGGCTTGCTTTCTGTCTCTGCAAGCAAGGCTGGAGAAAGAGCGCTCATTCCGCCGCTTCCTTCAGCGCGCCGCCGCAGCTTGAGCCCTGGCCGGCGGTGCAGCCGTAGCAATGGCCGGCGACGCGGATCGGATTGCCTTCGATGTCCTCGTCAATCAGGTCCGCCAGATGGACGCGCTTGCGTTTTCCGTGCGCGAGCGGCAGGTCGAGCATCTGATTGAAATCGCAGTCGTAGACGAAGCCGCGCCAATCGACCGAAATCAGGCTGCGGCACATGACGCCGTCGAGATTGGCGTCGAGATGCGCCTCGCGCAGAAGATCGAGATAGCCGTCGAACTCGCCCTTGGAGACAAGCGTCGAGCCGAAGCGCTGGATCGGCATATTGGCCAGCACGAACAGCTTGTCAAAGACGATGCCATACTGCTGGCCCAGCACACGCTTGTAGTCGGCCTCAAGCGACGTTTGCGGCGGCGGC
>DASSRW010000104.1:0-59590 GCA_035701545.1 Pseudolabrys sp.
GGCGGTTACCTGAAAGTCGAGCCGAGCGACACGATGTGCCTGGGAGCCGCGAACATAACGGCCCCGACCTGCGATCCGGACTGGAGCCTCTGGCAGGTCGGTTCGCGCACCATCTGGAACCCGGTCGAGAACCTCGATGTCGGCCTCGAAGTCATGTACTCGCACGTGCGCACGGCGTTCTCCGGTGGCGTGACCAACGCAGCCATCGGCGCACATCCGGCGGGTGCGACGATCGACGACAACAACGTCTGGTCCGGCATCTTCCGCGTGCAACGCAACTTCTGGCCCTGATCGCGATCCGATCACGGTTGGCTAGTTCTGGGCCCCCGGCGGGAAACCGCCGGGGGTTTTTCGTGGCGACGCCCGCGCACGCGGTAGGGACGGGAAAACAAGCGCCACACAGTTGGCGTCATGCCCGGGCTTGACCCGGGCATCCATCGTTCTTCCTAACGCGCTTTTTTGTCGGATGGATTGCCGGGTCAAGCCCGGCAATGACCATTAGAGCGATCGCACCCCACCACAAACGCGCCGATGCGCGCGATGATCTCGGGCTCGACAAGCAGCGGCGCATGGCCCTGGTCGGGCACCTCGATCACCTCGAGCGAGTGACGCCGCGCGCGCATGGCCGCAAGCGTATCGGCGGACAGCAGGTCCGAGTTCGATCCGCGGATCGCCATCAGCGGCACGCGCCCGAGCGCATCGAACTGGCTCCACAGCGCGGGGGCGGGCTCGTCGGGATTGATACTGTTGAGGGTCCTGGCGATCCGCACGTCGTAGGTCGGCACCAGCCGTCCTCTCTTGCCCGGCCTGAAGGCGCGCTGCGCGCTCGCCAGCCAGTCGGCCGGCGTGAGCCTCGGGAATTGGGCGCTGAACAGCCGGCGCAGGATTTCCGCGCCCTCCTCAAAGCTCGCGGGCTGCGGCAGCTTGCCGACATAGCCTTTGATCCGCATCAGGCCCTTCGGCTCGATTACCGGCCCGATGTCGTTGAGGACCGCACCGGCGATCGCTGTCGGCCGGGCGGCGGCGAGCAGCATGGTCAGAATGCCGCCGCGCGAGGTGCCGAGGTAGACGGCCGGCAAGGCTTCGAGCGCGGTCACCGCGGCGAGAACATCGGCAAGCTCGGTGCGGACGTTGTAGTTGTCCGGATTGCGGTCGTAGCCGGATTCACCGCGCCCGCGGTAGTCGAGGGCGATGACGCGGCGCGGATGCGCGCTGTCGGCGGCAAGCATGCTCGCCAGCGTGTCGAAATCGGCCGCGGTGCGGGTGAGGCCGGGCAGGCAGACGAGCGGCAGCGCGTGCCCGTTCGCGCGGCCATAGCAGCGCGCATGCAGCCGCAGGCCGTCGGAAGCGGTGATGAAGGCGTCGGTGTAGCTTGCGGTTGCCATTCCGGCGCATCATGCACAGACAGCCTAAGGCCGTCATCATGAGAGCCTCAGCTGAAGACGTAGGCTGTCATGCCCGGCCTTGTGCCGGGCATCCCGATCAGGGACGCACTGCTCTTCTAAGCGGGATGGCCGGGACAAGCCCGGCCATGACAGACAATACGCATCAGCAACGGCTTCAAATCAGCATGCATTTCCGACAGACCCGAGGCGCTGACGCGCGCACCTAAGGTGACGGTTCCAGGCGTTGCCGCTACTCGCTGCCGCGCTTGAGGTCGGCTTCGATCAGCACCTTGTTGCCGCCGCCGAAGCGCGCCCGGTAGACCTGAAGATTTTCCATGATGCGCTCGACGTAATTGCGCGTCTCGGAAAACGGGATGCGCTCGACCCAGTCGACCGGGTCGACGCCCGGCTCGCGCGGATCGCCATAGGCCTCGATCCACTGCTTCACGCGGCCGCGGCCGGCGTTGTAGCCGGCGAAGGTGAGCAGATAGGAGCCGTGATAATAGTCGAGCAAATTGCCGAGCTCCGCGGCGCCCATCTGCATGTTGTAAACGGGGTCGCTGAGCAGGCGCGAGCGGCTGTAGGTGACCTTGTACTTTTTCGCCGTGTCGATACCGGCGTCGGGCGTGACCTGCATCAGGCCCATGGCGTGCGCCGACGAGACCACCTTCTGATTGAAATGGCTCTCCTGCCGCGCGATCGAATAGGCGACCGCGGCCTCGATCGGGGGGCCGACCGGCTTGTAGCTGGGCAACCCGACGGTCGGATAAGCGTAGTAGTCGAGGGGCAGGCCGCGTCCTAGGCCGGCCTGGCCCAGCAGCACCATGGCGCGGCCGTCGCCGTGGCGGCCGGCGACTTCGCCGAGCATCGCCATGCCTTCGACGTCGGTCGCGTTTTCGCCGAGCTCGGCGTAGATCGGCGCCACCAGCTCGCGCTCGTTGAGCTGGTAGAGAATTTCAACGGCGCGCACGATCTCAAGCTGGTTGAGCGCCGCGCGTTCCTCGGCGGTGAGCGAAACCGGGCCGCGCAGGCCGAGCCGGGGGAGGCCGATCCGCGCGCGGGCGAGCTGGCCGTAATAGGTCGCGGTATATTGCGCCGCGCGCTGGTAATAGTTCTCCGCCTCTTTCTTCTGACCCATCGCCTCGGCGGCGCGGCCTTCCCAGTAACCGGCGCGCGAGAGCGCGTGCGGATTGAACGTGCCGTTTGGGATCTTGGCGAAATGGCCGAGGGCGGCGGCGGGCTTGTGCAGGAAGCGCAAGGCGATCCAGCCGGCGGTGAAGTGCCAGTCGGCGCGGTAGTTGTCGCGCTCGGGCGGCGCAGCGTCGCGCGCCAGCCGGTACGCGGTCTGCGGCTCGTGCGCATCGAGCATTTTGCGCACGAGGATGCGCCGCTCCTGCCACCAGCGGTCGGTGTCGACGAGTTCGGCCGGATCGCGCGGTGCGCTCAGCATCAGCGAGACCGCGTCCGAAATCTTGTCCTCTTTGCGCAGCCAATGGATGCGGCTGAAGATGTAGCCCGCGTCGTGCCGCGCCGAGAGCGGCACGGCCTCGAGCAGCGCCCTGGCGTTGGACGAACGGTGAATGACCGCCGCGCGCGCCCGCGCGATGCTCAGTTCGGCGCCGCCGAGCCGGTGCGCGCAGCGCAGTGCCGGCTCGATGTCCCTGGCATAAAGACGCTCGTCCATGCGCGCTTTCTGGTCGGCGCGCGTGATGAGGTCGCCGAACATTTCCATGACCTTGGCTTCGACATCCGGCGAGAAGTCCTCGTGCCGCCAGGCGAAGCGGACCAGGGCCTGCGCGCCGGCGCGGTCGCCCTGCTCGAGCAGCGCGCGCGCAAGGACGAAGCGGCCCTTGGCCGTGGTCGGAGAATGTCTCGCGAAAAAGGCAAGGACCGTGGCGTTATCCATCCTGTCGTTCCACAGCGCATTCTCGGCGCGGCGGCGGAAAAGTCCGACATGCGGCCAGGTCGGATTGGCCGCGATGAAATCGGCATAGCGTTTGAAGGAAGGATTGGTGTTGTCGCTGCGCAGGATCACCCATTCGGCGAGTTTGCGTGCAACAGGATCATGGATGGAATTCTCTTCGGCATCCGCCTGTTCGCCTTTGCCTTTGCGCGTGAGTTCGATGACGCGCTGAACGGCGGCAATGTCGGCGGCGCTTGTCGAATGCGACGAAGCGATCGCAAACGGACCGGGACCGAGTCGCGCGGCCGTCTTTATCGCCGGACGTGCGGCTGGCAGCTTTGCCGGCAACGCGTCGGCCGTGCGCGTTGCGCCCGCACCCGGGCGGCCGTCCGGCCGATTGCGCGGCAGCGGCAGCGGTACGCGCTCACCGGGATGCCGCGAAGCTGCCGATGTCTTCAGCGCATGCGTGACCGGCTTTGCGTGCGGCAGTGGCGCAGCGTGCTTCTTTCGCGGCTCGGCATGCGCCAAAACGGCGCCGCAGGCGGCGGCGATCCCAAGCACACGAAAAGCCGTACGATCGATCACGTCCCGTCAGCCCTCACAGATATCCACCCGAATCGAAGCATCGCGGCACTTCGATTACGCCAATAAGCCGGGCGAATGGATAGCCCCTTGCACCGTTGATGGCTCAACGGCCGATTTGTGGGATTACGCCTGAACCGGGGCGAAATGGCGGCAGGGCGGCCGTCGGCCGTGCGAGGGGAGGGCTTTCACCGGCGCGGCCGAAACGATATTGATGAAGCCCCGACCCCTGTGGAGACGTGTCATGGCCGCAAAGACGAACTTCCGAGGTTCATTCACGGCGCTGGTCACGCCTTTCAAAAACGGCTCGGTGGACGAGCGGGCGTTCAGAGAACTCGTGGAATGGCAGATCGCGGAGGGGACGAACGGCCTTGTTCCGGTCGGAACCACGGGCGAGAGCCCCACTCTGTCGCATGACGAGCACAAGCAGGTCGTCGAGTGGTGCGTCGACCAGGCCGACCGCAGAGTTCCCGTGATTGCGGGCGCCGGGTCCAATTCGACCGCGGAGGCCGTCGAGCTTTCGCAGCATGCCGAAAAGGCGGGCGCCGATGCGGTGCTGATCGTCACACCCTATTACAACAAGCCTACCCAGGAAGGTCTTTACCAGCACTTCAAGGCGATCAACGACGCGATCGGCATCCCGATCATCATGTACAACATTCCGGGCCGGTCGATCGTCGACATCAACGTCGACACGATGAAGCGCCTCTATGAGCTCAAGAACATCGCCGGCGTGAAGGATGCGACCGCCAACATGACGCGGGTTTCTCAGCAGCGCGCCGCCATGGGACCCGACTTCAATCAGCTTTCCGGAGAGGACATCACCGCGCTCGGGTTCAATGCGCATGGCGGCCACGGCTGCATCTCGGTTACGTCGAACGTGGCGCCGCGCCTCTGCTCGGAATTTCAGGCGGCCTGCGGAAAAGGCGATTTTGCAACGGCGCTCAAGCTGCAAGACAAGCTCGCGCCGCTGCACATCAACTTGTTCATCGAAACAAGTCCGGCGCCGGTCAAGTACGCGCTGTCGCTGCTCGGCAAGTGCGCCAACACCGTGCGGTTGCCGATGGTGCCGACTTCGGAAAAAGCGCAGGCCGCCGTGCGCGACGCAATGGTGCATGCCGGCCTGATCAATTGACGCGTAAGATTTCTCGCTTGGCGCACCTTTCGACGCGCAGCATTGAAGGGAGGTGACTATGTTCGAGGATTTCAAAAAGTTCGCTTTGCGCGGCAACGTCGTCGATCTTGCCATCGGAGTCATCATCGGCGTCGCATTCGGCGCCGTTGTCAATTCGATGGTCGGCGACATCATCATGCCGGTTGTGGGCGCGATCACAGGCGGAGTTGATTTTTCAAATTACTTCGCGCCATTGTCCGCCAAAGTCACGGCGGCGACTCTTGAAGAGGCAAAAAAGCAGGGCGCAGTGCTGGCATGGGGGCATTTCATCACGCTTTGCATCAACTTTATAATCATTGCCTGGATCATGTTCATGCTGATGCGCGGCATGAATCGATTTTTTCCGAAGGAGCCGGCCAAACCGGCGGCGCCAACCCGGACTGAGGAACTGCTCGCGGAAATTCGCGATGCGCTAAAATCACGATAATTACATAAATTACACACGGCATGGCGAAGAACGCGGAGCGGCATTTCAAGATTGTCGCCGACAATCGAAAAGCGCGATTCAACTACGAAATTGGCGAGACGTATGAAGCCGGAATCGCGCTAACCGGCACGGAAGTGAAATCGCTGCGCAACGGGAAAGCGACGATCGCGGAATCCTACGCGGACGCGCGCGCCGGCGAAATCTGGCTCATCAACGCGAACATTCCGGAGTACCTGCAAGGCGGGCGGTACAATCAGCCGCCGAAGCGGCCGCGCAAGCTTCTGCTGCACAAGCGTCAAATCAACAAGCTGGCCGGCGCCGTCGAGCGCGAAGGCATGACGATCGTTCCGCTCAAGCTTTACTTTAACGAAAAGGGGCGAGCAAAAGTCGAAATCGCCTTGGCCAAGGGCAAGAAACTGCACGACAAGCGCGAGACGCTCAAAAAACGCTCCTGGGAGCGCGAGCGCGGGCGGCTTTTGCGGCAGAAGGGCTGACGATGTCTCCTCCGACCAGGCTCGATCATTGCGTCATTCACGTCACCGATTGGGAGCGCTCGAACAGGTTTTACACCGAGGTGCTGGGCGCAACGCTGGTGCAACGGCCTGCGGGATGGGCCTATCGTTTCGGCGACAAGCAACTCAATGTGCATGGTCCCGGCGTCAAGCCCGCCGAGGTGGCGCGACTGCCCGTGCAACCGGGCAACAGCGATCTTTGCTTCGAGTGGATCGGGTCGATCGAAGGCGCAATCGATCATCTCAAGGCGCACGGCATTGCGGTCGAGCGCGGGCCGATGCAGCGCTTCGGCGCCAGAGGGCAGGGCACCAGCGTTTACTTTCGCGATCCGGACGGATCGCTGATGGAGTTCATGTCGTATCAGGAAATGCCGCGATGACCGATACCGCCACCAATCCGAACGTTCTGCCGAACAACATTCCCGTGCCGCAGGATGATGGCGGCGCCCGGCATCTCACCGGCATGGCATTGCCGGATATTGCCTTGCCGGCGACCAGCGGGCCGGCGGTCAATTTGTCGAAACTCAAAGGCCGGAGCGTCGTTTACATTTATCCGCGCACCGGCGTGCCTGGCGTCGCCAATCCGGAGGGCTGGGACATGATCCCCGGCGCGCGGGGCTGCACGCCGCAGTCCTGCTCATTCCGCGATCATGCCGGTGAACTGAAGGCACTCGGGGTTCGACAACTGTTCGGCCTCTCGACCCAGGACACCGCCTACCAGCGCGAGGCAGCGGAGCGGCTGCATCTGCCGTTTCCTGTTTTGTCGGACGAGAGTTTGGAGCTTACAAACGCCATGATGCTTCCGACGTTTGTTGCCGGTGGGATGACGCTGCTCAAGCGGATGGCGTGGGTAGTCGATGACGGGACCATCACCAGGGTGTTCTATCCGGTGTTCCCGCCGGACAGGAACGCGGCCGAGGTGATCGCGTGGCTTCAGGCATCGAGATAGGCGCGCACTCTCGCGAAAACCTGGCGGAACATTTCCGGCGTGAGCACGCCGGTGTTCGTGTTGTACCGAGAGCAGTGATAGCTATCGAAAAGCCTCAGGCTGCCGATTTCGTGCATGCCGCCGTGTGTGAAGGGCGCGGATGATTTTTTTGCGCCGAGTGCCACCACAAGGGTTTCATGGGCGATGCGGCCGAGCGCGACGACCGCGCGCAGTTTCGGCATTTCGGAGATGGTCGGGCTGAGGAAGTCGCGGCAGGTCTTGATTTCCGCCGGCGTGGGCTTGTTCTCCGGCGGCACGCAGCGGACTGCGTTGGTGATGCGGCAATCGATGAGCCGAAGGCCGTCGTCGGGCCGCGCCTCGTATTTGCCGCCGGCAAAGCCGTAGCGGGTCAGCGTGTCGTACAGCAGCACGCCGGCGTAATCGCCCGTGAAGGCACGGCCGGTACGATTGGCACCTTGCAGCCCCGGCGCCAGGCCCACGATCAGAACGCGCGCATCGCGCGGCCCGAATGAAGGCACGGGCGCATTGAACCAGGTAGGTTCCTTTTGACGCCACGTTTGACGAAAGGCCACCAGCCGCGGGCAGCGCGGACAGTCGTATCCGGGCTTGCCCCCGGCATCCGGCGCGGGCGCGCTCAAGCGCTACTCGTCGTCGAAATCGTCGTCCGCCGCACCGGCGCGCTGCGGTGTCGTCGGCCGCTGCAGGAACTGCGGCGTGTGCGAGCGGGATTCCCGGCCCTCGCGCGGCTCGCGAACGGGCCGTTCGCCCGGATCGCGCCCGATCTTGGACTGCAATTCCACGATATCGACGAAGACGTCGGCTTGCCGGCGCAATTCGTCGGCCACCATCGGCGGCTGCGTGGAAACGGTCGACACGACGGTGACGCGTACCCCTCGCCGCTGCACGGCTTCGACCAGCGAACGGAAGTCACCATCACCGGAGAACAGCACCATGTGGTCGATATGACCTGCGATCTCCATCGCGTCCACCGCGAGCTCGATGTCCATGTTGCCTTTGACCTTGCGTCGGCCGGTCTGATCGACGAATTCCTTGGTCGCCTTCGTGACGACCGAATAGCCGTTATAGTCGAGCCAGTCGATCAGCGGCCGGATCGAGGAATATTCCTGATCTTCGATGACCGCGGTGTAATAAAACGCGCGCAGCAGATAGCCGCGCGACTGAAATTCGCGCAGCAGGCGCTTGTAGTCGATATCGAAGCCCAAGGTCTTTGCCGTCGCATAAAGATTGGCGCCATCGATGAACAATGCGATCTTTTCAGTAGGGACGGTCATGACAGCTCTCTGGTGATAAAACCCGTATTTCAGACCCGTTCCCGCCCGGCGTTCAAATGTCCGGACCGCCGACAGAGTTGCCGCTACTGGAGGTCAAGGTGCCGCTGGTTAATTGGCCAACACCCACGCAGTCAGCACTCCGGAAAATTCGGCCGGATGCGCTTTAATGCGCTTCCCGTATTTTCGGTAACAGACGTGTTTGGCCAAACCAAGACAAAAATGCTTGAAAATTCCGAAGGCGGGGGATACCTAACAGGCGACTTTCGGGAAAAGTTCCCTCCAAAGGAGCGGCGAGCCGATGGCGCGTGTCACTGTAGAAGATTGCATCGACAAGGTGGAAAACCGGTTTGACCTCGTGCTGCTCGCGAGTCATCGCGCGCGCATGATTTCCTCCGGCTCCCAGATCACGCTCGACCGCGACAACGACAAGAATCCGGTCGTGGCGCTGCGCGAAATCGCGGAGACGACGGTTTCTCCCGGCGACCTCAAGGAAGACCTCATTCACACCTTGCAGAAATACGTCGAAGTCGACGAACCCGAACCGGAGGTGCCGCTGATCGGCGCGTCGGCCGGTGCCAGCGTTGACTCCGACGACACCGAGGTCACGGCGGACCGGATGACCGAAGAGGAACTGCTCAAGGGCCTCGAAGGCCTGACCCCGCCCGAGGAGCAGCCCGAGGACGACGCCGAATAGGCTCCCCGGCGTTTCGTCGACCGACGGCCCGGTCTTCCGGGCCGTTTGCTTATCAAAGCCTCAATATCTGCGGTGGCAATGTCTTGCCGCGGCGGCAAAACGGCATGATATCTTGGGAACGGAACCGCCGTTCCCCATCGCCAGGAGCAAGCCGCCGAGCCGCAATCATGGCGCGCGTACAGAATAATCTTCCTCGGCTGCAAAAGCGGACGCCGCCGAAACGTCCGCTCGACCGGAGCCTTACGACTTCCGAGCAAACGCTTGAAAGACCGGGAATTTCCCGGAAGCCGCAAATGATGCGGCAGTACGAGCTGGTGGAACGGGTGCGCCGCTACAACCCCGACACCAACGAGGCCCTGCTCAACCGTGCCTATGTCTACGCCATGAAGGCGCATGGCGAGCAGATGCGCGCTTCGGGCGATCCATATTTTTCGCATCCGATCGAGGTTGCCGCGATCCTGACCGACCTCAAGCTCGATGACGCGACCATTGCGGCTGCGCTGCTGCATGACACGATCGAGGACACGGAGGCGACGCGCGCCGAAATCGACAACCTGTTCGGCCGCGATATCGGCGCGCTGGTCGAAGGTCTGACGAAATTAAAGAAGCTCGACCTCGTCACCAAGGAAGCCAAGCAGGCGGAAAACCTGCGCAAGCTGCTGCTGGCAATCGCAAACGACGTGCGCGTGCTGCTGGTGAAGCTCGCCGACCGCCTGCACAACATGCGCACGCTCGACTTCATGCCCGTCGAGGCGCGCCGGCGTACGGCCGAGGAGACGCTGGAAATCTATGCGCCGCTTGCCGGCCGCATGGGCATGCACGAGATGCGCGAAGAGCTGGAAGATCTGGCCTTTCGCGAAATCTACCCGGAAGCCTACAAGGTGGTGAGCGACCGCCTCAATGCGCTCGCCGACCGCCACGTCCATCTGATCAGCGAGATTGAGAAGCAGCTTACGAAGAAGCTGGCCGACCGCGGGATCAAGGCGGTCGTCAACGGAAGGCGCAAGCGCGCCTATTCGGTCTGGCGCAAGATGGAGCGGAAGTCGGTCGGCTTCGAACAGCTTTCCGACATTTTCGGATTTCGCGTCATCGTGAAATCGATCGCCGACTGCTATCAGGCGCTCGGCATCGTGCACACGACGTGGCCGGTCGTGCCGGGGCGCTTCAAGGACTACATTTCGACGCCGAAGCAGAACGAGTATCGCTCGATCCACACGACGCTCATCGGTCCCGGCAAGCAGCGCGTCGAGCTGCAAATCCGCACCACCGAAATGCACGACATCGCCGAATACGGCATCGCCGCGCATGCGCTCTACAAGGACAATGTCGGCTCGCCCACCGAGATGCTGTCGCGGGAATCGAGCGCCTACGCGTGGCTGCGACGAACGATCGAGCTGCTGGCCGAAGGCTCCAATCCCGAGGAATTTCTCGAACACACCAAGCTCGAGCTGTTTCACGATCAGGTGTTCTGCTTCACGCCGAAGGGCAAGCTGATCGCCCTGCCGCGCAAGGCGACGCCGATCGACTTTGCCTATGCGGTGCATACGGATGTCGGCAATACGGCGGTCGGCTGCAAGATCAACGGGCAGATCGCGCCGCTCGTCTCGGAAATCGCCAATGGCGACGAGGTCGAAATCATGACGTCCAGGGCGCAGACCGCGCCGCCGGCGGCCTGGGAGTCGATCGTGGTCACCGGCAAGGCTCGCGCGGCCATCCGGCGCGCGACGCGCGCCGCCGTGCGCGCGCAGTATGCCGGCCTCGGCCGCCGCATGGTCGAGCGGCTCTTCTACCGCGCCAAAATCGCCTACTCGGACGAGAAACTCACCGCCGCGCTGCCGCGGCTTGCCCGCACCTCGATCGAGGAGGTGATGGCGGCGGTCGGACGAAGCGAAATGAAGGCGTCCGACGTCGCGCGCGCGATGTATCCCGACTACAAGGACGAGCGAGCGGCGGCGATCGCCAAGCGGCAAAAAGCGGAAAGCGGCTGGTTCGGCCTCAAGCGTCTATCGGCGGTGAAGTTCAAAATTCCGGGCATGGGTACGGGCGGCGACGGAACCGCGACGCCGGCCATCCCGATCCGGGGCATCAACACGGACTTGCCGGTCCGTTTCGCGCCCAATGGCGGCGCGGTTCCGGGCGACCGCATCGTCGGCATTCTCACGCCGGGCGAGGGAATTACGATCTATCCGATCCAGTCGGCTTCGCTCAGCGAGTTCGAGGACAAGCCGGAGCGATGGCTCGACGTGCGGTGGGACGCCGATGAGCGCACGCCGCGCCGCTTTCCGGCGCGCGTCACCGTGCAATCGGTGAACGAGCCGGGCTCGCTCGCACAGATCACGCAGGTCATCGCCGAGCATGACGGCAACATCGACAATATCCGCATGACCAGGCGGGCGCCGGATTTCACCGATGTGCTGATCGATCTGGAGGTCTACGACCTCAAGCATCTGACCGCCATCATCGCCCAGCTGCGCGCCAAGCCGATGGTGGCGAAAGTCGACCGGGTGAACGGCTAAATGTCCGAGTACCTGCGCCTCGGCGTCAACGTGGATCACGTCGCCACCATCCGGAATGCGCGCGGCGGCCGGCATCCCGATCCGGTGCGGGCGGCGCGGCTGGCGATCGCCGCCGGCGCGGACGGCATAACCGCGCATTTGCGGGAGGATCGGCGTCACATCCGCGACGACGACATCGCGCGCCTGAAGGCCGAGATCGACAAGCCGCTTAATTTCGAGATGGCGGCGACCGATGAAATGGTGACGATCGCGGTCAAGACCAGGCCGCATGCCGCCTGCCTGGTGCCGGAGAAGCGTACCGAGCGCACCACCGAAGGCGGTCTCGATGTTGTCCGCCAGGCCGCGCAGCTTGCGCCGGCGGTTACAGAGCTCAAGCGAAACAACATTCGCGTCTCGCTCTTCATCGGAGCCGCGCCGCAGCAGATCGAAGCGGCCGTGCGCGTCGGCGCACCGGTGGTCGAATTGCATACCGGCTCCTGGTGCGATGCGGTCATGGAAGGGCGGAAAGACGAGGCCGAAACGGAGTGGGAATTGCTCCGCGCCGGAGCGGCGCGGGCAAAGCAATTGGGACTGGAAGTTCATGCCGGGCACGGTCTCGACTACGGAACGGCGGAGAAAATCGCTTCTCTTCCCGAGATCGTGGAGCTCAACATCGGCCACTTTCTGGTGGGAGAGTCGGTGTTCGAGGGGCTCGACCGGGTAATCCGGACCATGCGTATGGCGATGGAGCGGGGCCGCGCACGCGTAAAAGCGGCCAGATCATGATCATCGGCATCGGCTCCGACATCGTCGATGCGCGGCGCATCGAGCAGACGCTGAAGCGGCACGGCGACCGCTTTCTGGACCGCATTTTCACGGCGGCTGAACGCGCCAAGGCGGATCGCCGTGCGAAGCGCGCGGAGACCTACGCCAAGCGGTTTGCCGCGAAGGAAGCCTGCGCCAAGGCGCTCGGCACCGGCTTCCGCGCCGGCGTGTTCTGGCGCGACATGGGCGTGGTGAACCTGCCGAGCGGCCGGCCGACCATGCAGCTCAGCGGCGGCGCGCTAAGGCGCCTGCACGCCATCACGCCGGCAGGCTGCAAAGCGCGCATCGACGTCACGCTCACCGACGAAGGACCGATGGCCCAGGCCCTCGTCATCATCACGGCCTTGCCGGCGACGGCGCCGGAAGCCTAGTGCGCTCAGGCGGTTACGGGCCGACTGAAGGGCATTCGATTGCGCCTTGCCCGACCACCGGTTACAAGATCGCCGGGCGCGCGCAGAACGCAAAATGAGAGGCCGATGAGCGTGACATCCGGAACAAAACGGAATGAAGGCGGCTTTGCCGAAACCGTCCGCGTGGTCATCCACGCGCTCATCATCGCGCTGGTCATCCGCACATTTCTGTTCCAGCCCTTCAACATTCCCTCAGGATCGATGAAGGCGACATTGCTGGTCGGCGACTATCTGTTCGTTTCCAAGTATTCGTACGGCTATAGCCACTTCTCGCTGCCGTTCTCGCCGCCGCTGTTCTCGGGCCGTATTCCAGGCGGGCTGCTGCCGCAACGGGGCGACGTCGTCGTCTTCCGTCTGCCGAAGGACACCTCCGTCGACTACATCAAGCGCGTCATCGGCCTCCCTGGCGATCGCATCCAGGTGATCGACGGCTTGCTGTACATCAACGGCCAGCCGGTGAAGCGGGAGCGCGCGCCGGATTACGTCGAAAACGAAGAGGGAAGGCTCGAGGCGCCGGTCAAGCGGTGGAAGGAAACCTTGCCGAACGGGGTGAGCTACTATTCGCTCGACCTGGTGGACAACGGCTTTGCCGACAACACGCAGGTGTACACGGTGCCGCCCGGCCACTATTTCATGATGGGCGATAACCGCGACAACTCGACCGACAGCCGCTTTCCGCAAGTCGGCATGGTTCCGCTGGAAAACATCGTCGGCAAGGCGCAACTCATCTTCTTCTCGGTTTACGAGGGCGAGCGCGCGTGGGAATTCTGGCGCTGGCCGTTTTCCGTGCGCTGGGGCCGTCTATTCACGATTGTCAGATGAGCCGCAAGGCGAAAGACAGAACCGTTCTCGAGGAAAAGATCGGCTACAGGTTTGCCGACAAATCGCTGCTCGAACGGGCGCTGACGCACATTTCGGCGATCTCGGGCGGGCCGCAGAACCGGGTTGCGAGCTACCAGCGCCTTGAATTTCTCGGCGATCACGTCCTTGGCGTGGTGATCTCCAACATGCTCTACCACGCCTTCCAGAAGGCGAACGAGGGGGAATTGTCGAGGCGGCTCGCCGATCTTGTCCGCAAGGAAACCTGCGCCGAGGTCGGCCGGGACATGGATCTTGGCCCCGCGCTCAGGCTCGGCAATTCGGAATCGCACGCGGGCGGACGCGTTCGAGTCACTATTCTTGCCGATGCTTGCGAGGCCTTGATCGGCGCTGTGTTTATCGACGGCGGCTATGACGCCGCCGCGGCGGTCATCGAGCGGTTCTGGAAGGATCGAATGCTCACGCCGCTTCGGCCGTTGCGCGATCCAAAAACGATGCTGCAGGAATGGGCGCAGGCGCGCGGCTTGCCGACGCCGGCGTATCAGGAACTGGCGCGCACAGGGCCCCATCATCATCCCGAATTCCGGGTAGCGGTCGTCTTGCCCAATCGGCCGCCCGCCGAAGGTCTGGGAGGCTCCAAGCGCGCCGCAGAGCAGGCCGCCGCCGCCGCCATGCTGACGCGCGAGGGCGTGTCGACGGACAAGATTGATGCCTGAAACGGAGCGTGCCGCCGGCAACACCCGCTGCGGCTTTGTGGCTCTGATCGGAGCGCCCAATGCCGGAAAATCGACTCTGCTCAACGCGCTGGTGGGCTCGAAAGTCTCGATTGTCTCCCACAAAGTGCAGACGACCCGCGCGCTCGTCCGCGGCATAGCGGTCGAAGGCAACTCGCAACTGATTTTCGTGGACACGCCGGGAATATTCGCGCCGCGCCGCCGGCTCGACCGCGCCATGGTCACCAGTGCATGGGGTGGCGCGCACGAGGCGGACCTGATCGGCGTGATGATCGATGCGCGCAAGGGCCTGGATGACGAGGTCGAACACCTGGTTGAGCGGCTTGCGGACGTGAAGCCTCCGAAAGCCTTGATTCTCAACAAGATCGATCTCGTTGCCAAACAAACGCTGCTGGTACTTTCGCGCTCCGCCAATGCGAAGGCGGCATTTGCCGCCACCTTCATGATTTCGGCGTTGAAGCAGGATGGAGTGGCGGATCTGAAAACGTGGCTTGCTGCGCGCGTGCCTGAGGGACCGTGGCTCTATCCGGAAGATCAGATATCGGATGCGCCGCTGCGGCAGCTCGCGGCGGAAATCACGCGTGAAAAACTGTTCGAGCAGCTTCACCAGGAGCTGCCGTATCATTCGACGGTTGAAACGGAAGCGTGGAAAGAGCTGCGCGGGGGAGGTGTCCGCATCGAGCAAACGATCTACGTTGAACGCGAAAGCCAGCGCAAGATCGTGCTCGGAAAGGCCGGTCGGACAATCAAGGCGATCGGCGCCGCGGCGCGCAAGGAGATCGCCGATATCCTGGAAAAGAAGGCGGACTTGTTTCTGTTCGTCAAAGTAAGAGAGAGCTGGGGCGACGATCCGGAGCGGTATCGGGCCATGGGGCTGGAATTTCCGGAAGACTGAAGCCGGCTCGTGGCCGGGTACGCCAGACAATGCAATGGACTGACGAAGCAATCGTACTTGGCGCAAAACGGCACGGGGAGGCGAATGCCATCCTCGAATTGATGACGCGCGGCCACGGGCGGCATCTCGGCCTGGTGCGCGGTGGCTTCGGCTCGCGGCTCAAGCCCGTCCTGCAGCCCGGCAACAGCGTCACCGCGCTCTGGCGGGCAAGGCTCGACGAGCATCTCGGCACCTACACGATCGAGGGCCTGCGGTTGCGGACGGCCGCCCTTTTTGCGGCGTCGCACGCGATGTTCGGCGTTGCCCATCTCGGCGCCTTGCTTCGGCTGTTGCCGGAGCGCGATCCGCATGCCGCCCTGTACGCGGCGCTGGAAGCCATTCTCGAGAGCATCGACGACCCTGTCGCGGTCGCGCCGATGGTTGCCCGTTACGAATTGCAGCTCATTGCGGAACTGGGATTTGGCCTCGATCTCGAGCAATGCGCTTCGACCGGATCATCGGAGGATCTCGTTTATGTTTCGCCGAAATCCGGGCGCGCGGTGTCGCGCGGAGCAGGGGAACCGTGGAAGGAAAAGCTCCTCCGGCTGCCCGCCTTTTTGCAGGACGCCGGCGCGCCGGCGACGGGCGCGGACATCGTGGATGCGTTTGCGCTGACCGGCTACTTTCTGTCGCGCCACGCGCTCGACCCGCGCGGACTGTCGTTTTCCGATGCGCGTGGACATTTCATCGCCGCGGTCGCGCGAAAGGCCCCGAGCGCGGCCTGAGCGGACGGCCCGCGTGTTCCGGCTTGCCGCCGTGAGCCGCTTGTCCACGGGGACGCGGAGCAGTAACCATCGCTCATGGGAAAGACGCTGATTCCCCCCGACAAGTCGGACGTGGAAGAGGTTCCGCTGCGCGCAGCGCTCGAGGAGCGCTATCTCGCCTACGCGCTCTCCACCATCATGAATCGCGCGCTGCCTGATGCGCGTGACGGTCTCAAGCCCGTGCATCGCCGGCTGCTCTTTGCGATGCGGCAGCTGCGGCTCGATCCCGGCGCGGCTTTCAAGAAGAGCGCGCGCGTCGTCGGCGACGTCATCGGCAAATTTCACCCCCACGGCGACCAGGCCGTCTATGACGCGCTGGTGCGTCTCGCGCAGGATTTCGCGCAACGCTATCCGCTGGTGGACGGGCAGGGCAATTTCGGCAATGTCGACGGCGATAACGCCGCCGCCATGCGCTACACCGAGGCGCGGCTGACGGAAGTCGCGCGGCTTCTGATCGACGGCATCGATGAAGACGCGGTCGACTTCCACCCGACCTACGACGGCGGCGAGGAAGAGCCGGTTGTTTTGCCGGCGGCGTTTCCCAATCTGCTGGCGAACGGCTCGCAGGGCATCGCCGTCGGCATGGCGACGTCGATCCCGCCGCACAACGCGGCGGAGCTCTGCAATGCCGCGCTGTTCCTGATCGACAATCCGAACGCGCGCAGCCGCACGCTGCTCAAATACGTGCCGGGTCCGGATTTTCCGACCGGCGGCGTCGTTGTCGATCCGCCGCCGGTGATCGCGGAGGCTTACAACACCGGCCGGGGTTCGTTCCGCGTGCGCGCGCGGTGGAAGGTCGAGGAGGCGGGACGCGGGACTTACGTCATCGTCGTGACCGAAATTCCGTGGCTGGTGCAGAAGTCGCGTCTGGTCGAGAAGCTGGCCGAGCTGCTCAACGAAAAGAAGTTGCCGCTTGTCGCCGACGTGCGCGACGAGTCCGCTGAAGATGTGCGGCTCGTCATTGAGCCGCGTTCGCGCACGGTCGATGCCGGCTTGCTGATGGAATCGCTGTTCAAGCTCACCGAGCTTGAGAGCCGCATTCCGCTCAACATGAATGTGCTGGTCAAGGGCCGCATTCCGAAAGTGCTGGGCCTGGCGGAAGTCCTGCGCGAGTGGCTCGATCACCGGCGCGAGGTGCTGCTGCGCCGCTCCCGATACCGGATCGCGCAGATCGAGCACCGGCTCGAAGTGCTGGGCGGCTATCTGGTCGCCTATCTCAACCTCGACAAGGTCATCAAGATCATCCGCAAAGAGGACGAGCCCAAGCCCGTCCTGATGAAGACGTTCAGGCTGACCGACGTGCAGGCGGATGCCATCCTCAACATGCGGCTGCGCAATTTGCGCAAGCTTGAGGAGATGGAAATCCGCGCCGAGGACAAGGCGCTGCGTGACGAGCTCAAGTCGCTGAAGGCCCTGGTCGGCTCGACCGCGCAACAATGGAAGACGATCGCCGGCCAGATCAAGGAGGTGCGTGACAAGTTCGGGCCGAAGACGGAGCTCGGCAGGCGCCGGACGACGTTCGCCGAGGCGCCCGAACACGACGAAGCGGCGATCGAGGAAGCCATGGTCGTGCGCGAGCCGATCACGGTCGTTGTGTCGGAGAAGGGCTGGATACGCGCCTTGCGCGGCCACGCCAGCGACCTCTCTGGCGTGACGTTCAAGGCCGACGACGCGCTGAAGTTCTCGTTTCATACGGAGACGACGGCGAAGATACTGGCGTTCGGCAGCAACGGGCGTTTCTATACGATCGACGCCGCCAAGCTCCCCGGCGGGCGCGGGCACGGCGAGCCGATCCGCCTGTTTATCGACCTGGAGCAGGAAGCGGATGTGGTGTCGGTGTTCGCCTATCAGGGCGGACGCAAATTCCTGGTCGCGGGCTACCGCGGCAACGGCTTCATCGTCGCGGAAGACGAGTGTCTCGGCACCACGCGCAAGGGCAAGCAGGTGCTCAACCTGAAGGCGCCGGATCGCGCCTGTGCAATGGCTGCGGTGGAGGGCGAGTTCGCGGCCACGATCGGCGAAAACCGGAAAATGGTGATTTTCAGCCTCGATCAGATACCCGAGATGGGCCGCGGGCGCGGCGTGCGGCTGCAACGCTACAAGGATGGCGGGCTGTCGGACGTGACGACCTTCAAGGGCGACGAGGGCCTCACCTGGATCGACGGCGCCGGCCGCAGCTTCACGCTCTCCATGAAGGAACTGAAGGACTGGCGCGGCAATCGCGCGGATGCGGGGAGGCTGGCGCCGAAAGGATTCCCGAAGTCGAACAAGTTCAGAACGGCTGTGGCGGTGAACGGAAAAGCCACCGGCGAATAGAACGATCTAGGTCGCGACGAACAGGATCGAGCTTTCCGCCTTTTCGAGGATCGCGGCCGCGGTATCGCCGAAGAAAAGCTTGTCGCCGGGGCGGCGGGCGACGCCCATCACGATGAAATTGTGCTTGCGGCGGGCGGCCTCCTTTAGAATGGCCTCGTCCGGCTCGACGTTGTCGCGGACCGCCGTATGGATCTCGATCTGATAGGTATCGGCGAGCTTGACGATGTCCTTCAGAATCGCCTCGTCGTACTTGCGTCCCCTTTTTTTGTCCTTTGTCGCGCGGGTGGCGACGTGCAGCGCGGTCAGTGACGTTTTGCTCGCGCGCGCGAGCGCGACGGCGATTTCGGCGGCGCGGCGCGATGGTTCGGTGCCATTCACCGGGACGAGGATGCTGAGCTTGGACCGGAGCGGGTCTTCGCGATGCTTGTGCCGCGCATCGATCACGGCGAGCGGGCCCTCGAATCCCGAAGCCACGTGCGTCAGGCCTTCGTGGAATTCGTTGCCGTGCGCAACCGTCTTGGCGAGGCCAGCAATGAGCAGGTCATAGCCTTTCGCCGCTTCCTCGGCGATTTTGTCCTGCCGCGGGGATTTTGCGACGATGGTTGTAACGTCGAGCTTGACGTTCTCGTTGTCATCCGGCTTTTCCCGCTCCGGGGGCTCGGCAAATGCCTTGACGGTCTCGGCGGTCTCAAGCGCCTTTTCCTTTTCCTCTTCGTCCGACGTCTTTCCGTTCCTTTTTTTCGTCTTGATCTGGATGATGGTGGTCGGCATCGCGTTGCTGCCGGCGATCATGCCGGCGATGCGGGAGGCGAACTTCGCATTGTTGCTTTCGTCGACTGCGAGCAGCAGCCGTTCGAGATTGGGCAGGAATCCGCGTGCTTCCAGTTCCTCGCGCTCAAGCCGCTGCTTCTCGTCCTTCCGCATGGGCAGCCGGTTGAGCGCCCAGCGCAAGGTCGGCGGCATCGCCATCGTCGTCGCCACCGCCATCGTGACGATCATGGTGTAGAGGTTCTGGCTGAGCGCGCCCATCGATAGGCCGATGGTTGCGACGATCACCTCGGTGGAGCCGCGCGCATTCATGCCGCAGCCGAGCGCGAGCGATTCCCGCTGGGTGAGGCCGGCGAGCTTGCCCCCGATGAAGGCGCCCCCGAACTTGCCGATGCTTGCGATCGCGATCAGGCCGATGGTGAGCAGCAAGAGATCAAGGTTGTGCAGAATCGTCAGGTTCGCGGTCAGGCCGGCGGTGCCGAAAAACACCGGCATGAAGAAGGCCGTGATCAGCCCGCGCAATTCCTCCTCGATGTGGCGGGTGAGAATCGGCGATTCGCCGATCAGGATGCCGGCGACGAACGCGCCGAGGACGGTGTGAACGCCGATCAGGTCGGTGATCATCGCCATGATGCCCATGATGAGCAGAATGGCCGTAATCACGGCGAAGTCGCTGACGAAGTGGTCGTTGACCCAACGGATGATGAAGAAGACGGCCCTGCGTCCGAGCGTCAGGCTCACGCCCATGAAGACGAGCGTGCCGATGATGCTCTTGGCCAGGGTGAAGGCGTCGAGGTGGTCCTGCAACGCCAGGCCGAAAATGACCGCCGTAATCATCCACCCGACGGTGTCATCGATGATGGCCGACGCGAGGATGACCTGGCCGACCGTGCGGCGCATGAAATTCATCTCGCGGATGATCGTTGCAACGATCTTGACCGAGGCGATCGAGAGCGCGGTCCCCAGGAACAGAGACGTGATCAGGCGCTTGGAGGGATCGGGCAGCATCGAATCGGGCAAGGATTCGCCGAGTGCGACGCCGCACAGAAAGGGCACGACGATGCCGGCAAGCGACGCGGCAACCGATGCCTTGCCCGATTCGCGCACCAGCTTGAGATCGGTCTCCATGCCCGTAAGCAGCAGCAGCACGAGAATGCCGAATTGCGAAATCGCATCGAGCATCGCCTTCTGATCTTTGTCGGGCGGAAAAAGGAAATGCTGCGCCTCGGGCCAGAAAAGCCCGAGCACGGAAGGCCCGAGCACGAGACCTGCGATCAATTGGCCGGTGACGGCCGGTTGTTTGATGCGCAGCATCAACTCGCCAATCAGCCGCCCAACCAGCAGCAGCAGCATCAACTGCGCGACGAACACGAACTCGGATGGGCCGCGACGCGCTTCGTTTGCCGCAAGGGCCGGGGTCGAGAGGCACAGCAGGACGACCAGCGTCCATATGTTCCGGCCGCGCAGGATGCTCATGGAGGAATTTCGCCCCGACGCTCTTTTTCCGGCTGCCTTCCGCCTCACGACGAGGGATGCGGTGCACCGGCAGGAACCCCCCACACGCGGGACCAACCAAATCGTCCCGGCCTTCGTTCCCGCACGAAATGCAATTGCAAATTATTCGCAAGTAGGATATAGTCGCTCTGGAACGGTGACGGTCAAGCGCTTGGAAAAACGTCGCTTATGGACGCCGGACGGCCAGAGCCAAACGACCTGAGCGGCCGTACCCGGGCGGCCGCCAAAGCTTTCCTGCGCGGCAAGCGGACGGGGCCAGCGGGCTATCTTGCTTTTGCAGGGCCCGCGGTCGTCGCCTCGATCGCCTATATCGACCCCGGAAATTTCGCGACCAATATCCAGGCCGGCGCGAAGTACGGCTACAGCCTGCTCTGGGTGGTGCTGCTCGCCAATCTCATCGCGATGCAGTTCCAGTCGTTGTCAGCGAAACTCGGCATCGTCACGGGGCGCAATCTGGCGGAGACATGCCGGGAGCGATTTCCGAAGCCCCTGGTCCTGCTCATGTGGGTCGTCGGCGAAATTGCGGCGATGGCAACCGACCTCGCCGAATTTCTCGGCGGTGCAATCGGTCTCTCATTGCTGTTCGACATGCCGCTGCTTGCCGGCATGCTCGTGACCGCCGTTGTCACCTACGGAATTCTGATGGTCGAAAGCCGCGGCTTCCGGCCGCTCGAGCTGATCATCGGCAGCCTCGTTGCGGTTATCGCGCTCTGCTACTTGATCGAGATGTTCATCGCGCCCGTCGACTGGGGGCTGGCCGCCAGGCATCTGGTGACGCCGCAGCTTGCCGACGAAGGCGCCGTGCTTCTTGCCGTCGGCATCATCGGCGCGACGGTGATGCCGCACGCGGTCTATCTGCACTCCGGTCTCACCCAGGCGCGGATCCCGACGCGCAACGAGAAGGAGGTGGCGGAGGTCGTCCGCATTTCAAATCGGGAGGTGTTGCTGGCGCTCGCCGTTGCCGGCCTGGTGAACATGGCGATGGTGATGATGGCCTCCAGCGCGTTTCACGCGGGCCACAGCGACGTCGCCGAAATCGGCGCGGCGTACCAGACGCTGACGCCGCTGCTTGGAGCCGCCGCGGCGGGAATTTTCCTGCTGTCATTGATTGCATCCGGAATTTCAAGTTCGGTTGTCGGCACGATGGCCGGGCAGATGATCATGCAGGGATTTGTCGGGTTTCGAATACCAATCTGGGTCCGCCGCCTGGTGACGATGGTGCCGGCGTTTGTCGTGGTGGCGCTCGGGGTCAATACGACGCAGGCGCTTGTTGTCAGCCAGGTCGTTCTCAGCATCGCGCTGCCGTTGCCGATGATCACCCTTGTGATCTTCACGAGCCGCCGCGACATCATGGGCGCGTTCGCGAACAACCGCCTCACGAATGCTCTGGCCGTTATCGGCGCAACCGTCGTGCTGCTGCTCAACGTGGTGCTGATTTTACAGACTTTCGGCGTGCACGTTCCCGGCTTCTGAATTCAGGCCTCGACGCGGGTCCAGCCCGACGGCATCAGCCGCTCCTGCGGCAGGAAGCGGGCCTTGTAATCCATTTTGCGCGAGCCCGGCACCCAGTAGCCCAAATAGACGTAGGCCAAACCCATTTTCCGTGCGCGCGCGATATGGTCGAGGATCATCAGCGTGCCAAGCGAGCGGTCCCCGGCCTCGGGATCGAAAAACGAGTAAACCATCGAAAGCCCGTCGCTCAGGACATCCGTGAGCGCCATCGCCAAAAGCCGTCCGGTGCCGCGGCCGGTGAACCCGCTGTCGGGGCCGCGCAGCCGGTACTCGACGAGCCGCGTGTCGACATGGCTGTCCTCGATCATCATCGCGTAGTCGAGCACCGTCATGTCGGCCATGCCGCCGTCCCGGTGCCGGGCGTCGAGATAAGCCCGGAAGACGGAATACTGCTCGGACGTCGGCATCGCTCTGAGCATTTCGCCGATCACGTCGGAATTGCGCTCGCTGATGCGCCGCATGTTGCGCGACGGCTTGAACTCGTCCACCACCACGCGGACCGAAACGCAGGCCCGGCAGGTTTCGCAAGCGGGCCGATACGCAATTGACTGGCTGCGGCGGAAGCCGCCGTGGGTCAAAAGATCGTTGAGCTCGCCGGCGCGCGCCCCAACAAGGTGCGTAAAGACCTTCCGTTCTTCCTGGCCGGCCAGGTAGGGGCACGGAGACGGCGCGGTCAGATAAAATTGCGGCGTATCGCGGGGATGCTGGGTCACGGGTTTGAGGCTGTTGTGAGCTGCGTAGAATCCGGAACATCCATCCCTAGCATCGCGCGACCGCGCGGCTTCGTCAAAGGCTCACACCCGGCGCGAAAACGGCCGCAACGATTGCGCGCGCGCGGCATTGTTGATGATCACCGTCCCGAGCAGGATGTCGTGCAACAGCCGCCGGCGCGCGTTGAAGAAGCAGACCAGCAAAATGAACGGCGTCAGCGCCGAAACCGTCAGCCAGAACACGATCGCGTGCACGGCGCCGAGGACGAAATAGGCCGGCGCGCCATACCAGGTGCGCATCTCCAGATCCATCATCCGCATGCCGAGCGAAGCCGAGCGCGGACTGCCCAGCGTGACGCCGAAATAAACCAGCGCCCAGATGACCGAGGCCGGCGGCACAAGCCAGAAAAGCGCCCAGCCGAAACCGAGCGTGACCAGGCCAAAGATGAAGATGAAGATCCAGGAGAGGACGACTGGAATCCCGAGGACGATCAGATCGATGATGAAGGCAATGACGCGGCGCGCGAGCACCCCTTCAAACAGCTCCGGATTTGCCGCCGGGTCGTACGCGTGCGGCTTGTAATCAAACGGCCGGTCCGCCCAGTTCGAGCCGCTGTCCGCCATATTTTGTCACCCTTCGTCCCGATGAGATGGAGAAAGATTTCGCCCTGCGCAAGGGGCTTGCTTTTCGGCTGTACTGGATCGTTTCAATGCGTTGCGGCATTGTGGCGAAGACGAGACTTGGAGAGGCATCTTGACAATCAGCTTTGCCGATATCGAGGCGGCGCGCCGCACCATTGCCGGCGCGGTGCTGCACACCCCCATGCTGCCGGCTCCGAAGCTTTCGGCAATCACGGGGGCGGAGGTTTACGTCAAATATGAAAATCTCCAGGTCACCAACTCGTTCAAGGATCGCGGTGCGCTGGTGAAGCTTGCATCGCTGTCGGACGTGGAACGCCGCAAGGGCGTTATCGCCATGTCGGCCGGCAACCACGCCCAGTCGGTCGCATACCACGCCGCGCGTCTCGGTATTCCGGCGACGATCGTCATGCCGGTGACGACGCCTTTCGTGAAGGTCGCGGCGACGCGCGAATACGGAGCCGAAGTCGTGCTCGAGGGCGAAACGATCGCGGAGTCGCAGGTACGCTGCGAGGCGCTGCGCAAAGAGCGCGGCCTTACATTGGTTCATCCGTACGACGATCCGGCCATCATCGCGGGCCAGGGAACGATCGCGATTGAAATGCTGGAAGCAGTGCCTGATCTTGACGCTCTCGTTATCCCGATCGGGGGCGGCGGCCTGATCGCAGGCTGCGCCACCGCGGCGCGCGCGATCAGTCCGCAAATCGAGGTTTTCGGCGCCGAGGCCGAACTTTATCCGTCGGCATGGAATGCGCTTTCCGGCGAGAGGCGCAGCTGCGGCGGCGCGACCCTGGCCGAGGGCATTGCGGTGAAGAGCGTCGGCGATCTGACGCTTCCCATTGTGCGCGCGCTGGTGTCGGAGATCATTCTTGTTGACGAGGCCCTGCTGGAGCGCGCGGTGAACGCGTTTCTCACGTCTCAGAAGGCGATGGCGGAAGGAGCGGGCGCGGCAGGATTGGCCGCCATGTTCGCCAGGCCGAAGCTCTTCGAAGGCAGGAAGGTCGGGCTGATTCTGTGCGGCGGCAATATCGACCCGCGCATTCTTGCGTCGATCATGGTGCGAGAACTGGAGCGCGGCAATCGAATCGTCTCCTTTCGCCTCACGATTCCTGACCGGCCCGGCGTGCTCGGTCCAATCGCCATGCGTCTGGGCGAGCTGGGCGCCAACATTCTCGAAGTCGATCATCGCAGGCTGTTTCTGGATGTGCCGGCAAAAGGCGCAAGGCTCGATGTCACCCTGGAGACGCGCGACGCGGGGCATGCCGATGAAATTCTGCAGGCGCTGACAAAGGACGGATACCATCCCGTGCGGATCGAGACGGCCGCCGCGATGGAGTGAGTGCGGGAAAATGTCCTTTCCGTATTGATCCATGGGGCGGAATGCGACTGTTTTCGTGCGGCCGCTCGAGGAAAAATCAATCCCTCCCGCACAATTTTCTTCTACAAAAAACGCGGCGGAGACGATGACCGCATCGCAAAGCGGCTCCGCCGGATATTTCCTTGTTCGCGCGTGCTTTCAACAAATCCAGAACGCATCTCCTGCCGCACTCAAATACAGGAAATTGTTGCAGCGGCGATGACGGCCAATGGCGAATGTTATTTCGGGTTTGACAGGAAAATTCGAGCGCACATATGTGCGTCATGCTTGACGAGGAAGCGCAGGAGGCTTCGGACAAAGATAATGCCGGCGCGCCGCGCGCCGCGCCGATTGCACCGCGTGCAACACTCGCAAGCAAGGCAAAAAATCTTGACGCAGCCCTCAAGGAATTGTCTCCCGCCGAACGCATGGCGCGCCTGCGCCGCGAATTGAAAGGGCCGATTGTCTTCACGCTGGGTTTCGGCATCGAGGGACAGGTCCTGTTTCACTGGATCTGCGAGCGCGGCATCGATATCGACGTCGTCACGCTCGACACCGGCCGGCTCTTTCCCGAGACGTATGCGCTATGGGCCGAAACCGAGCGCCGCTACGGCCGCAAGATACGTCCGATCTATCCCGATCACGCGGCCCTGGAGCGTTTGGTGGCAAAGCAGGGCATCGATGGTTTCTATGACTCGAAGCGGGCGCGCGAGGCGTGCTGCGATGTGCGCAAAGCACGCCCGCTCGATCGGGCACTGGCGGGCGCGTCGGCCTGGATTGCAGGCCTGCGCGCCGATCAGTCGCCCGAACGACGCGACGCCGGCCTTGTGAGCGTTGACGCAAGCCGCAAGACGATCAAGGTCAATCCGCTGTTCGACTGGAGTAGGGACGCGGTGATGGCAGTTGCGAAAGCCAACAGGATTCCAATCAATCCGCTGCACGCCAAAGGCTTTGCATCAATCGGCTGCGCGCCCTGCACGCGCGCGATTGCGCCGGGCGAGCCGGAGCGTAACGGGCGCTGGTGGTGGGAAAACGACAGCAGCCGCGAATGCGGGCTGCATCGGCCGCGCCGCGCGGGCCGCGCAGCGAGCGAGCCTGCCGAGCCGGCCATGTTTGCGGGCTGCGGCTAGCGCAGCGTTTCGCCGTCGTCCTGGCCGGACGAACGCCGGCCGTTCATCGCGCGCCAGATGCGCTCGGGCGTCGCCGGCATCTCGATGTGCCTGATGCCGAATTCGGACAGCGCGTCCACCACGGCATTCGCGACTGCCGGCAGCGCGCCGACATTGCCGGCTTCGCCGGCGCCCTTGGTTCCGAGCGGATTGGTTTTCGTCGGCACCGGGTTTGCGTCGACCTCGATATTCGAGAGGTGACGCGCATGCGGCATCGCATAGTCCATGAACGACGCGGTGACGAGCTGGCCGGTCGAATCGAAGCGGACGTCTTCCATCAGCACTTGCCCGGCGCCTTGCGCGACGCCGCCGTGAATCTGGCCGTGCAACAGCATCGGATTGAGCACGGTGCCGACGTCGTCGACGACGCTGTAGCGCACGATCTCGACCACGCCGGTCTCCTTGTCGATTTCAAGCTCGCAAACGTGGCAACCGTTCGGATAGTTGTTCACGGGCGCCTTGTAGACGGCGGTGGCGGCGAGGCCCGGCTCCATGTCGTCGGGGATTTTCGCGGGGCTGAGCGAATCGACCGCGACTTCCTTGATCGTCATCGTGCGATTTGACTTGGGCGAGGAGAACACGCCGTCGGCGAAATTCACGTCGCTCGGGTCGACTTTCAACGCGTGTGCGACGATTTTTTTCGCCTTCCCGATGATCTTTTCGGTGGCCATCAGAAAGGCGGAGCCCGACATGGTCGCCGAGCGCGAACCGCCGGTGCCTTCGCCGTGGAACACCTCGTCTGTGTCGCCCTGCACGTAACGGACTTCGTCCGGGTGCAGGCCGAGCTTGTCGCAGACGAGCTGCTTGAAGACCGTCTCGTGGCCCTGGCCGCCGGTTATCGAACCGGAGAAGAGCGTCGCCGTGCCGCTGCGGTCAAAGCGAACTTCCGCGCCTTCGGTACCCGGCGCCGCGGCGCGCTCGATGGTGTTGGAGAGGCCGAGCCCGCGCAGCTTGCCGCGCCGGCGCGACTCCTCCCGCCGCTTCTTGAAGCCCGCGAAGTCGGCGAGCTCCAGGGCCATATCCATGTTTTTCTCGAACTCACCGCAGTCATAGGTGAAAGTGAGCCCGGTTTTGAACGGCATTTGGCTGGGCGCGATGTAGTTGCGCCGACGCAGCTCGACGGGGTCGAAGCCAAGCTCGTCGGCGGCAACATCGATCATGCGCTCGATCACGTAGGCGGCTTCGGGACGGCCGTTGCCGCGGTAGGGACGCACCGGATTGGTGTTGGTGAAGACCGCGGTGATATCCGCAAAGATCGCCGGCGTGCGATAGGTGCCGGCGAGTGTGCCTGCGTTGAGGAAAAAAGCCGGCATGTTGCTTTGCAGATAGGCGCCGATCGCTGCGATGGTCTTGACGCGGAGCGCCAGAAAATTTCCGTCCTTGTCGAGCGCAAGCTCGGCTTCGGTGACGTTGTCGCGCGCGCCGGCGTCGCTGAGGAAGGCTTCAGTGCGCGTGCTCATCCATTTCACCGGACGGCCGGTGAGCCTGGACGCAAACAGCACCAGCGGCGCTTCGTTGAACACCGGCGTCTTCATGCCGAAGCTGCCGCCGACCTCGGCGCAGATCACCTGCACCTTGCTCTCCGGCACCTTGAGGACTTGCCTTGCAATCTCGTTCCGATAGCCGTGTGCCCGCTGAACCGGCGAATGGATGATGTAGCGGTCCTCAGCAGGCAAATAGACGCCAACCGCGCCGCGCGGCTCCATGGCGGCGGCGGTGACGCGGTTGATCACGAAACGGTGCTTCACGACGTGCGCCGCCCTGGCGAAGGCTGCATCAACGGCATCCCTGTCACCCAGGAGTTGAACGAAGCTGATGTTGTCCGCGCAATTGTCCCACACGCGCGGCGCGCCCGGCTTGCTCGCCTCGGCGGTGGATACGACCGCGGGCAGGGGCTCGTAATCGACCTCGATCATTTCGGCGGCGTCCTGCGCCTGCGCGGCGGTTTCGGCCACCGCGAACGCGACCGGATCGCCGACCCAGCGCACGCGATCGTCGGCCAGCACCGGATAGGGCGGCTTGACCATCGGGGAGCCGTCGCGAAGTTTCAGTCCGCCGTGTGACGGCAATTCGCCGAGGCCGGCCTTCTTCCAGTCGGCAGCCGTGATGACGGCGAGAACGCCAGGCGCGGCCTTGGCCGCGGTCGTGTCGATTGAATTTATCCTCGCGTGGCCGTGCGGCGAGCGCAGCACGACGCCGAAGGCCATGCCGGGATAGACGATGTCGTCGATGTAGCGCCCGCGCCCCTGGACCAGCCGCGGATCTTCGAAGCGCGGTACGCCTTGGCCAATCGCAAACTCGCCCATTGCTTTGGTCGCCTCATATTTTCTGGGTGTGCCGCCCGCGAACGCGGCCGGTTCAGTCGGTGGGATTTTAGGTGGGAATTATCGTTGCGTCAGCGTCGAAAGGCTATTTTTCGTCTTTCAGTTTCTTCGCCACGCGCGGCGCGAAATAGGTGAGCACGCCGTCGGCGCCGGCGCGCTTGAACGCGGTCAGGCTTTCGATCATCGCGCGCTCGCCGTCAAGCCAGCCGTTCTGCGCCGCCGCCATCAGCATCGCGTATTCGCCGGAGACCTGATAGGCGAACGTCGGCACGGCAAAGGCTTCTTTCACGATGCGAACGATGTCGAGGTAGGGCAAGCCCGGCTTGACCATCACCATGTCGGCCCCCTCTTCGATGTCGAGGGCGACCTCGCGCAAGGCTTCGTCGGCGTTGCCCGGGTCCATCTGATAGGTGCGCTTGTCGCCGGTGAGCGTCTTGCTCGAGCCGACCGCGTCGCGGAACGGGCCGTAGAAGGCCGACGCGTATTTGGCCGCGTAAGACATGATCGATACGTCGAGATAGCCGGCGCGATCGAGCGCCTTGCGGATCGCGCCGACGCGACCGTCCATCATGTCGGAGGGCGCGATAATGTCGCAGCCGGCTTCAGCCTGCACCAGCGCCTGCTTGACCAGGACGGCGACGGTTTCGTCGTTGAGGATCACGCCGTCGCGCAACAGGCCGTCATGGCCGTGGCTGGTGAAGGGGTCGAGCGCGACATCGCACAGAATGCCGACCTCCGGCACTTCCTTCTTGATCGCGCGGATCGCGCGGCAGACGAGATTGTCGGGATTGAGCGCTTCCGAGCCGCTCTCGTCGCGCAGCGAGGGATCGGTATAGGGGAAAAGTGCAATGCAGGGGATCGCCAGCCTGGCCGCCCGCTCGGCTTCGCGCACCGCCTGATCCACCGAGAGGCGTTCCACGTCCGGCATCGAGGCAACCGGCGCCCGCGCGTTTCGCCCGTCCATGATGAACAACGGCCAGATCAGGTCGTCGGCCGTGAGCGTGTGCTCCCGCACCATGCGGCGCGCCCACTCGGCGCGCCGATTGCGGCGCATGCGGGTGGTCAGCGCAAGGCGGGTATCCGCCGTCTCGTGTTCTACCGGCGCGAAGCGCGCGCGGCTTTCGATCGGGCGTCCGAACTTGATGGCCATCGGCGAACTCTCCTCGGGCTGTTTTAGCCCTTCGGAAAGCGGCCCGCTACCGTGCGGGCCGCTGTTCCGGGCGCGAGGGTTTATGCGCGACTTTCCAGCTCCACCCCGGCCTCGAGGCTTTCCTTGTCGCGGTAAATGGAGGCGACCGCCATGACGCGCCCGCCCAGCTTGTAGCGGACCACGCAGTCGCGGTTCATGACCTCACCATCGATCTCGATGTCATCCCATCTTTCGGCGTGGCCCACGTAGTTGATCGGCACGTCATAGTGCTGGCTCCAGAAGAACGGCGCCGATGCGTACGGGGTCCGCTCTCCCATGATGTTCAGTGCCGCGATCTGACCCTGCCGCTCCGCGACGACCCAGTGCTCGACACGGATGCGCGCGCCGCTGATCCGGTCCGGCCAGCGCGCGATATCGCCGGCGGCAAAAATGCCCGGCGCGCTTGTTTCCATGTATTCGTCGACGGTAATGCCCTTGTCGATTGCGAGCCCGGCCTTTTCGGCGAGCGACGTGCGTGGGCGAACGCCGACGCCCATGACAACCAGATCGGCATCAAGCGTTTCCCCGTTCTTGAGCGTAACACGTTTGCCATCTATCGAACCGACGCTGTTCTCGAGATGGAATTTGACGCCGTGCTCCTCGTGCAGGGCGCGAATGAAGTCGCCGAGCTGCGGTCCGAACACTCTTTCGAGCGGCCGCTTTTCCGGCGCGACCACATGCACGTCGATTTCGCGCGTGCGCAGCGCAGCCGCTGTTTCCAAGCCGATGAAGCTCGCGCCGATGACGACCGCGCGCTTGGCGTCTTTCGCCTGCGCGATAATGGCGCGGCAATCGGCCAGCGACCGCAACGTATGCGCCTGCGTCGAGCCGGGAAAGTCGAGCCGCACCGGTTCGGCGCCGGTCGCCAGAAGCAATTTGTCGAACTGCGCTTTGCTTCCGTCTGCAAGCGTGATGGCCCGCCCGTTCGGATCGATTGCAGTCACCTCCGACTTGAGCTTCAGATCGACCTTGTTGTCCGCGTACCAATCTTCGCCACGTAACGGCACCCAATCCTCCGGCGCGCTGCCGGCGAGATAGTCCTTCGAGAGATTGGGGCGGTCGACCGGCCCGGCGCTGTCGTTGCTGAACACGGCGATGCTGCCGGTAAAGCCGCGCCGCCGCAGCATTTCGGCCGCAGCGAAACCGGCAGCGCCACCGCCGACAATGACGATGCGCTCCGGCTTGGCGGCGCTCTTTGCGGGTGCCGGCTCTGCTTTCTTGCCTTTGACGAAAATCCTGCCGTCGCGCTCCTCCACCTGCCAGCAGGAGAGCGGGCTGAGCGCCGGCGCCGCGATGGCCTCGCCGGTTTGCAGGCTGAAGCGGGCGTGGTGCCAGGGGCATCGCACGGTGTCCCCGACCAGGATGCCGTCAGCGAGCGGGCCGTGATAGTGGGTGCAATGAGCGGAAACGGCGAACAGCCGGCCCCCCCGGCGCGCCAGCAAAATCTCATCGTCGCCGACACGGCCCGCCAGCATGGCGCCTTCCGCGAGATCGCTCGCGGGGATGCCCTGGGCGAGATCCGGCCCGTTGGGTTTATTGTCGTCGCCGCTCATACGCCATGCTCCATTCTGTCCGCTTGGGGGTGATTCTCACATTGGATGCCGCGGGCACAGGAATGTTCCTGACGCCATTGGCGTCCATCCTTTCGAGCCGATAAAACTTAGGCCCAAGCGGCGGTTGCAGGAAGTAGGTGCTGCTGCACCCAGTGGTGCGATTGGCGATGGATTGCGGGCATGGATTTCGAGCTTTCCGAGGAGCAACGGGCGTTCCAGGCGACCGCGCGGACGTTCGCGCGGGACGAAATGATGCCTCATGCGCGCGAATGGGACGAAGCCGAGATTTTTCCGGTACCCGCGTTGCGCAAGGCCGCCGCGTTGGGATTTGGCGGCATCTACGTCGGGGATGATGTGGGAGGCTCGGCCTTGTCGCGGCTCGACGCCGCCTTGATTTTTGAGGAACTGGCGCAAGGCTGCACGTCGACGGCCGCCTATATCTCGATCCACAATATGGCGGCATGGATGCTCGACGCGTTCGGCAGCCCGGAGCTGCGCAAGAAGCATCTGCCCAAGCTCTGCACGATGGAGCATTTCGCGAGCTATTGTTTGACCGAGCCCGGTTCCGGCTCGGATGCGGCGAGTCTCACCACGCGCGCACGCCGCGACGGCGATCATTACGTTCTCGACGGAGCCAAGGCTTTCATTTCGGGCGGCGGCGTTTCCGACGTTTACCTGGTGATGGCGCGCACCGGTGAGAGCGGCCCGCGCGGCATATCCTGCTTACTCGTGGAAAAAGGGACGCCCGGTCTTTCTTTCGGCAAGCAGGAGAAAAAGCTCGGCTGGAAATCACAGCCGACCGCGGCGGTGATCTTCGAGAATTGCCGCGTTCCGGTTGCAAACCGTGTCGGATCGGAAGGGCAGGGCTTCAAGATCGCCATGGCCGGACTCGACGGCGGGCGCATTAACATCGGCGCCTGTTCGATTGGCGGCGCGCAATTCTGTCTGGACCGCACCGTCGCCTACATGAAGGAGCGCAAGCAGTTCGGCTCGCGCCTTGCCGATTTTCAGGCGCTGCAATTCCGCGTTGCGGACTTCGCGACGGAATTGGAAGCCGCGCGCCTTTTGCTGCATCGCGCCGCGGTGGCGCTCGCTGACGGCGAGCCGGCGGCCACGCGGCTCGCGGCGCAAGCCAAGCGATTTGCCACCGACACGGGATTCGAAGTGGTCAACGGCTGCCTGCAACTGCACGGCGGCTACGGGTATTTGCGCGACCATCCGATCGAGCGCGTGCTGCGCGACGTGCGCGTTCATCAGATTCTCGAAGGCACCAACGAGATCATGCGGCTGATCATCAGCCGGCAAATGCTTGGTAACTAGCCCGCATGAACGAGAGGCTGCAATGTCGGTATTGACCGGTGATCTGGCGCTGGCGACGGCGGCGATTTTCACGGGAGCTGCGATCTACGTGAGCTTTGCCGAGCAACCGGCACGCTTGCGGCTGGACACGCGCGCGCTGCTGACCGAGTGGCAGCCGAGCTACCGCCGCGGGGCATTGATGCAGGCGAGCATGGCGATCCTGTCCGGCGCCCTCGGCATTGCTGCATTTGTCTTCACGTTTGACTGGCGCTGGCTGCTTGGTGCCGCCCTGATCATCGCGCCTTGGCCCTACACGATGTTCATCATCATGCCGACAAGCCGCGTATTGAAATCCACGCCGCCTGAGCGGGCCGGCGAGGAAACGCGCGGCCTCGTCTTGCAGTGGGGCAGGCTGCACCTCGGCCGCAGCGCGCTCGGGCTGCTCGCCGTCGTGGCCTATCTGTGGGCGCTCAATTGAGGTCCGTGTGAGCGCAACCGACATCCTGTTTGAGCGGCGCGGCGCGGCCGGACTCGTGACCTTGAACCGCCCGAAGGCGCTCAATGCTGTCACGCACCCGATGGTGCGGGCGCTGTGCGCCCAGCTCGACGCATGGGGCGGTGATGACGGCGTTACGCGGGTCATTGTCGTCGCCGCAGGCGACCGCGCCTTTTCCGCCGGCGGCGATATTCGCGACCTCTATGAGCTCGGCAAGGCCGGAAGGCACGAGCAGGCCTTGCGCTTCTGGCGCGACGAATATCTGCTCAACGTGGCCATCAAGCGGTTTCGCAAGCCCTACATTGCGCTGATTGACGGCATCGTCATGGGCGGCGGCGTCGGTATATCCGTGCATGGCTCGCATCGCGTCGCCGGCGATGGCTTTCAATTTGCGATGCCGGAGGTCGGCATCGGGTTTTTTCCCGATGTGGGCGCGACCTGGTTTTTGCCGCGGATGCCGGGCGAGCTCGGCGCGTATTGCGCGCTCACCGGCGAGCGGTTGAACGCCGACGACGGCTGCCGCAGCGGCGCCGCAACGCATCGGATCAGGTCGTCGCGGTTTCCCGAGCTTCTCGACGCGCTGTGTGGGACCGTTTCCGTCGACGCCGTGCTCGGCGCGTTTGCCGACTCCGCAAATGAAGGGCCAGTATGCCTGCGGCGAAGCGCCATCGATCGGCTGTTTGCCGGCGATCGCGTCGAGGACATCCTGGACGCGCTCGACCGCGAATCGGTCTCGGCCGGCGGCGACGCCGAATGGGCTGCAAAAACCGCCGCAATTGTCCGGACAAAATCGCCGCTCAGCTTGAAGATTGCCCTGAAGCAGGTGCGGCGCGGCAAGGATTGGGATTTCGAGACGTGCATGCGGGCCGAATTCCGCATAGTTTCGCGCATCATTCATGGACATGATTTTTACGAAGGCGTGCGGGCGGTGATCGTGGACAAGGACAACAGGCCGGGCTGGAGGCCCGCACGAATCGATGCGGTCAGCGAGGCGGACGTCGAGCGCCATTTCGCCCCCCGCATCGGTGACGAATTGGGCCTGCCATGACGGAGCCGGCGTACCGCGACGAAGCGACGGTTCTCGAGCCGGTGCACGAAGGGGACTCGGCGCCCGTCCGCTGGACACGGCGTCTCGTCATATTCCTGCGGCTCATGGCGCTGCTCTCGATCGCCAAGGGGCTTTATCATTGGTCACGGTTGTGCGGCATCGGCGTTCCGCACGCCGAGGCATTCGAGACACATTCGATCGCCTGGCAGGCGGCAACGATTTTTTTTGCCGTCATCGACCTCATCGCGGCGGTCGGCCTGTGGCTCGCAACCACCTGGGGCGCGGTGATCTGGCTGACGGCGGTTGCCTCCATGATCGCCGTGGACCTTTTCTTTCCGCAGGTATTTGGGGTCGGCGCCTGGATTGACGCGGTGGAGGGCATGTTGCTCGTTGTCTATCTGGTGCTCGCGCTGAAAGCCGCGCAGGAGCAGCCGCCGTGAGCTGTCGGGCAAGCCGATAGGGAGGATACAATGGCCAGAATTGGATTCATCGGCCTCGGCAACATGGGATTGCCGATGGCGCAGAACCTTCTCAAGGCCGGCCACCAGGTCGAAGGCGTCGATGTCAATCCGGCCGCCGTTGCCAGGTTGGCGGCGGCCGGCGGCTCCTCGGTTGAGACTGCAAAAATCGCTGCGGCGCGCGCCGACGTCGTGATCACGATGCTGCCGTCCGGCAAGGAGGTGAGGGAAGTCTATCTCGGCGCCGGCGGCATCGTCGAAAACGCCAACGAGGGTACGCTGCTCATCGATTGCTCGACGATCGACGTGGAAACCGCGCGTGCCGTGGCGGCCGAAGCCGAAAAACGGGGACTGCTGATGCTCGATGCGCCGGTTTCCGGGGGCACCGGCGGCGCGGCTGCCGGAACGCTGACCTTCATGGTCGGCGGCAGCGCGCAGGCATTTACGCGCGCGCAGTCGATCCTGGAAAAGATGGGCAAAACGATCGTGCACGCAGGTGGCGCAGGAAACGGCCAGGCGGCGAAGATTTGCAACAATATGATCCTGGGCATTTCGATGATCGCGGTTTCGGAAGCGTTCGTGCTGGCGGAGCGGCTCGGACTCGATCACCAGAAGCTGTTCGATATTTCATCGAAGTCGTCGGGCCAGTGCTGGTCCATGACCAGTTATTGCCCGGTACCCGGGCCGGTTCCGGCATCGCCCGCCAATCGCGATTACCAGGCGGGCTTCACCGCGGCGATGATGCTGAAAGACCTGAAGCTGTCTCAGGAGGCCGCGCGGGCGGCGGGCGCGCATACGGCGCTCGGGGCCGAGGCCGCAAAGATCTATTCACGCTATGTGGAAAGCGGCGAGGGCGCGCGCGATTTTTCGGGGATTATCCGTTCCGTGCGGGGATGATCGTGCGGATTAGGGTGAATGAAAAGTAACGGCATTTTGTCGAATTGAAAAAGCAAGCAAACGTTCACCGTTGCAAATAAACCTAATGTTTATGGTGTTATTTAAGCCCATTTTAGAAGGGCTTGTTTAGGGTGCGCACGCTGGAGCGGGGAAGACAGGGCCTCGCATCCGCGTGAGTACAAACGATAACAGGGACGTCGAACATGAAAGCCGTCGTAAAGACGGCCGAACCGGGCGAACGCGATGCGCGTTTCGACCACATTAGGCCGCTGTATCTCGAAGCCTTGACTCTCGTCGAGCGGTTGCATCGGCGGCTGCTGGACGTCATCAAGGACGAATTCGATCGCCGCAGCCGCGCCGACATCAATTCCGTGCAAGCGTTGCTGTTGTACAACATCGGCGACAAGGAGCTCACCGCCGGCGAGTTGCGCACACGCGGGTATTATCTCGGCTCGAACGTTTCGTACAATCTGAAGAAGCTGGTCGAGATGGGATTCCTCGACCATCAACGTTCACGCGTCGACCGCCGGTCGGTTCGCATTCGCCTTACCGCGAAGGGGACCGAGGTGCGCGACATCGTCGAGGCTCTCTACCAGAAGCATGTGAAGACGGTCGAGCAGGTTGGCGGCATCAACGCCGACGAGTTCTCGACTCTCAACAAGTCGCTCCACCGCCTGGAGCGCTTCTGGACCGACCAGATTCTTTATCGCCTTTAAGCGAGGTACTGGCGGAAAGACTTGCCCCGGCGCGCTTCGCCGGGGCTTTGTTTTTTATGCTCCGGACATTCCGTCATAAAATCGCCCGGTGCGGGCCATAGCCACGTAATGGCTCCGCGCAGCCGCCGCCGGAAACGAATCACGAATGTGCGAGGCCATTGCAGGAAGGCGGCCTTCCGGTGCATCTCTGGTTCGCAAATGCATTGAACCGCCTGACGAATGATCGAAACTCCACCCCGACTGGCCGATCTTCTGAGCCGCCGCCGCTTCCTCCATTGGGCCGCGGGCGGCCTGTTGGCGGGCGGACTTGGGAGTAGTGCCCGTGCCGCCGACGACTCCATTCTCCAGCGTCTGATCGAGCAGAATCAGAACCGCGGCTTTGGCGCCGAGTTCGACAGCGCCTCGCGCACGATCCACATGCCGAAGCCGTCTCTGCCGACGCTCTCGCCGGCAACCGCGGATTCGACCCAGGCGGCCGTCGCGCAATACGAGCAGATCATGGCCAGCGGCGGCTGGCCGGAAGTGCCTCCGACGGACCGCCTGCGCGTCGGCAATCGTCATCCAAGCGTGGTGCCGCTGCGCAAGCGCCTCGCCATCGGCGGCGATCTGGAAGCGAATGCCGGGCTGACCGACATTTTCGACTCCTATGTGGAGGCGGCGGTTCGCCGGTTTCAGGCGCGGCACGGCATTACCATCGACGGCATCGTGCGCAAGGAAACCTTCGACCGGCTCAACGTGCCGTGCGCGGTCCGGCTTTCCCAGCTCAAGACCAACGTCGTGCGCCTGCGGCAATTGAGCGGGAAGCTCGGAGGCCGCTACGTCATGGTCAATATTCCCGCCGCGCAGGTCGAGGCGGTGGAGGACGGCGTTGCCGTCGGCCGTTACGTTGCGATCGTCGGGCGGATCGATCGACCGTCCCCGGAGGTGAACAGCAAGATCGTCGAAATCAATTTCAATCCGTACTGGACGGTGCCGGTCTCGCTTGTGCGTCGCGATCTCATTCCGCTGATGCAGAAGGACCCGACCTACCTCGCCAGCGAGCATATTCACATCTACAACCCGCACGGCGACGAACTGACGCCTGCTCAGATCAACTGGTACTCCAACGACGCGGTGAACTATCGCTTCCGCCAGGATCCGGGCGCGCTCAATTCGCTTGGCGTGGTGCGGATCAATTTCCCGAGCAAGGACGGCGTCTATATGCACGACACGCCGGAGAAGGCGCTGTTCGCCGATGACATGCGCTTCGATTCATCCGGCTGCGTGCGGGTGCAGAACGTGCGCGAACTGGTTGCATGGCTGCTGCGTGACACTCCTGACTGGTCGCGTGAGCAGATCGATGCCGCCATCAAATCGGGCGACCGCATTGACGCACGGCTGTCGAAGCCGGTGCCGGTGCACTGGGTTTACATCACCGCCTGGGCGACGCCGGATGGCGTCGTGCAGTTCCGCGATGACATCTACAACCGGGACGGGCTTGGTCCCTATGCGGCGACCAGCAAAGGCTAGTCGTGCGTCCCGTCGGACAGCGTTGCATCGCTAGATATTGCGGCAGCGCTTGGCGCTAAGGCGCCAATGTGGTATTTCGCCGACTTCCAGGCTTTTCCGATCGAGCGCCGGTCGATGCGGCGTCAGGAGAACGTGATGTCGGCGACCTCGCAGCCAGCAGCCAGTCCGCAAGATTTTTTCACCGCCGGTTTGCGCGAATCCGATCCGGAGGTCGCAGACGTTGTGCGGTCGGAGCTTGGCCGGCAGCGGGACGAAATCGAGCTGATCGCCTCCGAGAACATCGTGAGCAGGGCTGTTCTGGAAGCGCAGGGCTCGGTGCTGACCAACAAGTATGCGGAAGGGCTGCCGGGCAAGCGGTATTACGGCGGCTGCCAATTCGTCGATATCGCCGAACGATTGGCCATCGAACGGGTGACCAGGCTGTTCGGCTGCAAGTTCGCGAACGTGCAGCCGCACTCGGGCGCATCGGCAAATGCCGAAGTTTTCTTCGCGCTCATGCAGCCGGGCGATACTTTCATGGGGCTTAATCTGGCGGCCGGCGGGCATCTGACGCACGGTTCGCCGGTGAACATGTCGGGCAAATGGTTCAAGCCCGTTCCGTATGGAGTGCGGCGCGAGGATCAGCGTATCGACCTCGTAGAAGTGCGAAAGCTCGCGCATGAGCATCGTCCGAGGATCATCATCGCCGGCGGTTCGGCCTATCCGAGGATCATCGACTTCCGTGGCTTCCGCGAAATCTGCGACGAGGTCGGCGCGTACCTGATGGTCGACATGGCGCACTTCGCAGGGCTCGTCGCCGGCGGCGCGCATCCCTCGCCATTTCCGCATGCACACGTTGTGACGACGACGACGCACAAGACGCTGCGAGGCCCACGCGGCGGCGTGATCCTGTCCGACGACGAGGAGATCGCGCGCAAGCTCAATTCGGCGGTGTTCCCCGGCATGCAGGGCGGCCCGTTGATGCACGTCATCGCGGCGAAAGCCGTCGCCTTCGGTGAGGCGCTGCGGCCGAGCTTCCGCGCCTACGCAAAGAGCGTGGTCGAGAACGCCAAGGCGCTGGCGGAAACGCTCAAATCGCGCGGGCTCGACATCGTCGCCGGCGGCACCGACACGCACCTGATGCTGGTCGACCTGCGCCCGAAGCGGCTGACCGGAAAAGTGGCGGAGCTTGCACTCGGACGCGCGCACATCACGTGCAACAAGAACGGCATCCCGTTCGACCCGGAAAAGCCGACGATCACCTCCGGCATCAGGCTCGGCACGCCGGCCTGCACGACACGCGGCTTCGGCATCGCCGAATTCAAGCAGGTCGGCAATCTGATCGTCGATGTACTCGACGTGCTCTCGCAAAAGGGCGCCGATGAAGACGCGTTGATCGAGGCAGCGGTGCGCGAAAAGGTAAAATCTCTCATCGGACGGTTTCCGATATATCAGGCTTGAGAAAGCCGACGGGGGACTGTCATGCGTTGCCCGAGCTGCGGAAGCCTCGACACCCAGGTGAAGGACTCGCGGCCCACGGAGGATTCGGCCGTCATCCGCCGCCGCCGCGTTTGTCTTTCCTGCAACTTCCGCTTCACCACATTCGAGCGCGTGCAATTGCGCGAACTCACCGTCATCAAGCGCAACGGCCGCCGCGTGCCGTTCGACCGCGACAAGCTGATGCGGTCGGTGCAGATCGCGTTGCGCAAGCGCTCGGTCGACCCGGAGCGCATCGAGCAGATGGTGTCGAAGATCGTCCGGGAGCTCGAGAGCATGGGCGAGAGCGAAGTCTCGTCCGAGGCGATCGGGGAACTGGTGATGGAGCACCTCCGCGCCCTCGATGATGTTGCCTACGTCCGCTTTGCGTCCGTTTACCGCAATTTCCGCGAAGCCAAGGACTTCCGCGCGGCGCTGGATGAGTTGTCGGGTGAAGAACCGGTCGAAGAAGAAGCCGAGACGCGAGCCGTTCCAGCGCCGCAAAAATGATCGAGAACGCCGCCACGGCCCCGTCCGACTCAAACTCCGATGATCGCCGCTTCATGGCGCTGGCGCTTGCACTCAGCCGGCGCGGGCTGGGTAACACGTGGCCCAATCCCGCGGTCGGTGCTGTCCTCGTCAAGGACGGCGTGATTGTCGGCCGCGGATGGACGCAGCCCGGCGGCCGCCCGCATGCGGAAACGGAGGCGTTGCGGCGCGCCAAAAAAGCAGCCAATGGCGCCACCTTGTACGTGACGCTCGAGCCGTGCTCGCATCACGGCAAGACTCCGCCCTGCGCCGAGGCCATCGTGAAGGCCGGCGTCGCGCGCGTCGTTTCGGCGCTCGAAGATCCCAATCCGGAAGTCGCGGGCGCCGGACACAGGCGACTGAGCGAAGCAGGTATCCGCGTCGATGTCGGCGTGGGTGCCGAGGAAGCGCGCCAGATCAATATCGGACACATGACCCGCATGCGCGCGCAGCGGCCGCACGTGATGCTGAAGCTTGCGGTCTCGGCCGATCGCAAGGCGGCCGCGGCGGGACGCAAGCCGGTTGCGATCACCGGTGAGGCCGCGCGTGAGCGGGTTGCGCTGATGCGGGCGGAGAGCGACGCCATCCTCGTCGGTATCGGAACGGTGTTCGCGGACGATCCGCATCTCACTTGCCGCCTGCCGGGCATGCTTGACCGCTCTCCCGTCCGCGTCATCCTGGATGCGCGGCTGCGGGCGCCGACGGCCAGTTATGTCATTGCGACGATACGTGAGACTCCGACCTGGATTTTCGCAGGCAGCGCTGCCTCGCCGATCGCCGAGCAGATCCTGCTCGAGAAAGGCGCAAAGGTCTTTCGGGTTGCGGAACACGACGGCCGCCTCGATCTCAACGAGATGCTGAAGGTTCTGGCCGACGAGGGCGTAACCCGTTTGATGGTCGAGGGCGGCCCGATGGTGGCGGAGAGTTTCGTCACCGCGGGCCTGGTCGACGAAGCGATGCTGTTTCGTTCGCCCAAGGCGGTCGGCGACGACGGCATCGACGCGCTCGATGGAACGCCACTCGAGGCCCTGACCGGCGCAAGCGGCTTGCGGTTGTTGGCGAGCGAACGGGTCGGCGACGACACGCTCGAGCATTTCGGGCGAGCCTAGATGTTCACCGGCATTGTCACCGACGTGGGCGAAGTGCGGTCGGTCAAGCCGCGCGCCGACAGCCTGCATCGGATCACCGTCGCGTGCAGCTACCCGCGCGCCGCGCTCGCCGAGGGGGTCTCGATTGCCTGCTCGGGCGTCTGCATGACCGTGGTCGGCGCGGGTGCGGAAGAGGGACGCCGCTGGTTTGCAGTCGATGCGGCGGCCGAGACGCTTGCCTTGACGACAGTCGGGCGATGGCGGCACGGCACGCGCGTCAATCTCGAGCGGGCGCTGAAGATTGGAGACGAGATGGGCGGTCACATCGTGTCCGGGCACGTCGACGGACTTGCCAACGTCATCGCGCGCGAAGACATGACGGAAATGTCCCGCCTCGTGCTGCGTGCACCCGCCGCGCTCGCGCGCTTCATCGCGACGAAGGGCTCGGTTGCGCTTGACGGCATTTCGCTTACGGTCAACGCCGTCGAAGCCGACACGTTTTCCGTGTTGATCATCCCGCATACGCTGAAGGTGACGACGCTTGGCGCGCTTCGCGCAGGCGAGGATGTAAATCTCGAAGTCGATCAGATGGCGCGCTATGCCGCACGGCTTTTGGAGAAACGGTAAGGCGCTTGTTTGCGGGCGAGCCGCTTGCTACCACGCGGGCGCATAAGGAACATCGAGGTCATGGCCAAGAAAAGCCGCGCTGCAAAGCGCGCCGAAAAGAAGCTGCGCATGTTGATCGTGGAAGCCCGTTTCTACGAGCAAATCGCCGACAAACTGCTCCAGGGAGCGACGCAGGTCCTTGACGAAGCCGGCGCAACCTACGATCGCATTTCGGTCCCGGGGGCGCTCGAGATTCCGGGAGCGATTGCGATGGCGGTCGACGCGGCACAGCGCAAACGCGCGCCGTATGACGGGGTCGTCGCGCTCGGCTGCGTGATCCAGGGCGAGACCTATCATTTCGAGCTCGTGTCGAATGAGTCGGCGCGCGGCCTGATGGACCTGACGATCGAACGTCAGCTCGCAATCGGGAACGGCATATTGACCGTCGATACCGAGCCGCAGGCGCAGGCGCGGCTGGGCGGCGGCAGGGGGCACAAAGGCGCGAGCGCTGCGCGCGCTGCGCTCGCGATGGCGAAGCTCAAACGCGAACTTACGGGCAAATGATGGCAGCCGCGCACGCCCGGCCTGACGCAAAGGGCGCCCGCAAGGCAAACCGGCGCGGCGCAGCCCGGCTCGCTGCCGTGCAGGCGCTTTACCAGATGGACGTCGGGGGCACCGGCCTCAACGAAATTTTTGCCGAATTCGAGAGTCACTGGATCGGCCGCGAGGTCGAGGGCGAGCAGTATTTGCCGGCCGAGGCGGCTTTCTTTCGCGACATCGTTTCCGGCGTGGTGCGCGAACAGCGCGTGCTCGATCCGCGCATCGACGACGCCTTGCAGAAGGCCTGGCCGCTCAAGCGCGTCGAAGCGGTTTTGCGCGCCGCCTTGCGCGCGGGCGCCTACGAGCTGGAGCATCGCCGCGACGTGCCGGCGCGCGTCGTCGTTTCCGAATATGCCGACGTCGCTGCTGCCTTCGTCGAGCGCGACGAGACGGGCATGATCAACGCCGTGCTCGATCAGCTGGCGCGGCAGATACGGAGCGCCGAATTCGGCGGATGACCGCATGACCGCGCGCGACAGTCAGGCATCCGGTGAAGACCGACTGATCGCGCGCTTCTTCAAGCCGCTCGCGACGGCGCCGGGCGCGCTTGGCCTGGGTGACGATGCGGCGTTCATGAAGCCGCCGCCGGGCTGCGATCTGGTGCTGACCGCCGACGCGCTGGTCGGCGGCGTTCATTTCTTCGCCGATGACGAGGCGTGCGCGGTCGCGCAGAAGGCCCTGCGTGTCAATCTTTCCGATCTGGCGGCCAAGGGCGCAAAGCCGCTGGGCTACCTGTTGTCGCTGGCGCTGCCGGAGACGGCGGACGAAACCTGGCTCGCATCTTTTGCAAACGGATTGCAGGCGGACGCGGATCAATTCGCATGCCCGTTGTTCGGCGGCGACACCGTTCGCACCGGCGGCCCCGTGACGGTGTCGATCGCCATGTTTGGCTCGGTGCCGGAGGGCGGCATGGTCCGCCGCTCCGGCGGGAAGCCCGGCGATGTCGTCATGATCACAGGCACGATCGGCGATGCGGCGCTCGGTCTGGAGCTTCGTCGAGGCCGGGGCGCGGGCTGGAAATTGACCGCTGCAGAGCGCGAACATCTGCTGGCGCGCTACCTCGCCCCGCAGCCGCGGTGCAGGCTGGCGGATGCCGTCCGCGCCTACGCATCGGCCGCAATGGATGTGTCGGACGGTCTGGTGGGCGATTTCGCCAAGCTGGCACGCGCGTCCGCCGTAGCGGCGGAGGTAAGGGCGGAGCAAGTGCCCGTGTCGGAGGCGGCAAGGGCGGCGTTGAAGGCGGATCCCGGACTGCTCGAAGGCATGCTGACCGGAGGCGACGACTACGAAATCGTCTGCACCGTCAGCCCCGCCAAAGTGGAGGCGTTCGAGGCGGCGGCGCGGGAGGCTGGCATAAGCCTGACCGCTATCGGCAAAGTGATGGCGGGCGAGGGGGTTCGCTTCCTTGGCGCCGAGGGCAAGCCGCTGTCATTCGGCCGCCCTTCCTTCAGTCACTTCTGAAAACGGCAAGACGCCACGTTTTGGCGGCGCTATAAATTGCCCGGCAACCGCGAGCGGGGAGAGGCCATGCACGACATGACGGCAAAAAAAGAGCACACGCATCTGCCGCATGGAATCGGCACGAATTTCGAGCGGCTGTACAAGCTCTATCCGACCTCGGCCTATTTGCGCCGCGCGGCGCCCCGCAACGTGCCGCTGTTTTCATACGAGTACGGCGACACCGGCGCAGGCGCGGATGTCGGCATCGCGCACAACTGGGCGGCGTTCGATTCGATCAAGATCGTCCCGCGTTACGGCGGCATCACCGACGTGCCGCCGGTCGATGTCGAATTGTTCGGCACGCGTTACGCCGCGCCGATCGGCATTGCGCCGATGGGCGGCCCTTCACTGGTCTGGCCGGGCGCGGACCTGCTGCTCGCGAAAGCCGCGCAGCGGGCGCGTATTCCCTACACGCTCGGAGTAGCGGGCGGTGCGACCATCGAAGAAATTGCCAGGGTCGCGCCGGATGTTTTCTGGCTCCAGCTCTATCGCTTTTATCAGAACGACCATGCCATCGGCTTCGATCTGATCAGGCGCGCGACCGACGCCGGCGTGAAGGTGATGGCGCTCACGCTTGACGTGCCGGTGCGCACGACGCGCTCACGCGAGGCTTATGCCGGGCTTGGCCGCGAATTTCACCCGACCCCGCGAATGATCGGTGAAATGATCGTGCGGCCCAAGTGGCTGCTCGCGTTGCTGCGGCATGGCTATCCGCGCTTTGCCACCATTCGGCAATACGTCGGCGAGCGCGCCAGCACGAACGACGTGATTGCCTTCGCGCGCAAAAACATGGGCGGCGTCTTCTCCTGGGAGGAGGTCGCGCGCTATCGCGACAAGTGGAAAGGGCCGATGCTGGTGAAAGGCATCCTGCATCCGGCCGACGCCGAGAAGGCGGTCTCCATGGGCATCGAGGGCATCTGGGTGTCGAACCATGGTGGGCGCCAGATCGAAGCGCTCGTGCCCTCGATCGATGCGCTTCCGGCAATCGTCAGCGCGGTCGGCAAGAAGGCGACCGTCGTTCTCGACAGCGGCATCCGCAGCGGGCAGGACGTGATGCGCGCGCTGGCGCTCGGCGCCGAGGCCGGCTTTGCCGGCAAGAGCTTCCTGTGGGCGCTGGGCGCGCTCGGCGACGAAGGGCCGGCCCATCTCATCGATCTCTACATCGACGAATTGCGGTCCTCGCTCGGCCAGATCGGCGCCCGCTCCGTGGCCGACGCTCGCAAAGCCGTCGTGCGCCATCCGGGCGCGTGGAAATTCGACTAGCAGCGGATTCCCTCAATCCACCATTGCGCATTCGCCGCTGGTTCGCGCCGACAAGGCCGCGTAAAAGGGCCGATCTTCGAGGAACTGAAATGTCGGCCCTGGCGCAGCCTGCCTCCGAAAGGCACATCGACGACAATCTGGCGCGCCGCAACGCCCGGGTGCTGGCGGTCGCGCAGGCGCTTGCGGGCGGCAACAACACGCTCATCGTCAGTACGGCCAGCATCGTCGGCGCTGTGCTGGCGCCGGACAAAGGGCTCGCAACCCTGCCCGTGACCTTCATGGTGTTCGGGATGTGGTTCGGAACCTTGCCGATTGGCGCGCTGGCGCGGAATTTCGGCCGACGCATCGCGCTCCAGTCCGGCTCGATGTGCGGCGTTCTGTCCGGCTTTGTCTCGTTTAGCGCCGTCATGCAGGGCAATTTCTGGCTGCTGCTGGCGGGCACGTTTTGCGGCGGCGTTTATGCAGCCGCGCACCAGTCGTACCGATTCGCCGCCGCCGATACCGCGAGCGAAACCTTTCGGCCCAAGGCGGTGTCCTGGGTGCTGGCGGGGGGCGTTTTTGCGGCCCTGCTCGGGCCGCAGCTTGTCATCCACACGAAGGACCTGCTGTCGCCGCACCTGTTCGCCGCGAGCTATCTCGCCCAATCGGCCTGCGCGCTGATTGCGGCGGCCGTTTTGGCATTCGTGAATGTTCCTGCGCCGGCCGCCGGGCACATGCACGAAGGCCGGCCCCTCCTGGAAATCGTGCGGACGCCGCGATTCGTCGTGGCGGTCGCTTGCGGGGTCGCCAGCTATTCCATGATGAACATGGTGATGACGGCCGCGCCGCTTGCGATGGTCGATTGCGGCCATTCGGTGACGGACGCGACGCTCGGCATCCAGTGGCACGTGCTGTCGATGTACGCGCCGAGCTTCGTCACCGGCTCGCTGATCGCGCGCTACGGGGTCGAGCGCGTCACCGCCCTCGGGCTCGGCCTCATCGCCGTGACGGGCGTTATCGGGATTTCGGGCATAAGCGTTGCGCACTTCTGGCTTGGGCTGTCGTTTCTCGGAATGGGATGGAATTTTTCCTTCATCGGCGCGACCACGATGGTGACCCGATGTCACCGGCCGCAGGAGCGCAACAAGGTGCAGGCGTTCAACGATTTTCTCGTGTTCGGCGCGATGGCGCTGTCCTCGTTCGGCTCGGGTCAGGTGCTCGACCGGCTCGGCTGGCCTGCGGTGAACGAGATGATCTTCCCGGTGATTCTCGCCGCCGGCGCGCTTCTGCTGTGGCAGGCCATCAAGCAGCGGGTTCCGGCGCTGTAAGCCGCGGCGCACGTTCAACGATCCGACATTGCGCGCGCATCCGGCGTTGCTTTGCGGGGGCCTTTTTGGCTATATCCGTCCCGCTTTCCCGGTCGGGGTGAAGCGCCCTCCAAGCGGCCATCCTCGACGTTCAGGCGCCGGCCAGGGACAGTTTCCTGCCAGCTCCAAAACAAATCGAGGTTGAAATCACCATGACGGCTTTATGGGTGATCGTCGGCTGTGGCGTGCTCGCCATTCTCTACGGCATCTGGGCGATCGGATCGGTGCTGCGATCGGACGCCGGCTCGGCCAGAATGCAGGAGATATCGGCCGCCGTGCGCGAGGGCGCGCAGGCGTACCTGAAGCGCCAGTACACGACGATCGGCGTTGTCGGTGTCGTCATCTTCCTGCTGCTCGGCTATTTCCTGGGCTGGCTGGTCGCGGTCGGATTCGCGATCGGCGCGATTCTTTCGGGCGCGACCGGCTTCATCGGCATGAACGTCTCCGTGCGGGCGAACGTGCGCACGGCGCAGGCCGCGATCGGCTCGCTCGCGGGAGGCCTTGAGCTCGCCTTCAGGTCGGGCGCCATCACGGGCATGTTCGTCGCCGGCCTCGCGCTGCTCGGCGTGTCGGGTTATTTCCTGTTTCTCACCGGACATCTCCAGCTCGCACCCAACGACCGCACCGTCGTCGATGCCCTGGTCGCGCTCGGCTTCGGCGCTTCGCTGATCTCGATCTTCGCCCGTCTCGGCGGCGGCATCTTCACCAAGGGCGCCGACGTCGGCGGCGACCTCGTCGGCAAGGTTGAAGCCGGCATTCCGGAAGATGATCCGCGCAATCCGGCCACCATCGCCGACAACGTCGGCGACAATGTCGGCGACTGTGCGGGCATGGCCGCGGATCTGTTCGAGACCTATGCGGTGACGACGGTCGCGACGATGGTGCTGGCGTCGATCTTCTTTGCCAGCACGCCGGGCCTTGCCAACATGATGACCTATCCGCTTGGCATCGGCGCGGCGTGCATCATCACCTCAATCATCGGCACGTTTTTCGTGCGGCTCGGGGCCAGTCAGTCGATCATGGGCGCGCTTTACAAGGGCTTCATCGCCTCGGCCGTGCTCTCGCTCTTTGCGATCGCCTACGTCACCTACGCGCTGGTCGGTTTCGGCGCGGTCCAGGGGGCGCCCTACAGCGGCATGCAGCTCTTCGTCTGCGCGATCGTCGGGCTGGTGGTGACCGGTCTCATCATCTGGATCACCGAGTACTACACGGGCACCAACTTCCGTCCCGTGAAGTCGATTGCGGCTGCGTCGGTCACCGGCCATGGCACCAACATCATCCAGGGCCTGGCGATCTCGCTTGAGGCGACGGCGCTGCCGGCGCTGGTCATCATCGCTGGCATCCTCGTCGCCTTCGGCATGGCCGGGTTGTTCGGCATCGCGATCGCGGTAACGAGCATGCTGGCGCTTGCCGGCATGGTGGTGGCACTCGATGCCTTCGGCCCGGTCACCGACAATGCCGGCGGCATTGCCGAAATGGCGGGCCTGCCGAAAGAGGTCCGCAAGTCGACCGATGCGCTCGACGCGGTCGGCAACACGACCAAGGCGATCACGAAGGGCTACGCGATCGGCTCTGCCGGGCTTGGTGCGCTCGTGCTGTTTGCCGCCTACAATCAGGACCTGACGTTCTTCACCAGCCAGGCGGCCGCGCATCCGTATTTCCAGGGCATCAAGCTCGATTTCGCGCTGACGAATCCTTACGTCGTCGTCGGTCTGCTGTTCGGCGGCCTGCTGCCGTATCTCTTCGGTGCGATGGGCATGACGGTGGTTGGACGTGCCGCCGGCGCAATCGTTGAAGAAGTACGCCGCCAGTTCCGCGAAAAGCCGGGCATCATGGAGCACAAGGACAAGCCGGATTACGGCCGCGCCGTCGACATGCTCACCAAGGCTGCGATCAAGGAAATGATCGTGCCCTCGCTGTTGCCGGTGCTCTCGCCGATCGTCGTGTACTTCGTGATCTACGTGGTCGCCGGCGGTGGCCCCACGGGCAAGTCGGCGGCTTTCTCGGCGGTCGGCGCGATGCTGCTGGGCGTGATCGTCACCGGACTCTTCGTGGCCATCTCGATGACCTCGGGCGGCGGCGCCTGGGACAATGCCAAGAAATTCATCGAGGACGGCCACTACGGCGGCAAGGGCTCCGAGGCGCACAAGGCTGCCGTGACCGGCGACACCGTCGGCGATCCCTACAAGGACACGGCAGGTCCTGCGGTGAACCCGATGATCAAGATCACCAACATCGTGGCGTTGCTGCTGTTGGCGGTGCTGGCGCACTGAGCGCAAACCACAGAGCCGAAACAAAAAGGCCCGATTCAAGTCGGGCCTTTTTTCATTTGCTTTTCCGTTCAGAGGGTCAGTTGCATGCCCTTGAACAGGCTGCGCAGATAACTGAGCTCCTGTCCGCCGGTCGGCGTCGTCTGTGAGACGTAGTCGAAAATTTTGCCGTCCTTGAGCCCATAGTTCGCAAGCCGCACAACCCGGCGGTCTTTGTTGAAATAGACGGCAATCACGCGCTGATCGACCACCTGATAGTGGAGGAATGCCGCGTTGCGGTGCGTCTTCTGCGAGATGTAGTAAAACGCCTCGCCATTCACGGTGGCGATGGTCGAGGGGGTGCCGAGGACAATCAGGACCTGCTCCTGCGTTGCTCCGATCGGAATTTGCTCGAGCGCGCCCTCCGGCAGGACATAGCCCCGCTGCAGCGTTTCGCCGAATTGCGTGCAGCCGGCGACCAAAAGCATCGCGGCCAGCGCCAGGACCGGCCTCAAGCCGGACCTGGAACCGAGACGCGCAAACGTCGGAGATTTGGGAGGACTAGCGGACGGCTTCATTTCGGTCTTGCATCGGTCAGCACGTTGACGTACCCGGCGGCACAGCCGCGGTAATCCACAGACAGATCCGATGATTTGGCCCTTCCTTCACCGCAACCCGCGGCCTGACACCATTTCCATCCTGTATGGCACGATCGTGGCGCAGGCGCGAATGCCATGCTTTTACCGCGATTACGGCGTGGCCGATAGCGTCAATGGCCGTTTCGACCTGATTGTGTTGCATCTGACGCTTCTGTTTCATCGGCTGGCCACCGAGCCGATGCAACATCGTGTGCTCGGCCAAAGCGTCTTCGATCTTTTTTGCCGTGACATGGACCACAATTTGCGGGAAATGGGCGTTGGCGACCTGGCCGTTCCCAAGAAAATGCAGCGGATCGGGGCCGCGTTCTACGGCAGTTTACAGGCCTATGAAGCGGCGCTCGAGGCCGGGACGAGCGAAGCTCTGGCCAGGGCGGTTATTCGGAACATCGAGGGCGCACCGGGCGATGAGCGTCTCGCGGCCGGGCGCCTGGCCGCATATATAGTTGAAGCCATGCGCATTTTGGCCGGACAGCAGTATGATGCCTTGGCCGCGGGCGAATTGAGCTTCCCGGATCCGGAGAGTGTACACGAGCGGGGCATCGTAAGGGCGTGAGCGATGGGAATTATCGAGCAACCATGGAGCGTCCCATTTGCCGTGGACGATATCCCGGAAACGGGGGAGCACATCGACATCGAAGCGCCGGAACCCGATCGTGAGGCGGTTGCCAAGGCGGCCGGCTTGCGCGCATTGCCGCGGCTTTCGGCCAGGTTCGACCTGTCCCGGCGAGGGGGCGACGTGCACGTTCGCGGCGAAGTAAACGCGCGAGTCAGGCAGACGTGTGTGGTGACACTGGATCCGATCGAGAACGAGATCAGCGAATCGATCGATCTGCTCTTCGCGCCGGCGGCGGCGAGACAAGAGAACGACACGGGCGGGCGGGCGGTCCGCGCATCCTCCGACGAGCCGGAGCCGCTCATCGGAGGGACGATCGATCTCGGCGCGCTTGCGACAGAATTTCTGATGCTGGCCATCGACCCCTATCCGCGCAAGCCAGGCGCGGAATTTCGCCCGCCCAAGAGCGGAGACGCCGCCTCGCGTCCGTTCGCCGCACTGGAAGCCCTCAAGAAACGTTCCGCAGGTCGGGAGTCGTGACAAGCGAGGTCATTGGGGAACGCGGCCTGACCCGGTTTTTTTCCCTGATGCGACCGGCTATGGTCGTTTGTGCTTCATGCGGGCCCGGCAGTGGGCCTCTCGTGTTCCCACCTGCGCTGCCAAGGTCGGTTCATGTCCGATAAGGTTCGCATCGCGCTCGATGTCATGGGTGGGGATCATGGCGCGTCCGTTGTCATCCCGGGTGCCGAGCTTTCGCTCAGCCGGCACCCCGACATCGAATTCACGCTTTTCGGCAGGCGCACGGACGTCGCGCCCGTGCTCGATGCGCACCCCAGGCTCAAGGCCAATGCGGCGCTCGTGCACACCGAGATCGCCATCCGCATGGACGACAAGCCAAGCCAGGCGCTGCGCTATGGCCGCTGGAAATCGTCAATGTGGCTTGCCATTGATGCGGTGAAGAAGGGCACCGCTGACGCCGCTGTCTCCGCTGGCAACACGGGCGCCCTGATGGCCATGGCCCGCTTCAATCTGAAAATGCTGCCGGGCATCGAGCGGCCGGCGATTGCCGCGTTGTGGCCGACGTTGAAGGGCGAATCGATTGTGCTTGATGTCGGAGCTTCGATCGGCGCCGACGCGGACCATCTCGTCAGCCTCTCCATCATGGGGAGCGCGATGGCGCGCGTGCTGTTCGATATCGAGCGGCCGACCGTCGGCTTGCTCAACATCGGCGTCGAGGAGGTGAAAGGGCTCGAGGAGGTGCGGCAAGCCGGCCAAATTTTGCGTGACGGAGATTTTCCGTATTTCGACTACGTCGGTTTTGTCGAGGGCGACGATATCGGCAAAGGCACGGTCGATGTGGTCGTGACCGAGGGATTTGCCGGCAACATCGCGCTCAAAACGGCGGAAGGCACAGCGCGGCAACTCGGCCAATACCTGAAGAGCGCGATGAGCCGAACGTGGCCGGCAAAGCTTGGTTATTTGCTGGCGCGGCAGGCGTTCAGGACGCTGCGCGAAAAGATGGATCCGCGCAAATCCAACGGCGGCGTTTTTCTCGGGCTCAACGGCATCGTCATCAAGAGCCACGGCGGCACGGACGCCGAAGGCTTCGCCGCCGCCATCGACATGGGTTACGACATGGTGCGCTATGAGCTGCTCGCCAAGATCGGGCAGTCGCATGCGCGGGAGCGCAACGCGACAATCGCCCAACGCGCGGCGGGTGGAGCGCGCCCGTGACCGTTTTGCGTTCCGTCGTGCTCGGCTGCGGCAGCTATCTACCGGCCAAGGTCGTCACAAATGCCGATCTCGCGCGCACGATCGATACCTCCGATGAGTGGATCGTCCAGCGTACCGGAATTCATCAAAGGCACATCGCCGCCACCAACGAATTGACTTCCGATCTTGCGATTGCCGCGGCGCGTGCGGCCCTCGCCAGCGCGCACGTTGATGCGCAGACGATCGATCTCATCGTGCTGGCTACCTCGACCCCGGACAACACATTTCCGGCGAGCGCCGTCACGGTACAGACCGGGCTGGGAATTACGCGCGGCGCCGCTTTCGATCTGCAGGCGGTCTGTTCCGGATTTGTTTATGCCCTGGCGACAGTGGACGGGCTGCTGCGAACCGGCACCTACAAGCGGGCGCTGGTGGTCGGCTCCGAGACATTTTCGCGCATTCTGGACTGGACCGATCGTACGACATGCGTGCTGTTCGGCGACGGCGCGGGGGCGGTCGTACTCGAAGCGCAGCAGCAGCCCGGAAACCGCGAGGACCGGGGTATCCTGACGACCCATCTGCGGTCCGATGGACGGCACAAGTCCAAGCTTTACGTCGATGGCGGGCCGTCTTCGACCCAGACGGTCGGCCATCTGCGGATGGAGGGTCGCGCCGTCTTCAAGCACGCCGTTGCGATGATCACCGACGTGATCGAAGACGCTTTCCGCGCCACCGGCTACACCGCTGCCGATATCGACTGGTTCGTTCCCCACCAGGCAAACAAGCGGATTATCGACGATAGCGCCTGCAAGCTCGGGATCGCGCCGGAAAAGGTGGTCATCACGGTCGGCCAGCATGGAAATACCTCGGCGGCTTCTATTCCGCTGGCACTGAATGTCGCCGTGAAGGACGGCAGGATAAAAAAAGGCGATTTGGTGCTGCTCGAGGCGATGGGCGGCGGTTTCACGTGGGGGGCCGCCCTTATTCGGTGGTAAGCCTGGCGGGCGATCATATTCTCCTACCTCCCCGTTGACCCATGGGGATCAAGCTAATATCCTCGATAATTCAGCGGGATATCTTCGCCGAGAGTGGGCCAGGCGGGGGCAGGAGATGACCGGAAAGACAGTCACGCGTGCGGACCTGTGTGAGGCCGTTTACCAAAAGGTCGGCCTTTCGCGGACGGAATCGGCGGCGCTTGTCGAGTTGGTGCTCAAGGAGATCACCGACTGCCTCGAGCGCGGCGAAACCGTGAAGTTGTCCTCGTTCGGGTCGTTCGTGGTGCGGAAAAAAGGCCAGCGGATCGGCCGCAATCCCAAGACCGGCAAGGAAGTGCCGATTTCCCCGCGGCGCGTGATGGTGTTCAAGCCGTCGGCGATTTTGAAGCACCGCATCAATGGCGGGGCTGAGCACACCTCGTCCTAGGCGTCTGAGTAGGCGTTAGCGTCAGCGTACAACCTTTTCGAGGAGACCGCGGCTTTGGACCACAAGGCGCCGGACGCTTTCCGTACCATCAGTGAAGTTGCGGACGAACTTGATCTTCCGCAACACGTCTTGCGGTTTTGGGAAAGCCGCTTTCGCGAAATCAAGCCGATGAAGCGCGGCGGCGGCCGGCGCTACTATCGTCCGGACGACGTCGATTTGCTGCGCGGCATCCGCCATCTTCTTTATGGCGAGGGGTACACAATTCGTGGCGTGCAACGCATTCTGCGCGAACACGGCTCCAGATTTGTCGAGGAAGTCTGGCGCGAGGGCGCCGCGCAGCCGCCGCATGTCGCCGTGGAGGATCAGGATTTCGATGACGAAGCGACGCGGGATTCGCCGGACGAGACGGACGCCGATCGCGGCGGCGGTCTGCTCGAGCCACCTCTCGCCGCCTCCTCGAGGCGGGCGGAGAACGAAGACCGCGCGGAAGCGTCGGCCGCAGCCTTCGCCGAGAGTTTTACGGACGAAGATGTCAGCAAGCTGAGAGCGGCGCTCGATGAACTCGGCGAATGCCGCAAGCTCCTCGACGAGGCGCTCGCGCAGGCCGGATAAGGTTTGCGCCGCGCCCCCGCCGCCCCTGAAGCGTCCTCCGTCAGCCGCCGGTCGGATATTCAAGCCCTGAGCCGCGCACGGACCATGCGGTGAAGCGCGTCTCCAAAGCGGCGAAGATTGCGTACATCCCGACGCCCATCACACCGACGACGAGAAGCGCGGCGAACACCAGCGGCACGTTGAAGTTCGAGCTGGCAATCAACATCACGTTGCCGATGCCGTTGTTGCCGGCCACGATTTCCGCGATGACCGACCCGACGAATGAGAGGGTGATGGCAATTTTCAAGGATGCAAAGAAGTAGGGGAGGGACCGTGGAATCCCGATTTTGACGATCATGTCCCGGCGGGTTGCGCCCAGCACGCGCAGAACGTCGACGAGCTCCGGCTCGATGGTGGCAAAGCCTGTAGCGACGTTTACGACGACCGGAAAGAACGACAGCAGGAACGCGGCGATAACGGCCGGAACCGTCCCGACGCCGAACCAGATGACAAGCACCGGAACAAGCGCGGCTTTCGGAACGCTGTTGAAGCCGATCAGCACCGGGTAAAGCGACACGTAGGCGAGCCGGAACGACCCGACCAGAATGCCCAGCAGCAATCCGAACACGACGGCGATGGCAAAACCGACAAGCGTCGTAATGAGCGTCGCGAGGCCGTGCTGCAGCAGCGGATAGCGATTGGCCCAAATCTGCTGGATGGCCTCAATCGGGGTCGGCAGCACGAAATTTTCAATGTGGAAGATCATCACGCCGAGCTGCCAAATGATGAGCAGCAGCAACGTGGTGACCCAGGGCGCCAGGGTTTCGACGGTTGCCTTGTTCACGCCGCGCCTCCGGGCCTGATGTGATGGCGGCAGGCGTGCACGAGGTCCACGAACTCGGCCTGGTATGTCATGTCGAGGGTGCGCGGGCGCGGGAACGGCACCTGGCTCGAGGCGATGACACGGCCGGGACGGGGGCTCACCACATAGACGGTGTCGCAGAGATAAACGGCTTCGCGCAGCTCATGCGTCACCAGCACGACAGTGCACTTGCGCGTCATCCAGAGGTTCTGGAGCACCGCCCACAATTCCTCGCGCGTGAAGGCATCGAGCGCGCCAAACGGCTCGTCCAGCAGCAGGATCGACGGCTCGTGAATGAGCGCGCGGCACAGCTGGGCGCGTTGCTGCATGCCGCCCGAAAGCTGCCACGGCATCCGGTCGCCGAAATCGGCAAGCCCGACGGTTGCGAGGAGTTCATCCGCGCGCTTGCGCTTGATCGCCGCCTTGCTGCGCGGCTGACTGCGGTACGGCTCGACGATCTCGAGCGGCAGCAGAACGTTGTCGCGCACGTTGCGCCAGGGGAGCAGCGTCGAATTCTGGAAGGCCATGCCGACGTTCTTCAATGGCCTCCTGACCGGTTCACCGCCGACACGAACGGCACCGCGCGTCGGCTTGACCAGGCCGGAGATGAGCTTGAGCAGCGTTGACTTGCCGCAGCCACTCGGGCCGACGACGGCGATGAATTCGTTCTGCCCGATGGACAGGTTTGCGTTTTCCAGCGCGAGCGTTCCGGTGCCGTTGCCGGCACCGGATTGCCGCCCGTATTGCAAGTCAACGTCGTTGATTTCGATATAGCTCATTGGAACGCGACCATGGCACGCAGACGAGGCCGCGTTATTTCACCATCCGGTCCTTTTCGGGCGGCAGATAGCTTGCGTTGAATATTTCGTCTGCCTTCGGCGTGCGCGGGAGCTTGTAGCTTGCGGCGAGGATGTCGATGCCGCGCTGCAGGCGCGCCTTGTCGACGCCGCCGAATCCGTGCTTGAGCACGTTGGGCGTTATGATGCAGCATTCCATCGCGAGCTTGAGCCGGTCTCGCTCGATGTTGGCATTCAGAAGCGGCTCGAACTTCAGCGTCATTTTCACCGCTTCCTCGGGGTCTTTCACCATGTCTCGCACGCCCTTGATGGTGGCGCGGATGAATCCCTTTACGGCGTCAGGGTGCTCTTTCAGGAACGTCGGCGAAGCGGCAAGGCCGTTTCCGTAAAGATCAAGGCCATAGTCGCGGTAAAGAAAAGCAACGATCTGGCTCGGATCGACGCCTTTGGCTTTGAGTTCGAGCTTGGTGTTGAAGACCTGGCCAATGATGGCATCGACCTGCCTCTTCGCCAGCAGCGTTTCGCGCAGCTTCGGATCGATGTACTGCACCTTTACCTTGCTCATGTCGATTCCGGCGTGCTGCGCAAAGGTGGGGAACAGCTTGTAGGTGGCGTCGTTTGCCGAAGCGCCGAGCACGTGTCCTTCGAGCTGCTTTGGCGTGGTGATGTGACTTTCCTTCAGCACGACGACGGCCGCCGGCGCCTGCTCGTAACCCATCATCACTTCGGGAAAAGCCTTGTCCGGATTCTTCGCGTCAAAATCCGTCAGCACGCTGATATCGGGATAGCCCATGTCGTAGACGCCGGTCGCCAGCTGCTGAACGAGCGCGACAGAACCCTTGCCGCGGTCGATCGTGACGTCGAGCCCCTCGGCCTTGAAGTAGCCTTTGTACAGAGCGATGAAGAAGGGCGAGTGAACCGATCCCGGAATCCAATCGAGCGAGAAGCGGATTTTGGTTTCGGCATGAGCATTGCCGGCGAAGGCGACGCACAGAGCAAGAGCGGCGAATGAAGCGAAGCGGCGGATATATTTCATAGTCCCCTCCTCATCGTTGCGTTTGTTCTTTTCTGTCTGCTTACAAGGTCACGCCCGCAGCCGTCAGGATAGCCCGAGCACGGCCGCGCTGGTCTTCCGTGATCACCAGGCGTTCGGCGAAATCGCGGCCCGCCGGGCGCGTTGCGTCGATGCCCATCTTCGTCACCGTGAATGTCTCGGGGTCCGAGGTCGGATCGAGGATGGCGGCTTTCGCGCCGGGAATAAAGAAGATGTCTTTTTCCGCGCGTACGCGCGTCGCCACCGCCCACATCACGTCATTCATGTCGAAAATGTCGACGTCATCGTCCACCACGATCACGTATTTCGTGTAGAGTTCGGTGCCGAGTGTCGCCATGACCGCCATTTGCGGCTCGCCATCGGCCGTCTTTTTCATCGAAATGAACGCCATGAAGGCGCCGCAGGTAGTATGCGGCACGTGCACTGCGCGCACGTTCGGCAGGTTGCGCCTGAGCGTATTGAGGATTTCGCCTTCGCGCGTGACGCAGGAAACCAGGATGTGGTCCTTCGACATGCCGGAGGTCACCGCCTGGTACATGGCGTCGGCGCGCATGCGGATGCGCTTCGCGACGAATACATTTTGCGTGCTGCGGTAGGACGCGTAGCCGGTGAATTCGCCGAACGGCCCTTCTGGTTCGTGCACCCCGGCAAGGATTTCGCCCTCGATCACGATCTCGGCTCCCGCCGGCACCTCGAGATCGGCGACGCCTGTTCGCGCTAGCCGATAGGGCTCACCGAAAAGGCCGCCGATGATCTCGAATTTCCGCACGTTAGGCGGATACGCGTAAACCATCGAGCCCATGTAGTGCAGGGGATGCGTGCCGATGGTGATGACCGCGGGCAGCGACTCGCCGCGTTCTTCGGCGCGGCGGTGGAATTCGTACATGCGGCGGCGCGAATGCAAGGAGACGCCGAGGCGGTTCTTGCCCTTGAGCATCAAGCGGTGAAAGCCGGTGGTGTCGATGCCGGTGACGGGATCGCGCGCCGAGATTTGGCCGGCCGTGATGTAGGGCGCGCCGTCGACGGAAAATTGCAGAGGGATCGGCAGCTTGGTCAAATCGACATCATCGCCCTCGATAACCACATCGTTCCATGCGGCCTGCGCGACAGTTTCGCATGGAATATATTTTTGACAGCGCTCACGGAACGCCGTCGGCAAGTCGCCTGGCGCAACGCCGAGACATTTGGCCAGCAATTTCCGGTTGGCCGCAACGTTTGTGACGACCGGAATTTTGAATCCGTCCACGTTTTCGAGCACGATCACCGGATTTTTGCCCGCGCGCTCCAATTCAAAGGCGATTGCGGTCATGTCGAAACGCTGGCCGACCGGCTGCTTGATGCGAAGCAGTTCGTCCGGATAGTCCGTTTCGACCATGTGCAGGAAGCCGCGCAGGCTTTGCTTGTCGATATTGTCCGCGGTCCCGCGCATCGCCGACCCTCAAATGAGACTATGGGCTAGAACATAGTATCTTTGGACTTCGCCGATTGGCAACCGCATTCCGCTTGCGAATTGCGCAGCGGCGTCGGCGTGAATGTCGCATGCGCGGGTAGCGCAGGGCCGTGCGTCCGCCTGACCGCACGCTGGAGGAGGCGCGGCAGTCGCGTTGCGCGCATGCGTCGAACCGGGGGGTTGCATGGCGCAAGCCCTTGCCGAGGCGACAAGGCTATTCCATGATCCTAAACTTAGGACGATAGAAACGGCCCAGGAGCGCGATGTCTGGTCGGTCGAGCAACGAAGATTTCCGGGCCATGCTCGCGCGCATGGAGCGCGCCGGCCACTTGTGCCGCATAAAAAAACCCATTCGGCCCGAGCACATCACCGCCTTGTGCGGCAAGGCTCCGGCGGCTGTGATCTGTGAGGCCGTTGAAGGCTACGACATTCCCGTTGCCGGCGGACTTTACTGGACGCGCGCACGCATGGCGTCGGCGCTGGGCTGGCCCGAGGGCGAACTCGGCGCCCGGTTTGCTGCAAGTGTCGCGCGTCCGATTGCGCCGGAGGTTGTCGGCCGCGCCGCGTGCCAGGACGTTGTCCTGACCGGCGATAACGTCGACCTCACCGCATTGCCCATTCCGTTCATGCACGAGAAGGACGGCGGGCCTTACATTTCCGCCGGCGTGGCATTCGCCAATGACGAGAAACTTGGACCGAATGCCGGCTGCTATCGCATGATGTTCCGTACGCGCCGTGAGCTCGGCCTCGATCTGTTCACGGCGTCGGACCTGCGCCGCTATTATCAGGCCAAATTCGACCACAACCAACCGCTGCCGATCGCGGTTGCGATCGGCGTGCATGTGTTCGAGCACATGGCGGCGGCCTACAAAGCGCCGGCGGGCCTCAATGAGATGCATATCGCGGGCGGCTTGCGCGGCGAACCGTTGCAAATGGTGCGGGCGAAGACCGCCGATGATGTGATGGTCCCGGCCAACGCCGAGATCGTGCTGGAAGGCGAATTGCTGCCGAACGGATGGACGGCGGATGAGGGACCTTTCGGTGAATTTGCGGGCATGCAGGGCGATCTCAAGCGCAATCCGCTCTTCCGGGTCACCGCGATCACGCATCGGAAAAATCCGATCTTCTACGCGCTGCAAATGCCCTGGGAGAACGACTGGCTCAACGGGCCGGCAACGGAAGCCGCCTGTGCGCGCGTGCTCGGGCTCGCCGGTATCCAGGTCGCGGCAGTGCGCGCGACCGAAGGCGGCTGCTGCGGCTGGTCCGTGGTGGCGGCGATCAAGAAGCGGGCTGGCGAGGGGAAAAACGCCATCGCCGCGTTGCTGTCGCTGCCGGTCGTCAAACAGGTGATCGTCACCGACGACGACATCGACATCTACAATTCCGACGAGGTGGAATGGGCGGTCACGTTCCGCTGCCAGGCCGACAAGGACATCGTCATTCTTTCCGGAATGAAGGGAAAGCACGTCGACCCGAGCGTGCGGCCATGGGATCTCAGGCCCGGCGAATTGCCGACGACGTCCAAATTCGGCATCGACGCCACCATTCCGGAGGGAATTCCGGCGTTCCGCTACGAGCGGATTGTGCCTGCGTTCAGCGATGACGTCCGCGTTGAGGATTACCTTCAATGACTGACATTGCGCCGGTCGTGAGCAAGATCGAAGCCCTGTTGCAGGAGCCGGTGTTTTTCCGCGACGTACTCGCCGCGCTTCGCGATTGTCCCTATCGCGTCATCCTGCGGGCATGGAGCGATGTCCGCATGCGCCACACGCTCGCCCGTGACGAGCTCGGACGCTATTGGGTGGAGAGGATGTAAGGCGCCTGACTAAGAGAACGAAGAAACAAAAGCTAGGGAGGATTTCATGTCGATAAGGCACGTCGTAGCCCGTCTCACCGTAGCCCTCGCTCTCGCGCTGGCGTTCCTCAGCGGAGCGCAAGCCGAGACAAAAATCCGTTTCACTCTCGATTGGCGGCCGGGGTCCTATCACGCACCGTTCTTTATCGCGCTCTACAAAGGCTACTACAAAGCCGAGGGGCTGGACGTCAGCATCGACGCCGGCAAGGGATCGGGCCGCGTCGTGCGGGAACTGGCGACGGGCGTCTATGACATCGGCTATCCCGACATCAATGTCCTCACGGAATTCAACGCGAAAAATCCCAAGCTGGCGTTTCCCGAAGTCATGATGGGCTATGAGCAAAATCCGTCCGGACTGTTTTTTCTCAAGTCGAGCGGCATCAAGACCATCAAGGACCTCGAAGGGAAGACGCTCGGTCCGGTCGCGAATGATTCAACCTACAAGACGCTTCCCGTGTTCGCGAAACTGAACCATCTCGATCTCAGCAAGGTAAAGATCGAATATCTCGATCCGGCGCTGCGCGAGGCCATGTTGATCAAAGGTCATGTCGATGCGATCACCGGCCAGTATTTTCGCTCCGTCATCGACCTGCACGGACGAGGCGTGAAATACGACGATATCGGC
>DASSRW010000105.1:0-8646 GCA_035701545.1 Pseudolabrys sp.
ACTGGGCGCGCTTCTCGGTGATCCTGGTCAATGTGTGGTACGGCGCGCCGTTCTTCCTCATCATGTATCTCGCCGCGCTCAAATCGGTGCCGGACCAACTCTACGAGGCGGCTGCGATCGATGGCGCCAATGCGTGGCAGAAGTTCATCCACATCACGTTGCCGATGATGCGCAACATCATGGCGATCACCATCCTGTTCTCGCTGATCGTCACCTTCGCCAATTTCGACATCGTGCAGATCATGACGGCTGGCGGCCCGCGCAACACGACGCATGTGTTTGCGACCTACGCCTTCCTGCTCGGCATCCGCTCCGGCGATCTGCCGCTCGGTGCCGCGACCTCGCTGTTCATGTTCCCGATCCTGGCGATCGCGGCGATCTTCATTCTGCGCGGCGTGCGGAAGAGGGGGAGGGAGATCGGATGAGCACCGCCACCGTTTCCGTTCCGGCCGCGCGCGCCGTCTCGCTGGCCGGCAGCCTGCGGCGCAATCGGCGCTGGGCGCTCATCACGTCGTATGTCTTTCTGGTGCTGTTCGCGATCTTCTTCCTCATTCCGCCCTATTACATGATCGTGACGTCGCTCAAGAGCGATGCCGAAGTCGCGCACATGGCGACGAATCCCTGGATCGTCGCCGACGGCTTCACGCTCGACCAGTTCAGGATCCTGTTCACGCAGACGGACTTCCTGATCTTTTTCAAAAACACGGTGATTGTGACGGTCTGCGTCGTCTGCATCACGATGGTAGTGAGCATTCTCGCTGCGTTCTCGCTCGGCCGCATGCGGTTCTGGGGATCGAGCATTCTCGCCACCGGAATCTTCCTGACCTATCTCGTGCCGGACACGTTGCTGTTCATACCCTTGTTCCAGATCGTCAAGGCGATCGGGCTGCTCAATTCCTATTGGGGCATGGTGCTGGTCTATCCCACGCTGACGGTGCCGTTCTGCACCTGGATCATGATCGGCTATTTCCAGTCCATTCCGAAGGAGCTTGATGAAGCGGCGCTGATCGATGGCGCCGGCCATATGCAGATGCTGCTGAAGATTTTCATCCCGGTGGCGCTGCCCGGCATCATCGCCGCGACGATCTTTGCCTTCACGGTGTCCTGGGCCGCGTTCGTCTATCCGATGGCGTTCCTCTATTCGTCGGATCAGCAGGTGCTGACCGTGGGCACGGTCACGAGCCTGATCCGGGCGGACGTTTACAAATGGGGCATGCTGATGGCCGGCGCGCTCACCGCCGCCGCGCCGCCACTCGTGATCTATGCCTTCCTGATGGACTACTACATCGCGGGCCTGACGGCCGGCGCCACAAAGGGATAACGCGAGCGGGTATCAGCGATGGCCGACGTTGCACTGAACAATGTGGTGAAGCGTTTTGACGATGTCCTTGCCGTCAACAACGTCAATCTCGATATCCCGAACCACGAATTCGTCGTGCTGGTCGGCCCCTCGGGGTGCGGCAAAAGCACCACGCTGCGCATGATCGCGGGCCTCGAGGAAATCACCTCCGGCGAAATCGCCATCGGCGGCGAGGTGGTCAACGACCTGCCGCCGAAAGATCGCGACATCGCGATGGTGTTCCAGAATTACGCGCTCTATCCGCACATGACGGTCGCCGAAAACATGTCGTTCGGCCTCAAGCTGCGCAAAATTCCCAAGGCGGAGATCAAGGAGCGCGTTGAAATCGCCGCCCGCATCCTCGACATCACCGAACTGCTCGCACGGCGGCCGAAGCAACTCTCGGGCGGCCAGCGCCAGCGCGTCGCGATGGGGCGCGCCATCGTGCGCAAGCCCAAGGTGTTTTTGTTCGACGAGCCGCTGTCAAACCTCGACGCCAAGCTCCGCGTGCAGATGCGGACCGAGATCAAGCGCGTGCACCAGAAGGTGAAGACGACGACGGTTTACGTGACTCACGACCAGGTCGAGGCGATGACACTCGCCGACCGCGTCGTAGTGATGAACGCGGGAAAGATCGAGCAGATCGGCACACCGAACGAGCTCTATCACCAGCCCAAGACGCGCTTCGTCGCCGGTTTCATTGGCTCCCCGGCGATGAATTTCATTCCAGCGCATATCGAAGAGGCGAGCGGCGCGCTGCGGCTTCGCCTGACCGACAGGCTGGCGTTCCCGGTGCCCGCAAACCGCACCGCCCGCTATCGCGGCCATATCGGCAAGGAGGTGCTGTTCGGGCTGCGGCCCGAGCACATCACCGAAACGCGCGGCCAGGAAAACGGCGGCGGCCATGAATTCTCCGCCATGCTCGACGTGGTCGAGCCCATGGGGATGGAGACGATGGTCTATTTCCGCATCAACGACACGCAAGTGTGCGGACGCGTTGAGCCGGCGGCTGCAAAAGGGCCGGGGGAAACCATGCCATTGCGGGCCAATCTCGAGCACATGCACGTCATCGACCCGGCGACCAATACGGTGCTCTAGCCGCGGCAGAGCAGGCATGCGCCGTTCGGCGCGGCCTTGAGTCTGCCCCTTGGAGCGGCGAAACTGCAGACTGACACTTGGCGCGAGCGCGACATGGCACGGAGGGGCGGCATCATGATTGACCGATTTGGAACCGCGACGACGTTTTTTGCCGTTGGTTTGACCGCGGCGGTGGCATTGTCGGTGGGCGCCCACTCGGCTGCCGCGCTGGGCGCGAATGCCGGAAGCGTGGAATTGTCGGCCCAGCAGAACAAGGACAAGAACAAGAAGCCTCCGCCAAGGCCGGTCCAACGCCGTCCGGCGCCGCACGTAAACGCGCCGCATCGACCGCCCCCTCATGTCAATGTCCAGCGGCGCGCTCCGACGCATAACGTGCAGCAGAACGTCCCGGGTCAGAATGCGCCGAACCGCTTCGTGCGGCCGCCGAGCAGCGGCTCGAAAGTCGTCACCCCGCAGAACGCCGGCCCCAAGATCATCAATCGCGCGACTACCGGCAAGCCGGGGTCGAGAACGGTGCGCGCCTTCACGCCGCGAGGCTCCTTTTCACGCACCGTCACGGCCGGCCGCCTGCGCGGCATGCCGGGAGCCAGCGTCGGACGCACTTCGATTCGCGGACGGAATTATTCGGTATGGCGGCGTGGCCACCGCGTCCGGTATCACGGCGGATACCGGACATTCGTCGCGCTCAGCGCGCTCACCGCTCTCGCGATCGCCGGAAGTCAGTACTATCCGTACGCCTACATCGACGCGCCGGAGGATTATTGCGACGGCCTCACGCCGGACGGCTGCCAGCTCGTCTGGGAAGACGTGCAAACCGTGGAAGGCGACATCATTCCCCAGTGCGTAGCCTATTGCCCGTGGGAGCAATAGCCGTAGGCGGGTAGGCGCGGAGAGACCTAGTTCAAGTTGCCGCTTTGCTCTTTGCCTTGAGCCGGTGGTCGAGCCTGCGCAGATCGACCACCATCCGCTCGTGCGTGCCGCTGCCGATCTCTTCCATGTCGTCGCGCGCGCTCACCCTGAACTCGATCCGGCGGCCGTCGACTTTGGTGACTTCCGCCTGCGCCGTGACCTGATGGCCGACCGGCGTCGCCGCGAGGTGGCGGATGTTGACGAGCGTGCCGACGGCGCTTTCGCCCGGATCGAGATAGTCGCGTACGGCGTTCAACGCGGCATTCTCCATCGCCGTCACCATCATCGGCGTGGCGAACACTTGCGGCAGCGCGGCATCCTTGAATTGATTGGCGAGATGCGCGGGCGTCACGCGCAGCGTGTAGGTGCCCTTTGCTCCGACCGGAATCGCGCGCATCTTCTCAATTCTCCTTTCGCCGCACGTGACCGATCGCAGGCGCCAGAACGATCAGCACGATATTGCAAACCGCGATCGGCAGGAAAGCAAGTCCGCCGATTCCGCTCACATCCCACAAGGCGCCGCTGATGACCGGAATGACCACGGCACACGTATAGCTGATCGTGAACATGGCGGCCGTGACGCGGTGCACATCGTCGGGGGCGCTCAAGAGCGGCGGCAAAGCCAGCAGCAGAATGAGCACGCTGGCGCAGGAGAAGCCTTCCAGCGCCGCGAAAGCCACGACCCATGGTCCCGAGGCGAATACGATGCCGCCGGTGGCCAGGATGCCCACAAGACCGATGATGACGTAAGGCCAGATCTTGCGCTCCAGTCTGCCGGCGAAGATCAGCAACAGGACAGATGCCGGGATCTGGCCGATATTGAGTGCCGCCAGCGCCGCGCTGATCCATTCGGATTGCCCGGTGCTGTTGAGGTAATCCGGAATGAATGTGTTGGCGCCGAAATAGGCCGCGTTGACGGTGCCCAGCATGATGCCCAGACGCCAGATGAGCAGATTGCGCCAGTCCGGCCACCAGCGCCGCCGCGCGGCCAGGGCCGACGTGCTGACCGCGCCTTCCCGCGGCGCGAGCGCCAGCACGACGACCGCAATGATCGCGACCGGAACGCTCCAGGCGGTAAAGCCCTTCTGCCAGCTGCCGCCGACCAGCGGCAGCACGAGCGGCAGCATCAGCGCCGCCGGAAGGATTTCGCCGACCAGCAGGCCGTTGGTGTACACCGCCGTGGCGAAGCCGACGCGCTTTGGCGTCCAGGAGCGCACGGCGGGCGGCATCGTCACCTGCATCACGGCCACCCCGATGCTCATCGCGATCGTGGTCGCATAAAGCCACGCCACGTCGGCGACCGCGCCGCGCATCGCGCCGGCAATCGCCGTCACCGCGAGTCCGACGACAAGCGCGCTGGTCACGCCAAGGCGCGCAATCAGCAGCGATCCCGGAACCGCGGCGATGGCAAACAGCATCGAGGGCAGGCCGGCAAGAAGCCCGACTTGAGTCGCGTTGAGGCTGAGCTCGTCGTGAATGAGCGGAATGACAGGCGGCACCGCCAGAATCGTGAAGCGCAAGGCAGCCCCGGAAAGCCAGAGCAGCAGAAGCGCGATGAAAAGGCGCTCCTGCGTGGGCGCGCCGGCTGATGCTGTGTTCATTTGCGGAATGAGAATACCGGGGTCAATTGCCATCCGATGCGCGCAACGCGCTTAGCACAGAGGCCGTTTGAAATCACACCTTTGTTCCGCAGGCAACCCGCGCAACGGTCATGCCGCGGCTCGCGAGATTTCGCGGCGGACCACGTCGATGAGCGAGCTTTCGAGCGCGTCGAACTTCACGCCGCGGATGTTGAACGCGTCGGCTGCCGCGATGTCGTGATCGCGGTCGCCGATCATGAAGCTGCGGGCGCGCTCGATCGGCCACTCGCGCGCGGCCTGTTCGAGCATGCCGACGCCGGGCTTCCGGCAAAGGCACGCGATGGCGAACTCCCTGACGCTGCCCTCGGGGTGGTGCGGGCAATAGTAGAACGCGTCGACCCGCGCGCCTTTCGCCTGCAATTCGTCCTGCATGTGCGCGTGCAGCGCCTTGACCGCCGCCTCGTCATAAAATCCGCGCGCGACGCCGGACTGGTTGGTCACCACGAAGACGTAGAAGCCGTTTTTGTTCAAAAGCCGCACGGCTTCGTGCGCGCCGGCAACCCACTCCAGTTGATCGGCCCGGTGGGTCCAGCCGCGGTCCACATTGAGCACACCGTCCCTGTCGAGGAACGCCGCCGGACGCCGCTTTAACGGGCGAGAATCGCGATCGGGCATGGCGGGCTTCATCGTAGGACGGGCATGCTTTGGCGGCCGCGCGGCAAAGGATCATGTCGTTGAATTTGGCGCCTATTCGGCATGTTTTGCGGCAGTTGACAAGCGGGATGAATTGGTGACGGTTGCGCAAATTGCGAGCTTATAGGCACACGCCGCTTGCAAGCGAAGCACTGAAATGACGGATATCGCCGCCACCCGCGCCACATCTTCTGGGAAAACGTTCGCGCCGCAAGCCGGCTTGTCGGCGCGCCTGCGCCGGCTCGAGGCCGAGGCGATCTTCATCCTGCGCGAGGCCGTGAGCGAGTTCCGCAATCCGGTAATGCTCTATTCGATCGGCAAGGATTCGAGCGCAATGCTGCACGTCGCGCAGAAGGCGTTCTATCCCTCGAAACTGCCGTTCGCGCTGCTGCACGTCGACACGACATGGAAATTCCGCGAGATGATCGCGTTCCGCGACGAGACGGCGGCGCGGTTCGGGCTCGACCTGATCGCCCATATCAATGAAGATGGCCGCGCGCGCGGAATTTCGCCGATCGCGTCCGGCTCGTCGGTGCACACGCAGGTGATGAAGACGGAGGCGCTGCGGCAGGCGCTGGACAAATACAAGTTCGACGCGGCGTTCGGCGGCGCGCGGCGCGACGAGGAGAAAAGCCGCGCCAAGGAACGCATCTTTTCGCACCGCTCGGCCGCGCATGGCTGGGACCCGCGCAACCAGCGGCCCGAGCTGTGGAACATCTTCAACACGCGCATCAGGCCGGGCGAATCGATGCGCGTGTTTCCGCTGTCGAACTGGACCGAGCTCGACGTGTGGGAATACATCCGCGCGGAAAACATCCCGGTGGTGCCGCTCTATTTCGCCAGGGAGCGGCCGGTGGTCGAGCGCAACGGGCTTCTCATCATGCGCGACGACGACCGGCTGCCGCTTCTGCCGGGCGAAAGGCCGCGCATGGAGCGCGTGCGCTTCCGCACCCTCGGATGCTATCCGCTGACCGGCGCGATCCGCTCGAGCGCGGACACGCTCGACGCCATCATCGACGAGATGCGCACGTCGGCAAGCTCGGAGCGGCAGGGCCGCGCCATCGACCATGACGAATCCGGCTCGATGGAGAAAAAGAAGCGCGAGGGCTATTTCTGATGGACAGCCTCGTGCAGTCGCGCGGTCTTGCCGCAATGCCGCTCGATGCCGACGCGCGGCCGCCGCTGCGGCTCCTGACCTGCGGCTCGGTCGACGACGGCAAGTCCACGCTGATCGGCCGGCTGCTGTACGAGCAGAACCTCATCTACGACGATCACCTTGCCGCGCTCCAGCGCGACTCGAAGAAGCACGGCACCAACGGTGCGGAAATCGATTTCGCGCTGCTGCTCGACGGCCTCGAGGCCGAGCGCGAGCAGGGCATTACCATCGACGTCGCCTATCGCTACTTCGCCACGCGCGGCCGCTCGTTCATCGTCGCCGACACGCCGGGACACGAGCAATACACGCGCAACATGGCGACCGGCGCGTCCAACTCCGAGCTTGCGGTGCTGCTGGTGGACGCGCGCAAGGGCCTGCTGGGACAGACGCGCCGCCACGCGATCATCGCGTCGCTGCTCGGCATCCGTCATGCGGTGCTCGCCGTCAACAAGATCGATCTGACCGACTTCGACCGCACGGTGTTCAACGAGATCGCGGCGAAATTCCGCGAATTTGCCGCCGCATTGAGCTTCACGGACATCGTTGCGATCCCGATTTCCGCGCGCTTCGGCGACAATGTCTCGAGCCGCAGCGCGCGGACGCCCTGGTATGCCGGGCCGTCGCTGCTCGATTTCCTTGAAACCGTGGATGTCGAGGAGAACCGCGCCGGCATGCCGTTCCGGATGCCGGTTCAGTGGGTGAACAGGCCCAACTCCGATTTTCGCGGTTTTTCGGGCACGATCGTCGGCGGCAGCGTGCGGCCGGGCGACGACATCGTCGTGCTTCCGTCGGGGCGCACGACAAAGGTGGCGCGCATCGTCGCCGGCGGCGGCGATCTTGCGCTGGGTGAGGCCAAGGACGCCGTGACGCTCACGCTTGCAGACGAAATCGATGTGGCGCGCGGCGACGTGCTCGCCGCCCCGCGCGAGCGGCCGCAAGTCGCCGACCAGTTCGCCGCGCAGCTCGTCTGGATGTCGAGCCACCCGCTTCAGCCGGGGCGCTCTTATCTCCTGAAGATCGGCCCCCGCACCGCGGCCGCAACCGTTACCGAGCTGAGACATCGTGTCGACGTCGACACGCTGGCAAAGCTTGCCGCCAAGACACTTGCGCTGAATGAAGTCGGCGTGTGCAACATCGCGACCGCGACGCCGGTCGTGTTCGATCCTTATGCGGAGAACCGCGACACCGGGTCTTTCATCCTGATCGACCGCTACTCCAACGAGACCGTGGCCGCGGGCATGATTTCATTTGCGTTGCGGCGCGCGACGAACGTTCACCTGCAAAGCCTCGCGGTCGGCAAGCAGGAGCGCTCGGCCTTGATGCATCATCGGCCGGCGGTGCTCTGGTTCACCGGCCTGTCCGGCGCCGGCAAGTCGACCGTTGCCAATCTGGTGGAGGCGGGGCTGCATGCGCGCGGCGTCCACACCATCATGCTCGACGGCGACAACGTGCGGCATGGCCTGAACAAGGACCTCGGCTTCACCGAAGCCGATCGCGTTGAAAATATTCGCCGCATCGGCGAAGTCGCCAGGCTGATGACCGACGCTGGCTTGATCGTGCTCTGCTCGTTCATTTCTCCGTTCCGCGCCGAGCGGCAGATGGTGCGGGAACTGCTTCAGGAGGGCGAATTTCTCGAAGTCTTCGTCGACACGCCACTCGATCAATGCATCGCGCGCGACCCGAAGGGACTCTACCGGCGCGCGCTGTCCGGCGAGATCAAGAATTTCACCGGCGTCGATCAGCCTTACGAGGCGCCCGAGCGTCCCGAGCTTCACCTGATGGCCGGAGAGCAGGAGGCGGAGGCGCTGGCCAGCCGGGTGATCGACGAACTCGTCCGGCGCGATATTTGCGTCAGGCACTGATCGCCGTTC
>DASSRW010000106.1:0-3546 GCA_035701545.1 Pseudolabrys sp.
GAGTCACTTGCCCCCTTACCCCAACCCTCTCCCCGGTCGAATCCGGATATATCCGACTTCGACAATCTATAGGTGCTCGAACTCGCGTAAACCCGAGTTCGAGTGGAAGAGGGAGTTCGCCCTCACGTGCGGCGCTTCAACCTAAACAAAAAGCGCTTTAGCCGCGCCCCCGGTAGGGTGCAACACCCTGATCCGGCACCCAGAGCCCGGCGGGCAATTTGCCCGATTGCCAGAATACGTCGATCGGCATGCCGCCGCGCGGATACCAGTAGCCGCCGATGCGCAGCCATTTCGGCTTGAGCAGCGCCGTGAGCCTCTTGCCGATCGTGACCGTGCAATCCTCGTGGAAGCCGCCGTGATTGCGGAAGCTCGTGAGATAAAGCTTGAGCGACTTTGATTCGACGAGAAAGCGCGCCGGCACGTAGTCGATAACCAGATGCGCGAAATCCGGCTGGCCCGTAATGGGGCAAACGCAAGTGAATTCCGGCGCGGTAAAGCGGGCGAGATAATTGGTGTCCGGATGCGGATTGGGCACGCGGTCGAGCACCGCCTTTTCCGGCGATGACGGGATCGGCGCCGGGCGCCCCAGCTGCAAGGGTTTTCTGGTCATTTGCCTTGTTCCTGACTACTGGATGCCTCGCCGCCGCGGGGCATGACAAGGGGGTTCTCGATCCTGTAGAAGCGCTCAAAACCGGCATTCCGGGAACGCCATGACCGCCATTACCGACATCGTCGCCCGCGAAATTCTCGACAGCCGCGGCAATCCGACCGTGGAAGTCGACGTGATCCTCGAAGATGGATCGAGAGGCCGCGCGGCTGTCCCCTCGGGGGCCTCGACGGGAGCGCACGAAGCCGTCGAGCTGCGCGACGGCGACAAGGCGCGCTACGGCGGCAAGGGCGTGCGCAAGGCGGTTGCGGCGGTCAACGGCGAACTGTTCGACGCGATCGGCGGGATGGACGCCGAGGCGCAGGCCAGGATCGACGAGACGATGATCGCGCTTGACGGCACGCCCAACAAAGGGCGGCTCGGCGCCAACGCCATTCTCGGGATCTCTCTGGCGGCTGCCAAGGCCGCGGCGGCGGCAAAGAAGGAGCCGCTCTATCGCTACGTCGGCGGCCCGGCGGCGCGCCTCCTGCCGACGCCGATGATGAACATTCTCAACGGCGGCGCGCATGCCGACAATCCGATCGACTTCCAGGAGTTCATGATCATGCCGGTCGGCGCGCCGACCTTCTCGGAAGCGCTGCGCATGGGCGTCGAAGTCTTCCAGACGCTCAAAAAGGCGCTGCACGACGCCGGCCACAGCACCAGCGTCGGCGACGAAGGCGGATTTGCACCCAATCTGAAATCGGCGGAAGAGGCGCTCGATTTCGTCGTGCGCGCCATCGAGAAGGCCGGTTACAAGCCCGGCAGCGACGTCGCGATCGCGCTCGATCCGGCATCCACCGAATTTTTCAAGAACGGCGCCTACGTCTACGAAGGCGAGGGCAAAACGCGCCGCGCCAGGGAACAGGCGCAGTACCTCGCCGAGCTTGTCGCGCGCTATCCGATCGTTTCCATCGAAGACGGCATGGCGGAAGACGACATGGAAGGCTGGAAGGCGGCCACCGACCTGATCGGCTCCAAATGCCAGCTCGTCGGCGACGATCTCTTCGTCACCAACGTCAAACGCCTCGCCGACGGCATCAGGCGCGGCATCGCCAATTCGATCCTCATCAAGGTCAACCAGATCGGCACGCTGACCGAGACGCTCGCGGCGGTCGAGATGGCGCACAAAGCGGGATACACGGCGGTGATGTCGCACCGTTCGGGCGAGACCGAGGATTCAACCATCGCCGACCTCGCCGTCGCCACGAATTGCGGACAGATCAAGACCGGCTCGCTCGCGCGTTCCGACCGCACGGCGAAATACAATCAGTTGCTGCGCATTGAAGAGGAACTCGGGGCCCAGGCAAAATATGCCGGCCGCACGGCGCTCAGTCCGCACGAATGAATTCGTAAATTGCAGCTATTCCTGCGGCGGGCTTGCGCCTGTCTCCGATTAGGGTGACATTGCGCCGTCCCATTCCGAGCCACCCCAACCCAGTCGGTAGCGCGATGGACCAATCCACACGTCTGAGCACCATGGACCGCCGGCAGGCGGTCGAGCGTCTGAGCAAGTTTGTCGCCTCGTCGGTCGAAGCCGCGCGCGCGGTGGAGAAGCCCTTCTTCCATCTCGAGTTCGACCGCGTGTTCCCGGACGATGTCTATGCCAGGATTCTGGCGATGATGCCGGTTGCGGCCGACTACCGGCCGATGCATGGCCGCAGCAAAGGGCACGATCTGACCGACGGCACGCATACGCGCGTGAAGATCGACCTGTTTCCCGAATACATCCGCAACCTGCCGCCGGAAAAGCGCGCGCTTTGGGACGTCGTCGGCCGCGCCTTGTGCTCGGACGCGGTGAGGGACGCTTTCATCCGCCGCCTGGCGCCAGGCCTTTCCAGGCGCTTCGGGCCGGATTTCGCGAAGGTCGGCATGTATCCGATCCCGATCCTGACCAGAGACATCCCGGGCTATCTGATCACGCCCCACACGGACACGCACTGGAAGGGAATTACGGTTCAGCTTTATCTTCCAAAGGACGACGCAAATACCGACATCGGCACGATCTTTCACGAAAGGCTTGCCGACGGCTCGCTGCCCAAGCGCACGCAAATGCGCTTTGCGCGCAACACCGGCTATGCCTTTGCGGTCGGCGACGACACCTGGCATTCCGCCGACCCGGTCCACAACCGGGTGCAGACGCGTGACTCGATCCTGCTCACGTATTTCGTGGACGCCGGGCTTTTGCGCATCGCGCGCAACCGCGGCAAGCGCGTCGGCAATTTCCTGCTCAACGAGTTGCGGATGCGCGGACTGTACTGAGCGCGAGAGGCGTTAAACAGGCTTTAACAGCGCCCTGCCACTGTCGCGCAATGGTCACGTACCGGCGGCGGCGTTCGATCCTGACTGCGCTTGCGCTCTATACGCTCGCGGCGCTGTTCATCGGATATTTCGGCGTCAATGCCTTCACGGGCAATCACGGCCTGCGCGCCCAGCAGGACCTCGAGCAGCAACTGGCGAAGATGAACGTCGAGCTTTCCGAGCTCAAGACGGAGCGGACCTATTGGCAGCACCGGGTTTCGTTGCTGCGCTCGGACCGGATCGATCCGGACATGCTCGACGAGCGCGCTCGCGCCTTGCTTGGCTACGCCGATCCCAACGACGTGACCCTGCTGCTGCATCCCCGCTAGGAACCACGCGCGGTCCGCCGCCGTTATCCACCGTTCGGCATTTTGCCTTTGCACTCAAATCGTTGAGTGCAGGCATGAAAGTTTGCGGGGAGCGCCTGCGCTTCCGCCTTGGGGCGAATTACGCTATGGGGGGTCCGATGTTTCGAAGCCGAGCGCGCGGTTAGGTCGGTGCAAGGAGTGTCATGACCGTTGCCAGCAGAACAACCGAGGTCGACAACGCCCCGCGGCCTTTCCAGAAGGCGGTGCCCGAGTTCACCAAGGAGCAGGACC
>DASSRW010000107.1:0-4005 GCA_035701545.1 Pseudolabrys sp.
TGGCCGCCAATGGGATCACCGGGCCGGAGTCCGTGTTTGAAGGAAACAAGGGGTTCAAGGAAGCGATCGCCGGTTCGTTCGACATCGATTGGCTAAAGGAAGATCTCGAACGCGTCCTGCTCACAATCCTGAAAAAACACAACGCCGAAATTCACGCGCAGTCCGCCATTGAAGCGGCGCTCGATATTCGAGCCCGTCCCGGCTTCTCGGCCGATGCCGTGCAGGCGGTGCGGATCAAGACGTTTGATGTCGCCTATCAGATCATCGGCGGCGGCGAGGAAGGCGACAAACGCACCGTGCGCACCAAGGAGCAAGCCGACCACAGCCTGCCGTACATGGTGGCGGTCGCGCTCATCGATGGCGAGGTTCAGCCGCAACAGTACAAACCTGAACGCATTGCAGCCGCTGACGTTCAGAGCTTGTTGCGCAGAGTTGCGGTTGTTCCGGACCGGGAATTTTCGGCGCTCTTCCCGCGCAGACTTCCCGCGGAAGTCGAAGTGGAAGCGAAAAACGGCACAATTTCTCGTGCCCGGCTTGACGACTATCAAGGCTTTCACACCAGGCCTTTCGACTGGCCGGCGGCACGGCGCAAGTTCAATCGTCTGACGGATCCGTTCACGACGACGGCGGAGCGCGACGCTCTCGCCGATGTGATTGTTACGCTCGACGAGCGGCCGGTTACCGCGCTCACCTCGTTGCTCGGCCGAGTACGTGCGCCGGCGCCCGCCTTGGCACCATAAACGGTCGAGAGCGTTTTCCATTTGCACAGAATCAAACAACGTCATGGCCGGGCTTGCCTTGTGCTCGGGCCGGCGGAGCCGGACCCGGGCGCCGGGCATGACGTGGAGAGGCTGAGGCAAGCCAACTGGAAAGGACTCAAGAGAACGGGAGAAGAAGCATGCCTGAAAAAACAACATTTTCGTTCATCCCGCGGGCGGCACGATCGGAGAAGCCACGCAAGAGCGGCCTCACCGAGATTCGTGGTCCTTATTACAGCGCCTACGGTCCGCGGCACCTTGCCGATATTCTGGAGACGGTGGGAGCCTGGGTCGACGGCGTCAAATATGCCGGTGGCTCGTTCGCCCTGATGCCGCCGGATGCGGTGAAATCCATCAACAAGCTGGCGCACGATCACGATGCCTACGTTTCGACCGGCGGCTGGATCGAGACTGTTTTGCGCTTCGGAGCGGATGCGGTCAGCCGTTACATCGAGGAGGCCAAGGCCCTTGGCTTCGACGTCATCGAAATCTCCAGCGGCTTCATAAGCTTGCCCACCGACAGCCTGCTGCGCCTGGTAGAGAAGGTGAAGAAAGCGGGGCTGAAAGCCAAACCCGAACTTGGAATTCAGTTCGGCGCCGGCGGCAGCACTTCGGCGGAAGAACTGGAAGCGGAAGGCACCCAGGATGTCGGGTGGCTGCTCGCGCGGGCAGAACGCGTCCTCGCGGCCGGCGCCGACATCATCATGATCGAGAGCGAAGGCATTACCGAAAACGTAAAGTCCTGGCGAACCGACGTGGTGGCGCGCATCATCGATCAGCTCGGGCTGGAAAAAGTGATGTTCGAAGGCGCCGACCCGCCGGTGTTCGAATGGTACATCAAGAACTACGGCAACGAGATCAACCTGTTCGTCGACCATAGCCAGATCGTGCAGCTCGAGGCGCTACGCGCGGGCATCTGGGGCACCAAGAGCACATGGGGCCGGATCCAAAACATCGGCAAATGAGGGTCGCCTGCGCCGACAATGAATCACGCGCGCACAGAACACGCGCACACCGCATGAATTACGCCGCCCTTTGCCGACCCGGCGCAAAGCGCTGGTAGAAGCGCTCGTCGCGCGCGGCCATGTCGATGAGCAGCGTCGATGGCGCAAAGCGCGCCCCGCACCGCGACTCCAGCAGCCTGCACAGATCGACAAACTTGCGCGTGCCGATCATGTCGATCCACGACAGCGTGCCGCCGGAATAGGGCGCAAAGCCGAAGCCGAGAATCGAGCCGACATCCGCCTCGCGCACGTCGGTGAGAACGTGCTCCTCGAAGCAGCGCGCGGTCTCCAGCGCCTGCATCGCGAGCAGCCGGTTCTTCAGCACCACGACACTGACATCGTCCGCACTCAACTTCACCGGCTGCAATTCGGCGAGCCCGGGCCACAGGTGCTTCGGCTGGCCTGGCGGATAGTCGTAGAAGCCCTTGCCGTTCTTGCGCCCGAAGCGCCCACGCTTTTCGACCATCTCCTCGAGCAACGCCTTCTGGCGCGGCTCGACGGCGGCGGGCCCGAGGTCGGCTTCGGTGGCCTTGAGGATTTTCCAGGCGAGATCGACCGCGACCTCGTCGTTGAGCGCGAGCGGGCCGACCGGCATGCCGGCCATGCGGCCGACATTCTCGATCATCGCCGCGGGGACGCCTTCGGCCAGCATCAGGTGGCCTTCGCGGATATAGGTGCCAACCACGCGCGAGGTGTAGAAGCCGCGCGAGTCGTTCACCACGATCGGCGTCTTGCGGATCGTGCGCACGTAGTCGAGCGCGGCGGCGAGCGCCTTCGGGCCGGTCTGCTTGCCGAGAATGATCTCGACCAGCATCATGCGGTCCACCGGCGAGAAGAAGTGGATGCCGATGAAGCGCGCGGCGTCGTTGAATTCGGCGGCAAGCGACGTGATCGGCAATGTCGACGTGTTCGAGGCGAACGTCGCGTCCTGGCCGATGACCGCCTGCACCTTGCCGATGACCTCCGCTTTCACCTTGCGGTCCTCGAAAACGGCTTCGATAACGAGGTCGCAATCCTTCAGCCGCGAATAATCCGCCGTGGCCGTGATCGCGCTCATCAGCGCCTCGCGCTCGGCGGCGGTGGCGCGGCCCTTGGCGATGCGTTCGCTGATCGATTTGTGGAGCGCGGCCTTGCCCTTGTCGGCGGTTTCCTGATCGCGGTCGACCAGCACCACCTGGATGCCGGCCTGCGCGGTGACCTGCGCGATACCCATGCCCATGAAGCCGGCGCCGACGACGCCGATCTTCGCGATCCTGGTTGGCTGAATGTCGGCAGGCCGGCGCGCGCCCTTGTTCAGCTCCTGCATCGAGATGAACAGCGTGCGGATCATCGCCGCCGCTTCCGGCGAGCGCAGGATCCTGGCGAACCAGCGCGACTCGACGCGCAGCGCCTGGTCCATCGGCAGCTGCAGGCCTTCATAGACGACCTGCATGACGGCGCGCGCCGCCGGATAATTGTCGCAGGTCTCGCGCCGGTAGATCGCGTTGGCCGGCGGAAAGATCATCATGCCCGCCTTGGAGTAGACCGGACCGCCCGGCAGGCGGAATCCGTCCGCGTCCCACGGCGCTTTCGCCGTTCCGCCGCGGAGGATCCAGTCCTTCGCCGCCCGGATGAGATCGCCGGCCGGCACGATGGCGTCGATGAGCTTCATGGCCTTCGCGCGCTCGAGCCGCAACTGCTCGCCCTTGAGCAGCATCTGCAACGCGTCCGCCGGCGGCATCATGCGCGCGACGCGCTGCGTGCCGCCGGCGCCGGGAAAAAGGCCGACCTTGATCTCCGGCAGGCCGACGCGCGTGCGCGCGTTCTCGGCGGCGATACGATGATGACAGGCAAGGCAAAGCTCGAAGCCGCCGCCGAGCGCCGTTCCGTTGATGGCGGCGACCCAGGGCTTGCCGCACGTCTCGAGCCGCCGATAGGCCTGCGAGAGCTTGCGGCTTTCATTGAACAGCATGGAAGCCGCCGCCTCTTCGCCCTGCGTTTTGGCCATGGCGTTGAACACGTCCATCAGCCGCTCGAGCAGCGCGAGATCGGCGCCGGCGCAGAAGGCGGCCTTGGCGGAGGTGATGACCGCGCCCTTGACGGTTGCGTTGGCCGCCACCTTTTCCACCAGCGCCGACAATTCCTCGATCACCTCGACGTTGATGACGTTCATCGTGCGCCCGGCCATGTCCCAGGTAACGAGCGCGATGCCGTCGGCGTCGATGTCGAGGGTGAAGTTGGGCATCGTCAAACCTTTCGCTGAG
>DASSRW010000108.1:0-23201 GCA_035701545.1 Pseudolabrys sp.
AGAACACGACCGGAATTGCGGGGCGGAAGCCGGGTAATGGTTTGTCGACCGGCTTGCGGTCATCGGTGATGGTATCGCCGACGCGCGTGTCGGCGACTTCCTTGATCGAGGCCGTGAGCATGCCGATTTCGCCGGGACCGAGCTCATCGACCGGCAAAAGCTTCGGAGTATAGACGCCGGTGCGGTCGACTTCGTAGGCGGCGTCCGTGCCCATCATGCGGATGCGCTGGCCTTTTTTCAGCACGCCATCGACGATGCGCACGAGCACGACGACGCCGAGATAGCTGTCGTACCAGCTATCGACCAGCAGCGCTTTAAGCGTGGCCTCGCGGTCGCCTTTCGGCGGCGGCAGGCGCGTGACGATCGCTTCCAGCACGTCGGGCACGCCGTCGCCGGTCTTGGCGGAAATCATCAATGCGTCGGAGGCATCGAGGCCGATCACGTCCTCGATCTGCTGCTTGACCTTTTCCGGTTCTGCCGCGGGCAGGTCGACCTTGTTGAGCACCGGCACGATCTCGTGCCCGTTGTCGATCGCCTGATAGACGTTCGCCAGCGTCTGCGCCTCGACGCCTTGCGAGGCGTCCACGACCAGCAGCGAGCCTTCGACAGCGGCGAGCGAGCGGTTCACCTCATAGGCGAAGTCGACGTGACCGGGCGTGTCGATGAGATTGAGCACATAATTCTTGCCGTCGCGCGCCTTGTAGTTGAGGCGAACGGTCTGCGCCTTGATGGTAATGCCGCGCTCGCGCTCGATCTCCATCGAGTCGAGCACCTGTTCCTTCATCTCGCGCAGGCTGAGCCCGCCGGTGAGCTGGATCAGCCGATCGGCCAGCGTGGATTTGCCATGGTCGATGTGCGCGACGATGGAGAAATTGCGGATGTTGTCGATTGTGGCCGCCGTCATGGCGCGGCGCTTTAGCAGGCAGACCCTATTTCGACAAGCTTGGGCCTGTACGTCAGCCTGCGCTCAGCCTTCTGCGGCGAAACGGCCGAAGGCACGTCCGGCGAACTTCCAGCATGGCAGCACGATGAGCGCGGCGCCGATGCCGTCAACCGCGTAGTGCCAGCCGAGCACAATGGAACCGACGAAGATCATGCCGGCAAAAATCCACATCAGCGCGCCGGTGAGGGCCGAGCGACGCTGCCAGTAGAGCGCAAACAGCATGGCGGTTGCGATATGCATGGACGGGAAGGCGGAAATTCCGACGCTGCCGGCGCGCGGATCGAGGTATCCCTTCCAGAGCGTGTCCTGCGTCGCAAGCGCCCACACCGGATAGTCGTGCGTGGCCGACTTGAGTGCGTCCATCAGCGGCCGGTAGTCGCCGCCGAGGCCCAGCCGGCCGAAATAGCAAGGTCCGGCCGATGAGAAGGCCACGGCGATGAAGAAGCCGCCGGCGATCCATGTCAGCATGAATGTCGCCAGGAATTGATGGCGGAGCGCGGTGTCGCGTCGCGCGAACACGGCCGTGAAAATCGTGCCGAGCAGCACGAAGAACCATAAGTTATAGGCGGCGTTGAAGAGCGCGACGGCGAAATGATTGTCGACGAGTGGCCACAGCAGTTCATAGGGGGCGCGCCCGAACGAAAGGATGCGGTCCGCCTGCGACAGCGCGCGATCCCAGGCGAACGGCGAAAGGATTGCGATTGCGCCTTTCAGCACGCCAAAGGCCGTGCTGAAGGCGAGGAAGACGGCCATGCCGTTGATACCGTTCGCGATGCGCTCAGGGTCACCGAAAAAGCGCGCAAATGAGGCGCAGAACGCGCCGAGCGGCGCGGGATCTCGTTCCACAAATGCGAGCCAGAGGAGGCGGACCAGCGCAAATCCGCAACCGAACAGCGCGAAGGCCATGAAGAGATAGCCGCCGAATTGCTCGACGGTGCTGAAGTCGAGCCTGTTGCCGGTCTTCGCGCCGACGCAGGCTGCCAGCAGCAGAGCGCTCAAGGCCAGAGCGTGGAGAAAGCGGTGACGCCGCGTTGCGGCGCGCAAAGCGCTCGCCATCTGCCGGCCGAAACCTGCGGCGGGCAAACGGTCGCGTAGCGTATCGGCGATGCTCATGAGTCCCTGCGGGCGGGGCTTTGCTAGCGCATCAACCTTGCGATTCGTTTAAAAAAGCCGCGAAAAACGCCGCGTGGCGATTCACGCGGCGTTCAAGCGGGGCATTCGCGGCCGGAATTCGGCTCAATACCGGTAATGATCGCTCTTGAACGGCCCTTCCGGCGGCACGCCGATATAGGTCGCCTGCTTTTCGGAAAGCCTGGTCAGCTTCACCCCGATCTTGTCGAGATGCAGCCGGGCGACCTTCTCGTCGAGATGCTTGGGCAGCGTATAGACCTTCTTCTCGTACTTGCCGGGATTGGTCCACAGCTCGATCTGCGCCAGCGTCTGGTTGGTGAACGACGACGACATGACGAAGCTTGGGTGACCCATGGCGTTGCCGAGATTCACCAGCCGGCCCTCGGAGAGCAGGATGATGCGTTTGCCGTCGGGAAATTCGACCTCGTCCACCTGCGGCTTGATGTTGTGCCATTTGAGATTGCGCAGACTCGCGATCTGAATCTCGCTGTCGAAATGGCCGATGTTGCAGACGATCGCGCGGTGCTTCATCTTGCGCATGTGGTCGATGGTGATCACATCGACATTGCCGGTCGCAGTCACGAAGATATCGGCGCGTGATGCGGCGTCTTCCATGGTGACGACTTCGTAGCCTTCCATCGCCGCCTGCAACGCGCAGATCGGATCGACTTCCGAGACCATGACGCGGCAGCCAGCCTGGCGCAGCGAAGCGGCCGAGCCTTTGCCGACGTCGCCGAAGCCCGCCACCATCGCGACCTTGCCGGCCATCATCACGTCGGTGCCGCGGCGAATGCCGTCCACGAGCGACTCGCGGCAGCCATAGAGATTGTCGAACTTCGATTTCGTCACGCTATCGTTGACATTGATCGCCGGGAAGAGCAGGCGGCCTTCCTTGGCCATCTGATAAAGCCGGTGCACGCCGGTCGTCGTCTCTTCGGTGACGCCGCGAATGTCTTTCGCCGTCTTGCTGTACCAGCCGGGCTGTTCCTTCAGCCGCTTCTTGATCGCTGCGAACAGCACCTCTTCTTCTTCGTTGCCTGGATGATTGAGCACGCCTGGATTTGATTCCGCCTGCATGCCGAGATGCAGCAGAAGCGTGGCGTCGCCGCCGTCGTCGAGGATCATGTTCGGCGCGCCGCCGTCGGCCCATTCGAAGATGCGGTGCGTGTAGTCCCAGTAGTCCTTGAGGCTCTCGCCTTTGACCGCGAACACCGGCACGCCCGCTTGCGCAATCGCGGCGGCGGCGTGGTCCTGCGTCGAATAGATGTTGCATGAAGCCCAGCGCACGTCGGCGCCGAGCGCGGTGAGCGTCTCGATCAGCACCGCGGTCTGGATCGTCATGTGCAGCGAGCCCGCGATACGCGCGCCGCGCATCGGCTGTCCGGGGCCATACTCTTCACGCGTCGCCATCAGCCCGGGCATCTCCGTCTCGGCGATGTTGATCTCGTTGCGGCCCCATGAGGCGAGCGCGATGTCTTTGACGACGTAGTCGCCGGGATTGAGCCTGGGCTTTGCGGAAGCGGTCATGACGATCCTGTGCAACAGACGCGGACGAATTTCTGCCGCGGCCTATAGCAGGGCGGGGCAGGGGCCGCAATCCAGATATAAAGATTTCTTTATGTAGGCCGTGCCTAGTCTTCCTCGTCGAAACCCGAGGCGACGAGCGTGCACAAGGCGTCGACGGCGTCTTCCGCCTGCACACCCGTGGCTTGCACGGTGATCGTGGAGCCGGGCCCCGCGGCGAGCATCATCAGACCCATGATCGAAGTTCCGCCGACAGTTTCATTGCCGCGCGTCACTGTAATTGCCGCGTCGAAAGTTTCGGCAATCTGGACGAATTTGGCGGAGGCGCGGGCGTGCAGCCCCTTTTTGTTGACGATCTCGACCGTTCGCGTGACAGGGAACGAGGACTCGTCCTCGGGTAGTGAATTGCCGCCTTCGGTCGGATCGCTCATTTACCGGTGAGCACGCGGCTTGCGATGGTGCAATACTTGCGACCCGCTTCTTGCGCGGCCGCGACCGCATCTTCCAGCGGACAGGTTTCCCGTACCTTTGCGAGCTTGATCAACATCGGAAGATTGATGCCGGCCAGTACTTCCACTTTGGGCTGGCTCATCACGGAAATGGCGAGATTGGAGGGTGTGCCGCCGAACATGTCGGTCAGGATGGCTACGCCTTCGCCGCTGTCCACGCGTTTGACCGCTTCGACGATGTTCTTGCGGCATTGCTCGGCGTCGTCATCGGGGCCGATGGTCACGGCCTCGATCTGGCGCTGAGGACCGACGACGTGTTCCAGCGCCGAGCGAAACTCGACAGCGAGCCGCCCATGAGTGACAAGAACGAGACCGATCATCCCGAACTCCTCGCGCGCGCCATGTTGCGCTGCGCGAATGGGCTGCCTTTGGCGCCCACACGAAGGCCCATGATCTGGGCCGCATCGGCTATATAAGCTCTCTGCTGCACTGCGAAAAGATGGGGCCAAAGCAGGCTCGGCACGGTCCGGTTCCAGCTGGGGTACGTTAAGCCCGTTATGGTTAATTTCCCAACAGGATGGCGGGCGCCGGAGGTAGCGCAGGTTTGGCGGTCGGGTCAATCGCAAGCCTGAGCGGTCGCGAGGAACGCCAGCACCATTGGCAGAGGTTCGATACCGGCTGCGACCGCTAGCCGCGGCAGGCGGACGCCGTCGACCACCGTTTCCGCGGCCTTGGGCCTCGGCAAGCGCTCCGCGTCGGCCGCGGCCAGATCAATCACCAGCCCGACTGCGGCCACGGCCTCGTATGGGACGCGCCGGATGCCCAGGCCGCGGATTTCGATCAGCCCGGCAAGCGAGGCGGATGGGCGTGCCAGCAAACGCTCTCCGAGGACTTCGAGGTGGACGCGGTCGTCGGCAACCAGCCGCACGAAAGCGAGCGGCGGCTTGCCGGCCGCGTCGATCAGCCGCCAGGCCAGACGGGACTTGCCCGTGCCCGCCGACCCCCGGATCAGCACCGCATCGCGGCCGATCAGAACGGCGGACGCGTGAATGGTCGCAGGATTATCCATCCGTCATTCCGGCACGCGAGGCGATGACGCCACCTCACGTCGCCGGCAGGCGGACGCTGAAGCGGGCGCCGAGCACCTTCGGCTCGGTGCCGGGCGCAGAGACGCCGGTGCGGTTCTCCACGCGGATGCGGCCGCCGTGCGCCTCGACGATCTGCTTCGAGATGGAAAGGCCAAGGCCGGAGTTCTGTCCGAAGCCTTGATGCGGCCGGTCGGTGTAGAAGCGCTCGAAAATTTTCTCCAGCGCATCGGGCCGGATGCCGGGCCCGTCATCGTCGACCACGATTTCGATTTCATTTTTCAGGCGCCGGCAGCGCACGCGCACCGTTCCGCCGGGAGGTGAGAACGAGCGCGCGTTGTCGAGCAGATTGCTGATCACCTGCCCGAGGCGGGAATCGTGCCCGGGCACCTGAAAATCGGAAGGACTGCCGCCCTCGAAGGCGAGCGAAATCGTCACGCCATTTGTAGCCGTTTCGTTGCCGACCGTAACCAGCGTCTTCAGCAGCTTCGCCGCGTCGACCGTCCCCACCTCCTGACGTTGCAATTCGGCGTCGAGACGGCTGGCGTCTGAAATATCCGAGATGAGCCGGTCGAGCCGCTTCACGTCGTGCTTGATGACGCCAAGCAATCGCGCGCGGCTCTCCTCGGTTTTTGCAAGGGGCAAGGTCTCGACGGCGGAACGCAACGAGGTCAGCGGATTGCGCAACTCATGCGCCACGTCGGCGGCGAAGCTTTCGATCGCTTCGATGCGGCTGTAGAGCGCGTTTGTCATGTCGCGCAGCGCGCTGGAAAGATGGCCGATTTCGTCGCGTCGCTTGAAGTTCGGAATCTCGACGCGCGTGCGGATGCGCCGCCGCACGCGCTCGGCGGCATCTGCCAGCCGGCGGACCGGTCCGGCGATGGTGCCGGCGAGCAGCATCGACAGCACGACCATGACGCCGGCCGCGACCAGAAAGACCTTGACGATGGCGAGCCGCTCGGCCTCCACCATGTCGTCGATGTCCGCACCCTGCGTCGACAGCAACAGGGCGCCACGCACGGCGCGAAAACGCTGCACCGGCACGGCGACCGAGACGATCACCTCGCCGCGATCGTTGACGCGCACGACGCTGGCGTTGATTCCCTTCAGCGCCTGCGCGACTTCCGGGTAGCCCTTGCCGTTTTCCGGTCCGAGCTCCTTGTAAAGTGGAAGGTCACCGCGCCCGAACCACTGGCGCAACGCAATGAACGCTCTCTCCACGAGTCCGGGCTTTTCGGCGTTCGGCGGCGGCAGGTCGAAACGCAGCACGTCGCCGCGACCATAGAGGCTGCGGCTGTCGAGAATGAGCACGCCGTCGCGATCGTAGATGCGCGCGCGCGTCTTGGTCGGCGAGACCAGACGGCGCAGCACCGGCGCGACGCGCTCAGGGTTGATCGGAAACTCGATGGAGGATTCGTCCGACGGCCCGTAACTTTCGCCGTTTTGCAATTCCAGCAGCCGATCCGGATCGATGGTGATCGAGTTGGTTTCCACGGTGGCCGAGGCGGCGATGGCGCCAGCGATGATCTGGCTTTGCACCAGCAGACTTTGCACGCGGGCGTCGATCAGGCCGGCGCGGAATTGCGACAGGTAAAGGACACCGACGACCAGTGCGACGAGGCCGGCCAGATTGAGGAAGACGATACGCCGGGTAAGGCTCGAGAAGCTCTGCGTGACGAAGAAATGCCATGCCGACCGCAGCGGCGTTTTGAGGCCTGCGCGCCAGCCGTGCTCAGCGTGGGCGGACTCCTCGTCCGGCCGCACGTTCTCGGCATCTTGCGCAGCAATTTCCGCGGTTCGGTCGAGCACTGCGTTCGGTTCCGTCGGGTTGGTTCGGGTGGCTTCGAGACCCCCGAGATTTTACCGCAAACCGCCGCACCCGTCAGTCCGCCTAATGCCGTCGCCGCGGCCGGGTCACGCTTCCTTGAATCGATAGCCGACGCCGTAAAGCGTCTCGATCATCTCAAAGTCGTTGTCGACGACTTTGAACTTCTTGCGCAGGCGCTTGATGTGGCTGTCGATCGTACGGTCGTCCACGTAGACTTGATCGTCATAAGCCGCGTCCATCAGCGCATTGCGGCTCTTAACGACGCCCGGCCGTTGTGCCAGGGCTTGCAGAATAAGGAATTCGGTGACGGTAAGGGTGACCGGCTCGTTTTTCCAGGTGCAGGTATGCCGCTCCGGATCCATGCGCAGCGAGCCGCGCTCGAGCGCCTTGGCGTCTGTTTCCTTCGGGGCGCTGCCGTCTTTGGGGGTCACGCGCCGCAGCACGGCCTTCACGCGTTCGACCAGCAGCCGCTGCGAAAAAGGTTTGCGGATGAAGTCATCCGCGCCCATCTTGAGACCGAATAACTCGTCGATTTCTTCATCCTTGGAGGTCAGAAAGATAACCGGAATGTCCGTCTTCTGGCGCATGCGGCGAAGCGTCTCCATTCCGTCCATGCGCGGCATCTTGATGTCGAGGATGGCGAGGTCGGGCGGCGACGTCTTGAAGCCGTCGAGCGCGGAAGCGCCGTCGGTATAGGTCATGATCCGGTAGCCCTCGGCTTCGAGGGCAATCGAGACCGAAGTCAGAATATTGCGGTCGTCGTCGACGAGAGCAATTGTTGGCATGAAGCCCCTTTATCGTGACGGTTCCCGGCGCCCTTGAAGCCCGCAAACGTGGGCTGAAATGTGACATCTCTGCAACAACTATGTGATTCCATAGCGAATTCAACCCCGCAAGCCCAAGAAAAGGCCGCCACCTTACGAGGCGCGCGTGCCGAGGTTTCCTGCATGAAACCCCATCCTGACTTCGACCCGAGGCAGGCCGGCAAGAAGCTCTTGCACGAAGGACGATCGGGCGCGCTCGCGACCCTCATGGCGGGCTCCGGCGATCCCTATTGCTCGCTCGTCAATGTCGCGACCGACATCGACGGGGCGCCGCTGCTGCTGCTGTCGCTTCTTGCGCTGCACACGAAGAACATCCTGGCCGACCCGCGCATTTCGCTGATGCTGGACGAGCGCAAGGAGGGCGATCCGCTCGAGGGCGCGCGGATCATGCTCATGGGCCATGCAGCGGTGAGCGCCGATGCGAACGTGCGCAGGCGGTATCTCGCGCGTCATCCTGATGCTGCGCAGTACGCCGGTTTCGGCGATTTCGCGTTCTACAAAATGACGATCGCTCGCGCGCATCTGGTCGCCGGTTTTGGCCGCATTGTCGATCTTGCTCCAGGCGATGTGCTTGCCGATACGTCCGACGCGCGCACATTGACTGAAGCCGAAGCGGAGGCGATCGCCCATATGAATGCCGATCATGCCGAGGCGCTGCGGCTCTATGCGACAAGGTTGCTTGGTGCACCTAACGGCGAATGGCGTTGCGTCGCCTTCAATCCCGAGGGCATTGAATTGCAATGCGGACGCGACGCGCTCTGGCTGCCATTTCCTGCGCGTGTGGTGACGCCTATGGCGTTGCGGCAGATGCTGAAGGACTTGGCGACGCACGCGCGGGCGCAGTGAACTCCGGCTTGTCGAGCAAACGGCCACAAAAGACAAAGGCAATCGCAACCACGGCAAGCCACCATGATTCCCAAAGGCTGAAATTGACCAGACCTTCAAGCAAGAAGGCCGCCACACATGCCGCGACGTAGACCGCCTGCGGGCGGCCCGCACGCCAGAGCGCGCGCGCGGCGAATGCAAGGGCAGCGAGCAGCAGCGCGGCGCCGACAATCCCGAACTCAAGCAGAACCTGCAGCGGCTCATTGTGCGGGTGCAGGTGTGCCTCGGCGGGAATCGATGGCGGAAAAAGCGAAGCGTCGAAGAAACGTTCGGCGCGAAAGCCGAGGCCGCTCCATGGATGCTGCCAAAAAAGGCTTCCGTAGAAAGTCCAGATGTCGATGCGCTGGTCGGCTTCGAAACGCGCCAGATAGTTGGAAACGTGTGGCCAGTGCAGAACGAATCCCAATTGGTTCAGGAACGGGGCGGCGATAAAGGCCAGCAACAGCAGGAGCAGAGGACCGACAACGGCAAGCCGCGGCAACAGTTGCCCAATCGCGATCACCGCGGCCGCGCCGATCAGTGCCAAGCCGGCGGCGCCACTGCGGGATACGACAATGAGGAGAACAGACAGGCCGAGCAACAACCAAAAGTCTCTTGATCGGCGCTTTTCGGCCAACCAGCCGAGAGCAGGCCAGACAAAGAGGATCAGCTTCGGAGCAGCACCGCGAATGTCGCCCGCGAGGGGTGCCTGCAGGCCGGCACGCTGGATGATGATGACGCCGATTGAAGCAAGCGTCGCGATCAGAATCGCGGCAAAGACAAATTTGACGAGCAGCGAAAACACGCGTTCACGCGGAACGGCTTTGACCGCAACGGCAACGCTCAATGCGCCGCACACAATGGCCGCCGCCTGCAAGGCGGCAAACGCCGCGCGATGAACGTTCGGCGCCCACAGTACGGAAAGAGCCATCCAGCCCGCGCTTGCGACGGCAAATAGGGTGAGCGGATTGCGCCAATCCAGCATCCATTGCCGCTGGATTGCGCGCTGGTAGCGGGCTGACGTCGCTGCCATCGACAGCAGGGTCACGAAAGCAACCGGAATAACGAAATCGATCCAGCGAAAGTGAACAGCGGCGAGAAGTGGCGTCGCCGCCAGCAGACCCACGATGAATTGCTCCAGTCGCGGAATCCGGGCTATGGCCTCGGCAGCGCCCGTCAGTTTTCTGTTACGGTAAGGCTGGTTCATCGCTTCCGCTAACCGCGCGTCGTGAACGCCAGAGGGTTGTCTTGCGGCAGTTTTTCAAGCGCCTCGAACGCTCCCTCAAGCTGCTGCTGCTTGCCGCGATACGGCAGGTTTTGGGTCATGCGCCGAGCCGGCCTGCTGAACTGGGGGCGATCAGGCGCATCGTGCTCATTCGGCCCGACCGGATCGGGGATGCGATCCTCTCAACCCCTGTTTTCGAGGCGCTGCGGAAATCGATGCCCGACGCGGCCATCGACATCGTCCTCGGGCGGCGCAACCGATCCGTGGCCCCGATGCTGCCGTTCGTCGAGAAGGTCCTCACCTTCAGCCGCAACCCCTGGCGATTTGCGGAACTCGTGTGGACGCTGCGCCGCGCCCGGTACGATGTCGCGATCGACATGCTTTTGAACGACTCGTTCACGTCGGCGGTCATTACGATCGCGTCGGGCGCGCGGTTGAAGATCGGCTTTCAGGGTTCTTTCTCGGCGTTATACCAGTCGGTCGTCGCCCGGCCCACCCGTCCTGAGCATCATGTGCCAATTCTCCTGCGGCTGCTTGCGCCCCTGGATATCGGGGCTCCGGCGGCGGCTCCGCTTTCCCTCACCGTGCCGGCTCCGGCGATCAAGGCCGCCCTGGAAACCTTAGAGGGCGTGGTCTCGCCGGGCGGTTTTGTCGCAATCAATATTTCCGGCTCGTCGCCGGCGAAATTCTGGGGCGTGCAGCAATACGTTCATACCATCCGCGCGCTGAAGGCGGAGGGATTTTCCACTATCGTCCTCGGCGCGCCGGCGGATGGCGCCCTCGTCGAGCAGATCGCGCGCGAAAGCGGGGCGCATGCGCTTCCAGCCAATCCCAACCTCGCAGAAATCGCGGCGGTGCTGTCGTTCTCGGAACTTGTCGTGACTCCCGATACCTCGATCGTCCATATCGCCGCTGCGCTTGGAAAGCCGGTGATTGATCTGGTGCCTTTGCCGAAAATCGGTGCTGAATTTGGACCGTGGGGCGTGCCGCATCGCATCGTGAGCGGCGCCGGAAACATGAGCGATATCCGTGAAAGCGATGTGCTTGCGGCAATCCGTGGCTTGATCGGGGAAAAAGGCCGCCGCGCGGCTCTGGAGACGCTTGCGGCGTCCCGCTCCTAGTTCAGGTTTGCGCACGCACCGAGCCGATTCATTGGCTGATAGCATCGTAAATGGCATCGAAGCAGCGTCGGCACATTTTGGTGCACTGCAACGTCATCATTTTCCATGCACGGAATTTGATGGGCCATGCAAAGCATTTGATGTTGGCATTCACTTGCGTGATGACTATGTTCCGGAATCTGGGAGGTGCTCGGGTTGGCGTCTACGCCGCTACGGCTTCCGCGATTCGTTTTAAGTGCTACCGCGTGGTAGGAGGTTTTCCGTGAAAGAGACGGGCGTGCGCAACGGTGCCTACGGCGCCGACAAATTCGGTTTTAAGGACCTTGCTGAGCTTCATTGGAATCTGCCTGCGCCCGCTCTTTACGAACATGCGATCGCCGCCGGCGAAGCAACGATCGTCGAAGGCGGCGCGCTGACCGCCGCAACCGGTCACCACACCGGCCGCAGCCCCAAGGACAAACACACCGTTGTCGACACGCTGACCGAGAATTCGGTCTGGTGGGAAGGCAATCGGAAAATGAGCAAGGAGAATTTTGACAATCTCCTCGCCGATTTCCTCGCGCACGCCAAAGGCCGCAAGCTTTTCGCGCAGGACCTGATTGGCGGCGCCGATCCGAAATTCCAGATCAAGGCGCGCGTCTTCACGGAATACGCCTGGCACTCGCTGTTTATTCGCCAGTTGCTGCGCCGCCCCGACGGCGCGCAGCTCGCCAGCTATGTGCCGGACATGACCGTCGTCGACATGCCGTCGTTTCGGCCGGACGCCAAGCGGCACGGCGGGCGCGACGGCTCCGACACGATGGTGGCGATCGATTTCACGCGCAAGATCGTGCTGATCTGCGGCTCGTCCTATGCGGGCGAGATGAAGAAGTCAGTGTTCACCACGCTCAACTTCTATCTGCCGGCGCAGAACGTCGTGCCGATGCACTGCTCGGCAAATGTGTCGAACGACGGCGAGGAAAGCGCGCTGTTCTTCGGCCTCTCCGGCACCGGCAAGACGACGCTCTCGGCCGATCCTGCGCGCACGCTGATCGGTGACGACGAGCACGGCTGGGGTCCCGACGGCATCTTCAATTTCGAAGGCGGCTGCTACGCCAAGACGATCAAGCTCTCGCATGAGAGCGAGCCGGACATCTGGGATGCAACCAATCGCTTCGGCACCGTGCTGGAAAATGTCGGCTTCGATCCTGTGACGCGCGTTCCGGATTACAACGATGCATCGAAGACCGAGAACACCCGCTCCGCCTATCCGCTCGAATTCATCAGAAACGCCTCGCGCACCGGCCGCGCCGGCCATCCGAAAAATATCATTCTGCTCACGGCCGATGCCTTCGGCGTGATGCCGCCAATCGCCAAGCTCACGCCGACGCAGGCGATGTATCACTTCCTATCAGGCTATACGGCGAAGGTCGCCGGCACGGAAAAGGGATTGGTCGGCGTGCAGCCGGAATTCTCGACCTGCTTCGGCGCACCGTTTCTGCCGCGTCATCCGTCGGTCTATGCCAACCTGCTGCGCGACTACATCATGAAGCACAACGTCGACTGCTGGCTGGTCAATTCCGGCTGGACCGGCGGCAAGTACGGCGTCGGCCGCCGTATGCCGATCAAGGCGACGCGCACGCTACTCGCTGCCGCGCTCAACGGTTCGCTCAAGAATGCCGATTTTCGTACCGATCCGTATTTCGGCTTCTCGGTGCCCACCTCGGTGGCGGGCGTCGAGCCGCATCTGCTCAACCCGTTCAAGACCTGGAAGGACAAAGCCGAGTTCGACAAGACCGCGCGCGACCTTGTCGGCATGTTCCAGAAGAACTTCGCCAAGTTCGAGGAGCACGTCACGCCCGACGTGAAAGCGGCGGCACCGGAAGTGCGAATCGCGGCGGAATAGCAGAGCATCCATCATAATAAAAAAGGCGGCCTTTGCAGGCCGCCTTTTTTATCTTCGCTTGCGGAGCGGCCCTTGTTCGGGATTCTCGGCGGCCTGCTCTGCCGAATTTCCGCGCAGCGCTTCGATCAGTTCGATGCTCGGATAGGAATCAGCCGGAAGGCCGGCTTTCAGCTGCGCTTTTTTAATGCCCGCACGCGTCGCCGCGCCGATCTTTCCATCGGCTTCACCGACATCATAGCCGTGATGATTGAGCAGCCGCTGTAACTCCTGCACCTGCTGCGCGCTGAGCGGCGCCAGCTCGCTGCTGCCCCGGTAGATCGCCGGCGCGCCGGCGATCCGCGTCGCGTAGTAGGCGACCGTGGTGGAATAGACGATCGCCGAATTCCAGCCGAGGAACGCCTTGAAATTCGGATAGGCGAGAAACGCCGGGCCGAGGCGGCCCATCGGCAGCAGCAGGGACGCCTCGACATTCCTGTCCGGCAACGTGCCGTGCGCCGCCCGCACGCCCCATCTCTCCCATTGCGATACGGGGTGCTGGATCGCAACGTCCGCTTCCTCCCACGGCATTTTCTCCGGCACGCGCACCTCGACGAGCCATGGCTCACCGCGGCGCCAGCCGAGGCTCACCAGAAAGTTCGCCGCCGAGGCGAGCGTATCCGGAATGCTGTGGATGAGATCGCGCCGGCCGTCGCCGTCGAAGTCGACCGCGCGCTTGAGATAGTCGGATGCCGTGAACTGCATGCCGCCGAATTCACCCGCCCAGTCGCCGATCATCTCGTCGGCGCGTTGATCGCCGCGCTGAATGATGCGCAGCGCGTCCAGCAGCTGCTGCCGGAAAAAATCCGGACGGCGGCAGTCATAGGCGAGCGTGGCGAGCGCGCTGAGGATTTTGTAATTGCCGAAGTTGGCGCCGAAGTCGCTTTCGAGGCCCCAGAACGCGGTGAGCACCGGCGCGGGCACACCGTAAGTCTTCTCGATGCGGGCGAACAACGCCGCGTGCTTCTTGATGAGCTTCTGCGCGTTCGGAATGCGCCCGCCCGCGATCATGCGGTCGGAGAACTTCAGAAAGGTCTGCGAGAACACACCCTGGCCGCGGTCGCGCTTGATGATTGCCGGGTCGAAGGTCAGCGAAGGCGCGGCCTCCGCCAGCACCTGCGGCGAAATGCCTTGTGCAATCGCGTCTTTTTTGAAGGCGGAAAGCCAGCTCTCGAAGTGGCCGGTGTTGTGGCAGGTGGCCGCCACGGCCGGCGCGGCGAGAGCGACGGCGAGCGCGGCCGTCATCAATTTCAATGGCGCAAATCGCATATTGTCATCTCGCGATAACGGGACGAATCAGGACGAATTTTACCCCCGATCGGCGCAGGATATGCGGCGCCGAGGGCGCGTTCTATCTCCCGCTTCCGTGTTCACATTATGGTCACTTCATCGGCTGAGCGGCGCAAGGGGCGTCTATTCGCGCCGCCGTTCGAAAGGCTACAGTTTCAGGCTTCGACAAAGGCAAGCGAACAGGGGAGGAACGCCGTGGCTTCAAACGTCCGCTTTTTGAATCCGAACACGATGGCCAAGCCGCCGGGGTACACCTACGTAGTCGAGGCGACCGGCCCCAATCGCGTGATCTTCATCGCCGGCCAGCTTGGCCTGGACACGGACAACAGGCTTGTCGGCGAGCCCGGCGATTTCCGCGCTCAGGCGATGAAGGCGGTCGAGAACCTAAAGCTCGCGCTTGCGGCGGTCGGCGCCACAATCAATGACGTGGTGAAGATCACCAATTACCTGGTGGATGTGTCTCACCTGCCGATCTTTCGCGAAGTGCGCGAGGCGACGTTCAGCAGGGCCTCGCCGCCGGCGAGCACCACTGTAGCGATTTCCGAGCTGGCGCGCCCCGGAGCGCTGTTCGAGATCGAGGCCATCGCCGTGCTCCCGGCGAAGAAGGCGGCAAGGCCCGCCTCGGCAAGACGCGGGAAGGCGAAGGCTAGGGGCGCGCGACGAAAACGGCGCTGACCAGCGCGAACACGGGCAGCAATACCGCGCCGGACCAGAGCATGTAGCCGAAGAAACTCGGCATCTTGACGCCGCGCTCGTTGGCGATCGCATAGATCATGAAATTTGGCGCATTGCCGATATAGGTCAGGGCGCCCATGAAAACCGCGCCCATCGAGATGGCGGCGAGCGTTCCCGAAAACCGCCCCATCAGTTCGGTTGGATCGCCTCCGGCAAGCTCAAAGAACACGAGGTAAGTCGGCGCGTTGTCGAGCACGGCTGACAGCATGCCGGTCAGCCAGAAATAGGCGAACGGGTGAGGCTGTCCGTCATGAGCGGTGACCGCATCGAAGAGCGGTGCAAACAGGCCGGTGCGCCCTGCTTTCAGCATGGCGAGCACGGGGATGATGCACACGAAAATCGCGGCAAACAGCTTAGCGACTTCCCTGATCGGTTCCCAGGTGAAATCGTTGGCTTCCCGATGCTCTGCGGGTGTGAGCCATAACGAAAGAAGCGCGATGACAACGAGCACGCCGTCGCGGATTACATTTTGCAGCGCGACATCAGTGCCATAGACCGAGATCGTCACCCCAGGTTTCCAGGTGGCGGAAAGTAATATCGCGCCGATAACAAGGGCGATCAACGGCAGGTTTATGAGACCGCGTATGCGTAGCGGCGTCGACGCGGAAGCGGTACGCGGTTCCTTTTCATCTCGACCGAGCCAGAAATCGACCGCAGCGAAGACCATCAATACGAGTGCTGCTGCGGTCAGCGTCTCGGCCGCGATGTTTGTCGTGGTCCAGAAAAAGCGCACCCCATGCAGGAAACCGACGAGCAGCGGCGGATCGCCAAGCGGCGAAAGCGCGCCGCCGATGTTGGCAACAAGGAAAATGAAGAACACCACAACGTGGGCGTTGTGCGCACGGTGGGCGTTCGCGCGGATCAACGGGCGCAAGAGGATCATTGCGGCACCGGTGGTGCCGACGATACTGGCAATCAATGTGCCGAAGGCGAGCACCCCGACGTTTAGCCAAGACGTTGCGCGCACATCTCCGGCGATCAGGATTCCGCCGGCGACAATGTAGAGCACGAATAACAGCACAATGAAACTCAAGTAGTCGGCCAGGATCACATGGACGAATGCGGCAAGCGTCCGATCCGGGCCAAAGGCAAATGCTAGCGGGATCAAGGTGAACAGCGCCCATGCCGCGGCGATCTTGCCGTAGTGTGCGTGCCAGAATGTCGCAAACAGCAGTGGCCCGATTGCAATGCTCAGCAGAATGCCCGCGAACGGCAGCACCCACGGCCAGCCCATGGCGGCGCCATCGAGAGTCGGGGCCGCCGATGCGACTTCCGGCGTGAGAATCAAAGCAAGTGCGGCGCTGAGGCGAGGAAGCATGGCAGCCTTGGTTATTTCGATGAGCGCCCGTGGGTTAGCGAAGCAAGGTCGCCCGGGCAAGATGACAAGATCACCGTGCTTCGCTAATGCATGCAATGCCAGCCTGAGAGTTTCATATGCGCATCACCGGAATTGCCGATATTGTCGTTCCGATTTCATCATCCATCCGCAATGCCTACATCGACTTCTCGCAAATGACGGCGAGCGTCGTGGCCGTGTTCACCGACGCCACGCGCGACGGCAAGCCGGTGGTCGGCTTCGGCTTCAACTCCAACGGCCGCTACGCACCGCAAGGCCTGCTGCGCGAGCGCTTCATTCCGCGCCTGAAGGCAGCGAAAGCCGACGAGATCGCGGACGCGCGCGGCGGCATCGATCCGGCGAAGTGCTGGGACATCATGATGAAAAACGAGAAGCCGGGTGGGCACGGCGAGCGCTCGGTCGCAGTCGGCGTGCTCGACATGGCGATCTGGGATGCGGTCGCAAAGGCGGAAGGCGTGCCGCTCTGGCGCCTGCTCGCCCACCGGTACAACGGCGGGCGAGCCGACAAGACCGCGTGGGTCTATGCCGCCGGCGGCTACTACTATCCGGATAAGGACACCGCGGCTTTGCAGGACGAGATGAAAGGCTATCTCGATCTCGGCTATTCGGCGGTCAAACTCAAGATCGGCGGCGCGCCGCTTGCGGAAGACCTCAAGCGCATCGAAGCAGTGCTCAAGGTCGTCGGCGGTAAGGGCGAGAACGTCTGCGTCGATGTCAACGGGCGCTTTGGCCTGGATGAAGCGATCGCCTGCGGCGATGCCATCGCGCCTTACAAATTGCGCTGGTACGAGGAGCCGCTCGATCCGCTCGATTATCTGCTGCACGCGGCGCTGGCGACGCGCTATTCCGGCGCGCTCGCGACCGGCGAAAACCTGTTCTCGATGCAGGACGCGCGCAACCTGATCCGCCACGGCGGATTGCGTCCGGATCGTGACTGGCTTCAGTTCGATCCAGCGCTTTCCTATGGCCTCGTCGAATACCTGCGCACGCTCGAGATGCTCACCGCGCACGGCTGGTCGCGCCGGCGCTGCGTGCCGCATGGTGGGCATCAGTTTGCGCTCAATATCGCGGTTGGCCTTGGCCTCGGCGGCAACGAAAGTTATCCGCGGGTGTTCGCGCCGTTCGGCGGCTTTGCCGACAATTGTGCCGTGAAAGACAGCCGCGTGGCGCTGCCGGACATTCCCGGCATCGGTTTCGAGGCGAAGACCGATCTTTATGCGGTGATGAAGAAGCTGATCTCTTCTGCTCCCTCCCCCTGAAAAGGGGGAGGTTGGGGAGGGGGGTCTTTTCCCAGGTCGAAGTGACCCCACCCGCTCGCCTCCGCTGCGCTCGGCGAGCGACCTCCCCCTTTCAGGGGGAGGTAAAGACGTCAATGCGCCTCGTCCCAGTTGTCGGCGGCGCGGACCTCGACCTCAAGCGGCACATGCAGCGAGACGGCCGGATGCGGTGCGTCCTCCATCACGCTCTTGATGATCGGCATGGTGGTTTCGACCTCGCGCTCCGGCACCTCGAAGATCAATTCGTCGTGCACCTGGAGCAGCATCTGCGCGCCGAGCTTGTCCTTTGCAAGCTCGGGCTCGATGCGGATCATGGCGCGGCGAATGATGTCGGCGGCACTGCCTTGCAGCCGCGCGTTGATCGCCGCGCGCTCGTTAAAGGCGCGGATGGACGCGTTGCTGGCCTTGATGTCCGGATAGTGGCACTTGCGCCCGAACAGCGTGAGCACGTAGCCGTTCTTGCGGCAGAACTCCTTGGTCTCTTCCATGTAGTCGCGAATGCCGGGAAAACGTTCGAAATATTTCCTGATGTAGGCGCCCGCTTCTTCGCGCTCGATGCCGAGTTGCGCGGCAAGGCCGAAGGCGGAGATGCCGTAAATGATGCCGAAGTTGATGGCCTTGGCGCGCCGGCGCACCTCCGGCGGCATGTTTTTCACCGGCACGCCGAACATTTCCGACGCCGTCATGGCGTGAATGTCGATGCCGTCCTGGAACGCCTTGCGCAACGTGGGGACGTTCGCGACCTCCGACAGCAGCCGCAGTTCGATCTGCGAGTAGTCGGCGGAAACGAGCTTGTTGCCGGTCGATGCAACAAAAGCGCGGCGGATCTTGCGGCCGTCCTCGGTGCGGATCGGGATGTTTTGCAGATTCGGCTCGGACGACGACAGCCGTCCGGTGCTGGTCGAAGCCAGCGCGTAGCTCGTGTGCACGCGCTTGGTCTTTGGATTAATGTAGTTCGGAAGCGCCTCGGTATAGGTGGAACGCAACTTCGACACCTGCCGCCAATCGAGAATCTTGCGTGGGAATTCGTGTCCTTGCTCCGCGAGCTCCTCAAGCTCGCGCGCGCCGGTCGACCATTGGCCCGTTTTGGTCTTGCTGCCGCCCGGCAGATTCATCTTGCCGAACAGGATGTCGCCGAGTTGCTTCGGCGAGCCCGGGTTTATTTGCGTACCGGCGATCTTGTTGATCTCCTGCTCCAGCGCAGCCTGCTTCTTGCCGAGCTCGTTCGACAGCCGCGAGAGCACGGCAGGATTGACCGAAATGCCGCGTCCCTCCATGTGCGCCAGCACGCGCGGCATCGGCCGCTCCAGCGTTTCGTAAACCGTTGTGACCTTCTCTGCCGCCATGCGTGGCTTCAGAGCCTGCCACAGGCGAAGCGTGACATCGGCGTCTTCGGCGGCATAGCCGGCCGCGCGCTCGATCGGCACCGCCTCCTGCGTGAACAGAGCCTTCTCCTTGTTCTTCACGTCGTTGAAGCGGGAGGGGCTGCGGCCGAAATAGCGGGTCGCCACGCTGTCCATGTCGTGCGCGCCTTTGCCGGCGTCGAGCACATAGGACATCAGCATGGTGTCGTCGCTTGCGCCGAGCCGCATGCCGCGGCAGGCGAGCACGAGGCAGTCACGCTTGATGTCGTGTCCGATCTTGAGAACGCCCGCATCCTCGAGGATTGGCTTTAATGCCTCGAGCGCCTGGCGCTCCGGGATCTGGCCGTCACACAGCTTGGCCGCGAACAGGCTTGCGGTTTCCTCGCCGCTCGCCTCGCGATGGCCGAGCGGAACGTACCCAGCTTCGTCCGGCGCGACGGCGAGCGCAATGCCGCACAAGGCCGCCTGCATCGGATCGAGGCTGTTTGTCTCGGTCTTTATGGCCAGGAGGCCGGTGTCGTAAGCGCGCACAATCCAGTGCTGCAGGCGTTCGGGCGCGTCGATCGTTTCGTATTTCGATGCGTCGATTTTGGCGGTGCGCAGCGCTTCGATGCGCGCGTTCGCCAGCAAAACCGGCGTGAGTACGCTCGCCTCGGCCGAAGCGGCGGCCCGCTTGGGCGGCGGCACGTTGAGCGGCAGTTGACCTTGCCCCCCAAGGGCAGATTCGGTTGGCGCCGACCTGGCGGGCTTGGCGCCAACCTTCTCCTCCGTTCCCGCCGCGATCGCGCCGGCTTCCATGCCGCTTTCAGCCGCGACGCGCTGGGTCATCGTTTTGAATCCCATCGCTTTCAGGAAGGCGATGAGGTGCCGGTAATCGGGCTCGTGCACCGCAAGGTCGTCGACCGGCACGTCGAGCTTCACCTTGTTGTCCAGCGTGACCAGCCGCTTCGACATGCGCGCGGCTTCGGCATGGGCGATCAGCGATTCGCGCCGCTTGTCCTGCTTGATCTCTCTGGCGCGCTGAAGCAGCGTTTCGAGATCGCCGTATTGTGTGATCAGTTCCGCCGCGGTTTTCGGCCCGATGCCGGGCACGCCGGGCACGTTGTCGGTTGAATCCCCGATCAACGACTGGACTTCGATGACCTTTTCCGGCCCGACACCGAACTTTTCGATGACCTCGGCGCGGCCGATGCGCTTGTCCTTCATCGTGTCGTACATCACGACTGTCGGACCGACGAGCTGCATCAGGTCCTTATCCGATGAAACGACCGTCGTCGTCGCCTGCGCTTCGCAAGCGATGCGCGCGTAAGTCGCGATCAGGTCGTCGGCCTCGAATCCGGCCTGCTCGAGACACGGAATCTGAAAAGCACGCACCGCCTCGCGGATGAGCGGAAACTGCGGAATGAGGTCATCGGGCGGGTCCGGGCGGTGCGCCTTGTAGTCGGGATACATTTCTGTCCGGAAGGTCTTTTCCGATTTGTCGAACACCACCGCGAGATGCGTCGGCCGCTCCTCCGGCTTCATTTCCTTGATGAGCTTCCAGAGCATCGCGCAGAAGCCGTAGACGGCGTTGACGTGCACGCCTTCCGGCGTGCGCGGCTCGAAGCGGATGGCGTGATAGGCGCGGAAGATGTAGCCGGAACCGTCCACCAGAAAGAGGTGGTCGCCCTTTTTCAGCGGGCGCGAAGCATAGGATGTCGGCTTTTCGGCCGCAGGTTTCGCGGCCGATTTTGCTTTGGTGGCTGTTTTTGCAGGCGGCATGGCCCGAATGTGGGCCGGAACGTCGGAATTATCAACGGAGGTCATCGCCCGCGAAAGCGGGCGATCCAGTATCCACAAGCCCTCCGCATTGTAACTGATGTCCGCGATTACTGGATGCCCCGCCTTCGCGGGGCATGACGGCAAAAATCATTCCGCCGGTTGCAGGGCCGGCGCGCGTTTCGATTCGAGCCGAAGGAACTGCGGGCGTTCATAGAGGAAGCCGGCCGGTGAATGGCGCATCGCCCAGTACATGCAGAGCGAGCCGATCACGCCGGCGGCGGTCACGAGCACGGAAATCGTGCCGATATCCGTCACGAAATGCGTCTTGAGCAGCAGCGTGCGGGTCGCCGCCATCGGCAGGAAGAAGGCGAGGTAAATGACGATCGAATGCTCGCCGCAGTAGCGCAGCGGATCGCACGCGCGCATCAGCGAGAGCAGCGCCGCGAAATGGATGACGGCGGCGGCGCCGACCAATCCCAAAGCGAGCGAGATGACCGGCAGATTGGAGTAACCGGCAAACACCGCATAGCCGTTGAGGAGGCCCCAGGTGACCAGGATCGCCACGCCGCGCACCGGCGTCTCCTGCACGCTCTTGGCGAGCGAGAAGAGATAGGGCGCGAACACGTAGCCTGAGTAGACGTAGATGAAGCGCGCGGCGAATTCGTCCGGCACCATCCAGCCGGTGTTGAGATGCGAGATTTCCAGCGCCGCGCCAAAGAGCCAGATGACCGGCGCGGGGATGCGGCGCGTGAGCTTGATGAATACGAAGAAGACCGGCAGCAGGTAGATGAACCACAACGTGCCGAACGGATCGATCAACGAAACGACGTAAAGCTGCACGACGCCGGCGACGCCATGCTCGGCAGCCAAACCCGGCGCCTTGAACGCCAGCTGGATGGTCATCCAGAGGACGTAGAAATAGGCGAAGTGCACGACCTTGCGGTCGAGATAGGTGCGCCATCCGCGGTCGATGACATTGGCGAGAAAGAGCCCGGAGATCATGAAGAAGTCGGGCATGCGGAACGGCCGCGCAAACGACACAAGGTAGTGCATCCAGCCTTCGTGGCCGCTCGCCGCCTCGACGCCCAGCGTCGAGTGCATCGTCACCACCATGACGATGCAGAAGCCTTTGGCGTAGTCGACCCAGTCGACCCGTCCGTTGTTCGCGCTTGCCGTCCCCTGCATGAGGCGGAGAGCTATCAAACCGCCGTTTCTTTAGCGTTTATCGGATCGCGGAAAGTCGGCCATATTCTCGGCACTCGCCAGTGCCAAGTCGCTCTGCTATGAAACCTTTCTCCGGCGCACGCCGAATTCGTTAACCATATTGCCGCGGATTTCACATGCGCGTTGCCATGATCGGCACCGGCTATGTCGGCCTCGTTTCCGGTGCCTGTTTTGCCGATTTCGGCCACGAAGTCATTTGCGTCGACAAGGACAAGAGCAAGATCACCGCGCTTGAACGGGGCGAAATCCCGATCTATGAGCCCGGTCTCGACGATCTGGTTGCGGCCAACGCGCGCGCCGAGCGCCTGAAGTTCACGACCGTGCTTGCTCCTGCCGTCCAGTCCGCCGACGCGGTGTTCATTGCGGTCGGCACGCCTTCGCGGCGCGGCGACGGGCACGCGGATCTCACCTACGTCTTCGAAGCGGCGCGCGAGATCGCGCGTGCGCTTGATGGCTTTACGGTCGTCATCACCAAGTCCACCGTTCCGGTCGGCACCGGCGACGAGGTCGAGCGCATCATCCGGGAAACGCGAGCGGATGCGGAGTTCGCGGTCGTGTCCAATCCTGAGTTCCTGCGCGAGGGCGCGGCCATCCGCGATTTCAAGCACCCGGACCGCATCGTCGTCGGCAGCGACGATCCGCGCGCGCGCGAGGTAATGAACGAATTGTACCGGCCGCTCTATCTCAATCGTGCGCCGATCATGTTTACCGGACGACGCACGGCGGAGCTGATCAAGTACGCGGCGAATGGCTTTCTCGCCGCCAAGATCACCTTCATCAACGAGATCGCCGATCTTGCAGAAAAAGTCGGCGCCAACGTGCAGGACATCGCGCGCGGCATCGGTCTCGACAACCGGATCGGGGCGAAGTTTCTGCACGCTGGCCCGGGCTTCGGCGGCTCGTGCTTCCCGAAGGATTCGGTCGCGCTCATCAAGACGGGGCAGGATCACGGCGCGCCCCTGCGCATCATGGAAACGGTGGTGGCCGTCAACGACGCGCGCAAGCGCGCGATGGCGCGCAAGGTGTCGGCCGCGCTCGGCGGCGAGATGCGCGGCAAGACGATCGCGGTGCTTGGCCTCACGTTCAAGCCGAACACCGACGACATGCGCGAGGCTCCGGCCATTCCGCTGATCACGGCGCTGCAGGACATGGGCGCCAAGGTGCGCGCCTACGACCCGGTGGGCATGGAGCAGGCGAAGCCAGTCCTGCCGAATGTCACGTTTTGCGCGAACGCTTATTCGTGCGCCGAAGGCGCCTCCGCGCTGGTGATCGTGACGG